>CAKZUT010000094.1 GCA_937922185.1 uncultured Neomegalonema sp.
GGCCCTGTGCAAGGATGTTCGATCATCTTTATGCGTCGATGCCGGGATCATATTCGGTCGGAACCGGCCTTCTCCTTTGCCGCCCAAACCCTGATGCGCTAGACCGATTCCCGACCCCCCGTCCGAGGAGAGCGCCATGTCGTCGCAGAGCACCCTGTCGAAGAAATCCGCCGTCACCGATCCTGACCAGTCCCCCAGGCCCCGCCCCCGCATGACGGTGCCGAAATTCATGGCGCGCAAGGGCGGCGAACCGCTGGTCTGCCTCACCGCCTACACGGCCCATGTGGCGAATCTGCTCGACAAGCGCTGCGACCTGCTGCTGGTCGGCGACAGTCTGGGCATGGTCATCCACGGGATGCCCAACACGCTCGGTGTCACGCTGGAGCATATGATCATGCACGGGCAGGGCGTCATGCGCGGGGCAGAGAAATCCCTTGTTGTCGTGGACATGCCCTTCGGCAGTTTCGAGGAATCCCCCGAAATCGCTTTCCGCAATGCCGCGAGGGTGGTCAAGGAAACCGGATGTGCGGCGGTCAAGCTGGAGGGCGGAGCGGAAATGGCCGCCACCATCCGGCATCTTACCCGGCGCGGCATCCCTGTCATGGCGCATATCGGCCTGATGCCCCAGAGTCTGAATACCATGGGCGGCTTCAAGGTCGCGGGCCGCGATGAGCGCGACTGGCAGACCATCATTCAGGACGCGCGGGAGGTCGAGAAGGCGGGGGCGTTCTCCGTCGTGGTCGAGGGCGTCACCGAACCGCTGGCCGAGAAGATCACCGATGCCATCGCCATTCCCACCATAGGCATCGGCGCATCGGTCAAATGCGACGGCCAGATCCTCGTCTTCGAGGACATGGTCGGCCTCTTCCCCCGCGTCCCCACCTTCGTCAAACGCTACGGCAACATGCAGGAGATGATCGAGGGGGCCGCCGATACCTATGCCGAGGAGGTCAAGGCCCGCCGCTTCCCCGGCGACGACCACGTCTACACCCTGAACAGGACGGATGGTTGATATCGTGCCCGCAGGTACACCATGACCCCTGATCTCTCCCGCCTTCTTCGCCCCGGCTCCGTCGCTGTTTTCGGCGGGGGCTGGGGGGCCAATGTCATCGAGCAGCTCGGCAAGGCCGGTTTCGGGGGCGCTATCCATCCCGTGCATCCGGGCCGGACCGAGGTTGCGGGCATCCGCGCCGTGCCGTCCCTCGCCGATCTGCCCGCGCCCCCCGATGCCGCATGGATCGGCGTGAACCGGGACGCGACCGTCGATATCGTCCGCGACCTTGCCGCTATGGGGGCGGGTGGCGCGGTGTGCTTCGCCTCGGGCTTCCGCGAGAGCGCGGACGGAGCCGACCGCAATGCCGCCCTGCTGGATGCGGCGGGGGACATGCCTGTCATCGGCCCCAATTGCTACGGCCTTCTCAACTATCTCGACGGCGCAACTCTCTGGCCCGATCAACACGGGGGACGGCGGGTTGAGCGCGGCGTGGCCATCCTCACCCAGTCCTCCAACATCGCGATCAACCTCACCATGCAGCGGCGTGGCCTGCCCGTCGCCTATATGATGACCGCCGGAAATCAGGCTCAGATCGGCCTTGCCGCCATGGCCCGCGCTCTGCTGGACGATACGCGCGTCACCGCCATCGGACTGCATATCGAAGGGGTGGATGATCCCGTTGCCTTCGAGGCGCTTGCCCTGGCCGCGCGGGAGCGGCGCATTCCCGTGGTCGCGCTGAAGGTCGGCACCTCGGAGCAGGCGCAGGTCGCGACCGTTTCCCATACGGCCTCGCTGGCCGGATCGCAGGCGGGCAGTGATGCCTTCTTCGCCCGCATCGGCATTCCGCTGGTATCGGGCCTGCCCGAACTGGTCGAGACGCTCAAACTGCTGCATGTCCACGCCCCCCTCGCTGGACGACGCCTTCTGTCGATGAGCTGCTCGGGGGGGGAGGCGTCCCTTATGGCCGATACCGCCATTCGCCACGGCCTTGATTTCCCGCCCTATACTCCGGCGCAGCGCGAGGCCGTCGCAGTAACGCTCAATCCTCTGGTGACGGTCGCCAACCCCTTGGACTACCATACTTTCATCTGGGGTGACGAGCGGGCCATGACCGACACCTTTACCGCCGCTATGCAGCCCGGCTTCGATCTCTCGATGCTGGTACTCGACTTCCCCCGCGCCGACCGTTGCTCGGATGAGAGCTGGAATCCCGCCGTCGCCGCTATCGGAGCCGCCGCCACACGCACCGGTAAGCCTGCCGCTGTCGTCGCTTCTCTGGGCGAGCTCCTGCCCGAAGACCGCTGCGATGCCTTCATGGCATCGGGCATCGCCCCCCTCTGTGGTCTCAGTGAAGCCCTTGCCGCAGCCGATGCCTCCGCCCGTATTGCCGAAAGCTGGTCCCGCCCTCTACCGGCCCCCACCATGCCCGCGCGCGCCGCTCCCGGCGAACCGGTCCTGCTGGATGAGGCCACGGCCAAGGCCCGCCTTGCGGAGGCGGGTGTCCCGGTCCCTCGCGGTTATGTCCTCACCGATGCCCGGAAGGCACGCAACGCCGCGAACCGGCTCGGGTTTCCCCTCGTTCTCAAGGGCATGGGCTTTGCCCACAAGACCGAGGCGAATGCCGTCTTTCTCGACATCGTGGATGCGGGAAGTGCGGAGGCGATGGTCACGGAACTTCTGGGCCGCTGCGACTCCGTCCTGCTTGAGCGGATGATCAGTGGCGGTCTCGTCGAACTGATCGTCGGCATTTCCCGTGACCCCGCCTACGGCCCTATGCTGACCATCGGGGCCGGGGGCGTCATGGCCGAGCTTCTCACCGACACCGCGACCCTCCTTTTACCCGTCACCGAACCGGAGATCGGGCAGGCACTGGCGGGTCTCAGGGTTTCCCGCCTTCTGGCAGGCTGGCGCGGCAAGCCCCCTGCCGATATCAAGGCGGCCATCGCCGCGATCATGGCCATTGCCCGCTTCGCCGAGGCCCATGCCGATACGCTTGAAGAACTCGACGTGAACCCTCTCATCGTCTGTGAGGAAAATGCATGGGCCGTCGATGCCCTCATAAGGATACGAAACTCATGACCGACAGCCCCATCCGCACTCGCCGGGAAGGCGGCATTCTCGAAGTCACCCTTGACCGCCCCAAGGCCAATGCCATCGATTTGCAGACCTCGCGCGTCATGGGCGAGACCTTTGCGGCGTTTCGCGATGATCCCGACCTGCGTGTGGCCATCGTCACGGGGGCGGGCGAGAAATTCTTCTGTCCCGGCTGGGATCTCAAGGCCGCCGCTGACGGCGACGCGGTGGACGGGGATTACGGTGTCGGTGGCTTCGGCGGCTTGCAGGAGCTGCGCGGCCTGAACAAGCCTGTCATCGCCGCCGTGAACGGCATTTGCTGTGGTGGCGGGCTGGAACTGGCACTTTCCGCCGACATCATTCTCGCGGCGGACCATGCCAGCTTTGCCCTGCCCGAAATCCGCTCCGGCACCGTGGCCGATGCGGCCAGCGTGAAACTGCCAAAGCGCATCCCGTACCATATCGCGATGGAAATGCTGTTCACGGGCCGCTGGATCGACGCCGAAGAAGCCCACCGCTGGGGCATGGTCAATACCCTGCACCCCGGCGCGGCGCTCATGGAGGCCGCATGGGATATGGCCCGCCTGCTGGAAAGCGGCCCCCCCCTCGTCTACGCCGCCATCAAGGAAATCGTGCGCGATGCCGAGGATTCGACCTTCCAGGACGCCATGAACCGCATCACCGGGCGCCAACTCCCCAGCGTCGATATTCTCTACGGCTCCGAGGACAATCTGGAGGGCGCGAAAGCCTTCACCGAAAAACGCGACCCGGTGTGGAAGGGGCGGTGAGGGGGGGCTTCGCCGCCCGGTTGCAGGCTACGTGACAGAGCGCAAGGGATAATCCTCATGCGAGGACCGGAACGGGAAACTCGTCATAGGTTTGCCCATTGAGTGTTCGCCCTGTCTTCTTTTTCTGAACACCGCCCCATTGCTTGAAAAAGAATGCCGCGCCCGCGTTGCGACATGCAGTGAGTATCTCGTCTACCCAGTCTTTTTCCATCGGCCTTGCTTGTGGTCCGCTTTCGCCACCGACGATTGCCCAGTCGATATCGGACATATCTACCGAACCAACCGACGCAATAAGAGGCTCAAAGGAGACGAAGCGAATTGCCGCTCGTGTCTGGCGCAGATGGTCCAATCGGTCTGCATGATCGATAGATTCAATGCTGGTACCAAGCCAGACATTTGGCAACTGTGGCAGGCCATGCGATAATTCGGCCATACGTTCGGGGCGTTTTGTCAGAACCTGATATTCATGTTCAGGCGTGGCCTCCATCACATCCCAGACCAATCGGATGTCTTCCACGGAAAGGTTCTCGTGAAAGAGGTCAGACATGGAATTCACAAAGACTCGCTTCGGAGACTTCCATTTGTAGGGTGTCGAAAGCGCTGCGTGATCCACCTGTACAACGCCCGTCCACTTCGCACGACCACCGGATTTGCGCGTTGTTCCTGCGTATTTCGCCATTCCCATGGCTTCCAGCCGAGCTGCCATCCGCATGGCGTAGCAATTGGTGCAACCGGGGGAAGCGATGGAACAACCGACCGTCGGATTCCATGTGGCGTCGGTCCATTCAATGGATGAATCAGCCATGCCGTCAACTTTCCCCATCGATCAGATGATTTGCGATACGAGTTGCGGCACCTATCGCTTTGGGTGAGGGATTGGAGACCGCAAAACAAAGTGAGAAGAGATGTGTTCCATTTGGTGTGACCAGACGAAAGCATCGTGGCATCACAAAAGCGAACGTTCCGCGTAACCTCTTGATAAAGAATGCTTCAACCTTTTCGACCCCTGCCTCACGAACTTTCGGATCGTCATTGAACAT
>CAKZUT010000095.1 GCA_937922185.1 uncultured Neomegalonema sp.
GACCCCAGCGTCAGATCGCCCCCCATCCCGGCGGTCAGGTTCAGCACGACGTCCGTATCGGAGGCCCGGATACGATCCGTCACCTCCCGGAACAGCCCCACATCGCGCGAGGGCGCGCCGGTCGCGGGATCACGCACATGACAATGCACGATGGCCGCACCGGCTTTTGCCGCCTCTATCGCGCTGTCGGCAATCTGTTCGGGCGTAATCGGCACGAGGGGCGATTTTCCGGTGGTGTCGCCCGATCCGGTAATGGCGGCGGTAATGAAGACGTCGCGGTTCATGGCAGGGTTTCCAGCTTGGATTTTTAATCCTCCAACCCTTGCGCCGGAACGCGCCCCCGGACAATCGGAAAATCAGTCCTCGCTTGTCGGAGTCCACACCGCCATTTCCGTCCCGCCCGGTTCGCGGAACTGAAACCGCCGCCCGCCGGGAAACTCGAAGATGTCCTTCGTGATCTCGGCACCCGCCGCGCGCACCGCCTCCAGCGCGCCGTCCAGATCATCCGTCCGCAGCACGACGAGCGGCGCGCGCGTCTCCCCCCGCTCGATCCCGCCCCCGGTGCCCGCATCCCTGATATCGCGATAATCCGGCCCGTATTCCACGAACGACCACCCGAACGCCTCCGCAAAGAACGCCTCTGTCTTCTCCAGTTCGGGCGAGGTGAATTCGATATAATCGACGGGCAGGGGTTTGCGGGCAGGCATAGCGCATTCCTTTGGACTGTGTGTCCGGCATCCCTATCGGATCGCGATCCGGTAATCGAGATGCGGAGGCGTGTCCCACGATCCGGCATGGTTTCACGATGCCGTTGCACCCCCCGCGCCCCCGTGCATGATCGGGGCAGGGGAACGGGGGAGATCATCGTGGATGCAATTCCGGTAGAGGCGGGGGCGGCGCAGCAGAGGCTTCGCGCCCTGCACGATCATCTGGCGGCGGGGCTGGTCGCGCGGGAAGCCGTCGTCGAGCGCCTTCTCGTGGCGCTGCTCTGCGGGGGGCATGTGCTGCTGGAGGGCGCGCCGGGGCTGGCCAAGACCCGTGCGGTCAAGCTGCTGGCCAATGGTCTCTCCACCCCCTTCTCGCGCATCCAGTGTACGCCCGACCTCATGCCCGCCGACCTGACCGGCACCCCGGTCTTCCGTCAGGATACCGGCGATTTCGAGTTCATGCGTGGCCCGGTCTTCGCCTCGCTCGTGCTGGTGGACGAGATCAACCGCGCCCCGCCCAAGGTACAGTCGGCCCTGCTCGAAGCCATGGGCGAGGGGCAGGTCACGGCGGGGGGCACCACCTATCCGTTGCCCGAGCCGTTCATGGTCGTCGCCACCCAGAACCCCATCGAACACGAGGGCACCTTCCCGTTGCCGGAAGCGCAGCTTGACCGCTTTTTGCTGCATGTGGTGATCGAAGCACCCGATGCGGGAGACGAGCGGCGCATCCTCGATCTGGTCGAGACCGAGGCTTCGGGCGCCGGCCCGGTCCCTGCGGCCCCTCTCGCCGCCGCCGATGTCATGGCCGCGCGGCAGGCGGCGCGACAGGTCCATCTCTCGCCCGCCCTGAAGGACTATATCGTCCGCCTCGTCACCGCCACGCGCGGCAGCGAGGGGATTGCCGCCTCGGTCGAGCATCCCGTCTCGCCGCGTGGCACCCTCGCGCTGGCCGCCGGGGCGCGGGCGCGGGCCTGGCTGGACGGGCGCGACTATGCCGTGCCCGAGGATGTTTCGGCGCTGGCGGCGGATGCGCTGGCGCATCGGATGGTCGTCACATGGCGGGCCTCCGCCGAGGGCGAGACGGCGCGGAGCATCGTCGCGGCCCTGCTCGACAGGATCGAGCCGCTGTGAGCGCGGCCCTTGCCCTGCCCGGTATCGACCTGACGGCGGAGCATCTTCTGTCCCTGCGCCATTTCCTGCGCCGGATGCCGCCCCCGCATCTGTCCGATAACGCGCTGCCGGGGGGCATGGTCAATCGGCGACGGGGCCGGGGGCTGGAAGCCGCCGATATCCGTCATTTCGTGGAGGGGGACGATATCCGCCTGATCGACCGCAATGCCACTGCCCGCAGCGGCAAGCTGCATGTCCGCACCGTTCATGACGAGCGGGACCGCACGGCGCTGCTGATGGCTGATTTCCGGTCTTCGATGCTCTGGGGCACCCGCCGCGCCCTGCGCTCGGTCGCTGCCGCCGAAGCCCTGACCCTGCTCGGCTGGCGCGTCGTGGCGGCGGGGGGGCGCGTTGCCCTGCTTGCCTTCGGTGCGGATGAGCCGGTCATCATCCCCCCGCGCGGGCGGGACCGGGGCATGGTTGCCGTCATCGGCGGTCTGGTCCGCGCGCACCGGGCGGCGCTGGACCGGCTCGATGCGCCCGAACCGCCCCTCAGCGACGCCCTGACCCTCGCCCGGCGCATGATGCCCTCCGGTTCCAGCATCTTTCTCGCCTCCGCCATGGACGCGCCCGCCGATCTCGACCGGGACGCCCTCGGTGCGCTGCACCATCGCTGTCCGCTGACCGTGCTGCATATCCGCGATGCCTTCGAGACTGCCGCACCGGGGGGTGCCTACCCTTTCCGTCTGGCCGACGGGGGCGGCGGCGTGGCGCGGATGGGTGAGGGCGGGGATGAAGACAGCATCCGCGAGATCCTGCGCGACTGGCGGATCGACGCCGCCGATCTCGATGCTTCCCTCCCCCCCGAAGCCATGGCCGATGCGCTGGGCTATGCCGATGTCTGAAGACGATATCGTTCTCAAGGCCCTCGCCGATATACGCTGGCCGCCGGTATCCGAGAGCGCGCTGTGGAGCGAAGCCCTTCTCGCGCTGGGCCTCGGTCTGGTGCTGGCGCTGGCCGTTGCCGCCCTGCTGCGCCTTGCAACCGAACCCCGCGCGCCGGTGCGGGTGCCCATGGGCGCGCGCGTGGCCGATGCAGCGGGCCTGCCCCTGCCCGAGCGCCTCGCCACCCTTGCCGCGCTGGCCCGCGACACCGGCATTACCGTCCCCGACGATATCCGCGCCGCCCTCTATCGCCCCGCGCCCGAGACCGAACTGGCCGATCATGCCAGCCGTCTCGAAACCGTTCTTCTGAGCCGCTGACCATGTGGAGCCTCGCT
>CAKZUT010000096.1 GCA_937922185.1 uncultured Neomegalonema sp.
GAAGGGTTCAATTTTGGCGAATTGCCGCCAACCCATCCGACGAAAATGATGCATGTGCAATTTGGCGATCAGAACTGGGGATATCAGGACGCAGTCGATACGATCCTCGCCGAAGATACCGAGGTCACGGTTGCTTTCAGATGCGATCCGCCGCCCTGGGTAACGCGGACCTTCACGATGGATTTCAGCCTCGCTCCGTCCAGCATCAAGTATGTTTGCAAGGCATTGGCGTCTCTTTGCGAGAACACTGGAGTGCCATTCTCCCGCAAGGGTGTGCTTGAATGAAACCAATCACCCATACGATCTCCGGCCATGGCGGCGTGAAGCTGCATGTGCGCGAAGCGGGCAATCCTGACGGGCCGCCGCTGCTGCTCATCCATGGGTGGTCGCAGCATCATCTGTCCTGGTCGAAGCAGTTCACGGGCGCCTTGGCCGAACGGTTTCGCCTGATCGCCCCGGACCTGCGCGGGCATGGGGCATCGGGCAAACCCGAGGGCGCACATCACTACGATTCCGCCGAGCCATGGGCCGATGATATTCAGGCCGTGATCGACGCCCTGTCACTGGACAATCCCCTGCTCGTGGGCTGGTCGATGGGCGGGCGGGTCGCGATGGAATATGTCTCCGTGCATGGCGAGGCCGATATCGCGGGCGTGGCGATCATCGGCACGTCGGTCATGGCTCCCGGCAACCCTGAAGTGCTGGCCGAACGGTCGCCCGCCATAAAGGCGGAAGGCATGTATTCCAGCGATCAGGGAGTGCAGCTTACCTCCACCATCGCCTTCCTGCGCGCCTGTTTCGCGGCACCGCTTTCCAAGCAGGATCTGGCGATCATGACCGGGTTCAACATGCTGGTCCCCCCCGCTATCCGCAAGGCATCGCGCCTGCGCGACAGCGGATGCGATGCGGCCTTGCAGGCGATGACCAAACCCGTCGCAGTCTTTTGGGGCGAAGCCGAGAAGGTCTGTTCACGCCCCATGTTCGACGCGACAGTCGCCGCGCTGCCCGAGGCCGCGACCTTCACCTATCCCGGCGCGGGCCACGCTCCTTTCTGGGAGCGTCCCGACGCCTTCGATACCGATCTCGCGGGTTTCGCCGATACCGCCTTCGCGAGCACCATGCAGGGAGCCGCCGCATGACCCAACTGCCAGAGAGTACCGACCGCAAGCTCGGTCTCGTTATCGACCTGGATACCTGCGTCGGGTGCCATGCCTGCGTGATCTCCTGCAAGGAATGGAACACCGGCGGATACGGTGCGCCGCTGGCCGATACGGATGCCTATGGCGACGACCCCTCCGGTACGTTCCTGAACCGGGTGCATACCTTCGAGGTCAAACCCGCCGACAAGCCCGCGATGGTCACGCATTTTCCGAAATCCTGCCTGCATTGCGAAGACGCGCCCTGCGTGACCGTCTGCCCCACGGGCGCGAGTTTCAAACGCTCCGAGGACGGGATCGTGCTGGTGCATGAGGATCACTGCATCGGCTGTGGCCTGTGCGCCTGGGCCTGCCCCTATGGCGCGCGGGAGATGGATGCGGTCGAGAAGGTGATGAAGAAATGCACCCTCTGCGTGGACCGTATCTATAACGAGAATATCCCCGAAGAGGATCGCGTTCCCTCCTGCGTTCGCACCTGCCCCGCCGGAGCGCGGCATTTCGGCGATCTGGGCGATGCCGGGAGCGATGTCTCGAAGCTGGTCGCCGAACGCGGCGGTTTCGACCTGATGCCCGAACAGGGCACGAAGCCCGTGAACAAGTACCTGCCGCCCCGCCCGAAACAGCAATCGCTGGATGAGCCGGTCAACCTGGCCTCCCTCGCCGAACCGAAAGCGAGCGGCTTTCTCGGCTGGCTCGATGGCGCATTAGAAAGGCTCGGCTGATGCATCCCGCGTATTCCGTCATCTTCTTCACGGTCGCCTCCGGTGCGGGGCTTGGCTTGCTGGCCTTCATGGGACTGGGCGCGCTCAGCGTGGGGGCGCAGCCGATGCCGTTCATGCTGACGACCTTCGGTATCGCCTTCGCGCTGACCATCGGAGGGCTGCTGTCCTCGACCTTCCATCTCGGTCACCCGGAGCGGGCATGGCGGGCGATGACCCAATGGCGCAGCTCGTGGCTGTCGCGCGAAGGTGTCTTTGCGATCATCACCCTCATCGTCGGAGCAATCTTCGCGGCGCTCTGGACCTTCATGGATATCGGTTCGGCAATCCTCGGTATCATCACCGCGATTCTGTCGCTTGTCACGGTCTGGGCGACGGGCATGATCTACGCGCAGATCAAGGCGGTGGACCTCTGGCACCGGTGGCTTACGCCCGTCTGCTATCTGCTGTTCAGCGTCGCGGGGGGCATGATCCTGTTTCTCTTTCTCCATGCCGCCTTCACAGACAAGACGGAGCCGGTGTGGGAATTGTCGAGCGTGGCCATGATCGCCCTGCTGGTGGCATGGGTGGTCAAAGTGTTCTGGTGGATGGGCGGCGACAAATCCCCGACATCCACGCCCGAAAGCGCAACGGGTCTGGGCAGTCTCGGCAAGGTCCGTCTGCTGGAGCGGCCCCATACCGGATCGAATTATCTGCTCGGGGAAATGGGATTCCATATTGGCCGCAAACACGCCCGAAAACTGCGCCTGATCGCCGTGATGCTGGGGGCCGTGCTGCCGATTTTGCTGATCCTGCTGGCAATTCCCGCGCCCTTCGATGCCCTCTGGCTGGGGCTGGCCGTGCTGGCCCATCTGGCCGGAATGCTGGTCGAACGGTGGTTGTTCTTTGCCGAAGCCCGTCATGCCGTCATGTCGTATTACTGACCCGGATTTTACGCCCTTGCCCTTCCGGCCCGAATGAAGAACGGTCGGGCAATGGCCTATCCGCAGATAACCCCTCCCCTGCCCCACGATACGGCGCGCGCGGCGCAGGCGCTCGACTGCCTCGGACTGTCCCCGGAGGACAGCCATGCGGAACGAGTGGCCGGAGCGGCGGGGTGCAGCCCTTATCTCGCCCGGCTTATCGCCCGCGATCCCGAATTTGCCCGCGAGGCGCTATCGGCTGAACCGATCAGGACATTCCAGACCGTGCTTGCGGATATCGCCGCAACAACGGCTCTCGAAAAACAATCCGATATCATGGCGGCCCTGCGACGGGGAAAAGATCGGGCCGCCCTGTTGATCGCACTGGCCGATCTCGGCGGCATCTGGACACTGGAACAGATCACGCAGGCCCTTTCCGATTTCGCCGATGCCAGCATCCGCGCCGCGACCGAATGGCTGATCGCAGGCGCAAGACGCAAGGGTGTGCTTGAGGACGGACCGACGGGATTCTTCGTGCTGGGGCTGGGCAAGCTGGGTGCGGGGGAGCTGAACTATTCATCCGATGTCGATCTGATCCCCTTTTTCGACCATGAGGGGCATGACGCGGCGGAATACGGCGCGCGCAAGCAGGTGTTCAACCGCCTGACCCGCGATCTGGTGCGATTGCTCTCCGAGCAGACGTCCGAAGGCTATGTGCATCGTGTCGATCTGCGCCTGCGCCCCGATCCCAGCTCCACGCCGCCCTGTATGTCGGTCGATGCCGCCGAACGGTACTATGAGAGCTTCGGCAAGAACTGGGAGCGCGGGGCCTTCATCAAGGCGCGGGTCGTTGCGGGGGACCATGAGGCCGGGGCAGCGTTTCTGGAGGGTATGAAGCCGTTCGTCTGGCGGCGCTATCTCGATTTCGCGGCGCTGGAAGATGTGCGCGACATGAAACGCCTG
>CAKZUT010000097.1 GCA_937922185.1 uncultured Neomegalonema sp.
CAGAGGACGGTAGAACTGTTTTCGTCGGTGCGTTTCCGATTGGCGAAGAAAAGCAGATGTCACGGGCCGAATATGAACGCGATTCTCGTTGGCAGCGTTTACAGAGAGGGCGCGCTACGTGGGTGCGGCTTACGGAGAAGAGAACCTTCTTGGGCGTTGGCGCGCGCATATCGCAGGCGATCTTGGCGTGACCAGAGAATTGTCAAAGCGCGAGACGAAGAACTTTCGCTTCAGCATCCTGGAGCTGCTTGCCCCGGATGCTGCCACAGAAGAGGTCGTAGATCGGGAGCGATGCTGGATGGACAGGTTGCATACCATCGAATACGGCCTGAACAGATGACCGAAGAAACACGCATCATCGCGCCCGAGCCGCAGGAAGCCGACGGCTCCGACAAGGCACTGCGTCCGCAATCCCTTGATGAATTCATCGGGCAGGAGGCGGCGCGCGCCAATCTGCGGGTCTTCGTGGAGGCCGCGCGGGGGCGGGGCGAGGCGATGGACCATGTGTTGCTGCACGGCCCCCCCGGTCTGGGCAAGACGACGCTGGCGCAGATCGTGTCGCGGGAACTGGGCGTCAATTTCCGCATGACCTCCGGCCCGGTCATCGCGCGGGCGGGCGATCTTGCCGCCGTGCTGACCAATCTCGATGCGCGGGATGTGCTGTTCATCGACGAGATCCACAGGCTCAATCCGGCGGTCGAGGAAATCCTCTATCCCGCGCTGGAGGATTTCGAGCTGGACCTCGTGATCGGCGAAGGCCCCGCCGCGCGCACGGTGCGGATCGACCTGCAACCCTTCACGCTGGTCGGGGCGACGACGCGGCTGGGCCTGCTGACCACGCCCCTGCGCGACCGCTTCGGCATTCCCGTGCGTCTGAATTTCTACGAGGTGCATGAACTCGAAACCATCGTGACGCGGGGGGCGCGGTTGCTGGGGGTCGAGATCACGCCGGACGGCGCGACCGAGATCGCGCGGCGGTCGCGCGGCACCCCCCGTATCGCGGGCCGCCTGCTGCGGCGGGTGCGCGATTTCGCCATCGTCGAGAGCGACGGGCGCATCACCCGCGAGCAGGCGGACAGGGCCTTGATGCGGCTGGAAGTGGATTCGGCGGGGCTGGATGCCCTCGACCGCCGCTACCTGATGTGCATCGCCGAGAATTACGGCGGCGGGCCGGTCGGTGTGGAGACCCTCGCCGCCGCCCTGTCGGAGGCCCGCGACGCCATCGAGGACGTGATCGAGCCGTACCTGCTGCAACAGGGCCTCATCGCCCGCACTCCGCGCGGACGGATGCTGGGCAGGAAAGCATGGGCGCATCTGGGACTGGATGCCCCGAAGCAGACGAAGGAAGATGCACCGGATTTGTTCGGGTAATTACGGGGCATCCACCAGCAAATCCATGACATCGGCAAACCGCGCCCCCGGCATATCCAGCCCGAGAACCGCCACTTCGACGGCCCCTGTGCGCGCCTCACCCAGCACCGGCCCGGCAAAAGCGCGGAACTTCGTGACGATTTCCGCACGGGTCGGAGCCGGGTCCGGCCCGCCTGACGCCTCCGTCAACCCGCTGTCGAGATGCCGCCCATCCTTCAGTGTCACAGTCACCTGACCCGCCCGTCGTTCGGGGAACAGGGCGTCGATCTCCGGGTCCACCCGTACCGATACGCGCGACAGCATCGCGCGCAGGGCGGCATCGTCGAAGGAACGGGGCAAGACCTCCTCCACCCCGACCCGCCCGCGCACCAATGCCGCCGCCACAGGCCAGGCCAGAGAATACTGCGCGATGGAGGTGCTGGACGGCACGGCACAATTGAGAGCCGCCGAATAGGCGAAGGTCGCGATCTCGATGGCGGCGATCTCCTCCGGCGCGATCTCATGGGCCGCGCGCAGGCCGAGGGCCGCATCGATGGGGGCGTGCGCCCAGCGGCAGATCGGGTAGGGCTTGATGTATTGCTTCGTGGTGAGCCACTCCGCGCCCAGCCCTTCCCATGCGAATTCCGCATCGGCGAATTCAATCAGGGCAGCGGGTGCGCCCTCGAAGCCGTCCTCGGCGATCAGAAGGGCATAGATACCGGTAGGCGCGCCGAAACCCGTGCCGTCATGCAGCATGGAAGGGTTGGCGATCTCGCGCATCATCTGGCTGCGCGGGGCATGATACTCGGCGATACCGATGGCGTGGCGCAGCACCTCCGGCGACGCCCCCCGGATGCGCGCCCCGATGGCGGCACAGCCGATGCCGTTCCATGCGCCCGACGTATGGTAATCCTCCACCGTCCTGTGCAACGCATGGGCCGCGCGATAGCTGGTCTCGTAGCCGACGACCATCGCCTCCAGCGCCGCGCGCCCGGTCAGGTCAGGCGCGTCCTCGGCAAAGGCCGCAATCGCGGGGAACAACGCCGCCCCGGCATGGCCCTTCGACGGCTGCCACCCGTCATGAGCGTCGAGATTGTCGATCTGCGTGGCCAGGGCGAACCCTGCCCCCGGAAGGGACGCCCGCCGCCCGTCGAACAGCAAGCGCGCGGAGGGTGCGCCCTCCCCCGCCGCCCAGTGCCTGACGGCATGATCGCGCGCGATGCGCCCGACCTCCAGCCGCGTTGCCGCCGCCGCCACACCGATCAGATCGAGAATATACAGCGCCGCCGTTTCGCGGACCTCCACCGGGATCGCGCCGTCCTCCAGCACGAACCGCGCGAATGGACCGAATGCTCCACCGGGTTTTGGCATGGTTTCATGCGTGGTCATCGGATCGGTGAGACAGAACCGGCCTTCGGTCTGTCCAGCTTCACATCGACTTGAAATCCTTTCGCACAGATATCAAGCATATCCAACAGTGCCTCAAAATAGCTATTGGCATCGTTTTCCGGGGGAGAATCATGCAAATTACCCGTAGTCGTCGGGTATCTGTATCCAACGGCATAAGGAACGAGTTCTGCCACGTATTCGAATTTCGGCTTGATTATGCAGGAATCGGGAAGTTCATCGAGTATTCGATGCACCTGATGGTTTCCATGTTTCCTGCGGGCCGCTCCTGCATCAATTCCTTCGGAAGTTAGAACAGCCATTAGGAGATTTTCAACTGAGTAGAACATCAAGGTGGGAGCGGTGCGATGAGATGGGCTAATCGCTCTTACAGCCTCTAGGTTTTCGAAGGCTAATTTCAGACAAGAACCGATAAAACGATCTTCAGGCATCCAGTCGGATGCCTTCTTTTGCCACTGCATAACTGATCGTATTTACAGTTGAGCGCGCTTCGATAAAATCACTCATGCGTGCAGTTAGCAGATCGGCATGAGCGCGCGATTCCCGACAAAGACGAAAAGCCGCAATAGGCGTATCCACATCGCTCGGCGCATTGTCCGGGACTACGGCCAAAAGGTCGTAATCGCTGTTCTCATGAAAATCTCCGCGCGCGCGGCTCCCGAACAGCCAGACTTCGGACGCATTCATCTCACGCTTGCACAGCTCGACAAGATAATGAACTTCGCTCGGCAACGCGACTTTGTTCATGACAAAAGCTCCGGTATTTCCAGCATTCAATGTCACAATGCCTCGGTTTTTGTAAAATAGGTTGAACATGCGGCGCTGTCAAAATCGATCCTCGTAAAACGAAAAAGGGCCGCCCGAAGGCGACCCTTTCCAGTTTCATCGAAGGCTTGACGATTACTCGTCGTCGCCCTCGCGCTGCTTGAGTGCCGCGCCGAGGATGTCACCCAGCGAAGCGCCGGCATCGGAGGAACCGTACTGCTGCACAGCCTCTTTCTCCTCGGCCATTTCCAGCGCCTTGATCGACAGGCTGATCTTGCGCGTCTTGGCGTCGATCGCCGTGACGCGGGCCTCGACCTCCTCGCCTTCCTTGAAGCGTTCGGGCTTCTGCTCGTCGCGGTCACGGCTGAGATCGGCCCGGCGGATGAACGCCTTCTGATCGCCTGCAACCAGCAACTCGACGCCGCCGTCATTCACTTCCGTAACCACACCCTTGACGATGGAGCCGCGCTTGATGCCGTCGGTCGCTTCCACGAACGGATCGGAGCCAAGCTGCTTCACGCCGAGACTGATGCGTTCCTTGTCCACATCGACGTCGAGAACCACGGCCCGGACGACATCGCCCTTCTTGTAGTCCTGCACGGCATCGTCGCCCTGACGGTTCCAGTCCAGATCGGACAGATGAACCATGCCGTCGATATCGTCGTCGAGACCGATGAACAGACCGAACTCGGTGATGTTCTTGACCTCGCCCTCGACCTCGGAACCGCGCGGGTGATTGGCCACGAAGGCATCCCACGGATTGTCGAGGCACTGCTTGAGACCAAGGCTGATGCGGCGCTTGGTGGCATCCACATCAAGGACCATGACTTCCACTTCCTGCGAGGTGGAGACGATCTTGCCGGGATGGACGTTCTTCTTGGTCCAGGACATCTCGGAGACGTGGACAAGACCCTCGACACCGGGTTCCAGTTCCACGAACGCGCCGTAATCGGTGATGTTCGTGACGCGACCCTTGTGTTTGGAGCCAAGCGCGTACTTGTCGGAGACCTCTTCCCACGGATCGGCCTGAAGCTGCTTCATGCCGAGCGAGATACGCTGGGTTTCCTTGTTCACCTTGACGACCTGCACCTGCACGGTCTGGCCGATGGACAGGATTTCGGTCGGGTGATTCACACGGCGCCATGCCATGTCGGTAACGTGCAGCAGGCCATCGACGCCGCCAAGATCCACGAACGCACCGTAATCGGTGATGTTCTTAACCACGCCCTCGACCACATCGCCCTCGTTGAGCTTGCCGACGATTTCCGAGCGCTGTTCGGCGCGGGTCTCTTCGAGGATCGCGCGGCGGGAGACGACGATATTGCCCCGGCGGCGGTCCATCTTGAGAATCTGGAACGGCTGCGGGATGTTCATCAGCGGGGTGACGTCGCGCACGGGGCGCACATCGACCTGGCTGCCGGGCAGGAATGCCACGGCACCGCCGAGATCGACCGTGAAGCCGCCCTTGACACGACCGAAGATCGCGCCCTCGACGCGCTCGGTCTTGTCGAAGGCTTTTTCGAGACGGTCCCATGCCTCTTCGCGACGCGCCTTGTCACGCGACAGGACGGCCTCGCCCTTCGCATTTTCGGTGCGGTCGAGATAGACCTCGACCTCATCGCCGACTTCGATGTCGGCGGGTTTGCCCGGTGGGGCGAATTCCTTGATATCGACACGGCCTTCCATCTTGAAGCCGACGTCGATGATGGCCTGGCCATTCTCGATGGCGATGACCTTGCCCTTGACGACGGACCCTTCGGAAAGGTTTTCGTCCGCCATCGTCTCTTCGAGCATGGCCTCGAAATCATCCATGCTTGGTGCAGCGAGTGCTTCTTGCATAAGTGTTGTAGCTCCTAAAACGTGCATTTCTGGCCAGCCGGTTGTCTCCGGCGGTCTTGACCCAAAGTTGTGATGCAGGACGGTTAGGGGCCTACAATACGAGTAGCGTTGGCCGAGGGCCTTATTTCCCCCGCGCCCGCACGAATCGATCTGCGGCTGGCCCGTCGCCGTCGCGACAGCGGCGCGCTCTTAGCGCAGAAGTGCTCGAACGGCAAGTCTCACGCTCAACCTGACATTCGGAATTTGCGAACCTTCTCGTGCGGGCATGGATTCAATCCGCCACAAGAGAAATTCCGATGACCATCATCCGACTGACACAATCCGTCATCGTCGCGTCTGCCGTGCTGAAATTCGGCAACGAGAACTACGAAATGCTGAAAGCGGAAGGCGGAGTCGCTTTACCGGCTCTTTGCCTTCCTGGCGGGATTGCGCTCGGCATTTATGGTTATCGGCGCTTTCTCAAAAGCATGGAGAGATGCTTCAACAGGATTGTGCATCGGGGTCTTGCCTTCCGCTATCGGTGACATGAACTCCAGAAACAGCTTCCGCTGGATCGCCTCGGCAAAGGCATCGAAATCTTTCGCTTCGATGACGAAGGCACCGGGGCCGGTTATCATCTCATCCTCATAATAGCGGTCGAGCGCCCGGAAATCAGTGAGGATGGCGAGGCCATTGATCGTCACGTCCTTCGATGCGGCCAGAGCGCGGGCCTCGGGCAGGACCATCGCCTTGCGAAACCAGGGGGCGGTCTCAACGCCGTCGCCGGAGACGTCGACGGTGCGCCGGGTTGCCTCTATCCCGTTCTCATCCAGCATCCGCAGCGCATATTCGATACCCGAACCAA
Organism: uncultured Neomegalonema sp.; assembly: GCA_937922185.1. Lineage (GTDB taxonomy): Bacteria > Pseudomonadota > Alphaproteobacteria > Rhodobacterales > Rhodobacteraceae > JAHDDY01. The sequence goes on from CAKZUT010000097.1 coordinate 6,206, forward strand.
TGCCCGTGCCGCCGCCGCCCACACCGTAGTTACGGCCCGAATGGACGTGGAAGACCTCCACGATATCGGCATAGCGTCCCGCCGCCGCACGCGAATCGATGATGAACCAGTCCGTCTCGAACTTCTTGAAGGCCGCATCCGACCAGACCATCATCGCAACGGCGATCTTGCCCAACGGCCCCGAAACCGCCGCCGATTGCACCGCCTCGTCGCGCAGGGCATTGGCGTAGCCTTCCAGTTGCAGCCTGAATTCCCTGGCGCTGATCGACCCCGAACCATCCACCGCCAACACAATTTCGAGATCGACATCGATCTCTCCGTCGGCGGCGATCACAGGCGCGGTGCCGATAAGGCAGGCCACAAGGACAATCCATCTCCCGAAAAGCGACATGCGCCCTCTCTTTCACCGGCATAACCGGGCAAGTCACCTGCATTCCGCAGGCGATGTCAATGCGCCGAAACCGCCTGTATACCAATTAAGAACCAATCAAAAAAATTGGTTGCGGGTCGCGGATGCTTGAGTCTAACTGGAAACGACTCGCACAGGGCGAGTGCAAGCCAGCAAAATCTGTCCGCAGGGACAGGGGGCCAGCGAGCGGAAGACACGCGGCCCCGTAATGAATTGAACAATACAGTCATTACGCTCAAGGGGAGAACCAGCGTGCCGATGGACATTGAAGAATTCGTCGAAGAAGAAGGCCGGGAAGAGAAGATCAAGCAGGTTCGTGCGAAGATCGACGAACTGGGCATCGAATATCTCTATCTGCAATTCGTCTCCGTGACCGGCAAGATCATGGGCAAGGGTATCCCGGCGGATCACTGGGAGTCGGTGGCCAAGAAGGGCTTCCAGCTCGTCTATGGCGCGACGATGAACCTGTTCCTGAACCGCGCGGGCGATTACATGGGCTATGGCCCCGAAGCGGCGGAACTGGTCGGCATCCCGGAGCCTGAAACCTTCATGCAGTTGCCCTGGGCTCCGACCATCGGGCGCTTCTACTGCACGTTGTTCCGCAACCGTGAGGAAAAGGAAAATCCGGGCGGATATCTGACCTCCGACTGTCGCGGCAACCTGCGCCGGATGCACAAGGAATTCACCAAAAAGCACGGCACACAGCTTCGCATCGGCACCGAGCCGGAGATGATGTGGCTGAAATTCGACGAGAACGGCAAGCCCGGACCCGGCTTTTCCAAGCCCTATTGCTATCATATCGACCAGTTCGAGAGCCTGCGCCCGGTCACGCTTCAGGTGATCCGCTACGCCCGGAAGATGGGCCTCGACATGATTCAGGGCGACCACGAGGATGCGCCCGGCCAGCTCGAACTGAACTGGATGTTCGATGACGTGCTCCGCAATGCCGACCGCCTGACCACCTATCGCCAGATCTGCGCGCAGGTGGCCCGTGAGCACGGCATCTTCGCCTGCTTCATGACCAAGCCCTTCATGGGCGTGTCGGCCTCGGGCTGTCACCACAATATGAGCCTGTGGAGCGGCGGCGGGGACGAGTTCGTCAAATGCGGCAATGATCCCGACAGCCTGCCGGGCATGGCCGATAACTATATGTACGTGAAGGGCGGCGACAACACCTTCATGCCCGACGGCGACGACCCGCAGATGCCCGGCCCCGAGGGGCTGAAGGCCATCGGCGGCGTGGTGCATCACCTTCAGGCCCTGACGGCTATCGGCTGCTCGACGGTCAACTCCTATCGCCGCCTGTGGGATGCGGGCTTCTGGGCACCGGTCTTCGCGGACTGGGGCTTCCAGAACCGGACCACGGGCCTGCGCGTCTCGGCCCCCGGTCGCTTCGAGTATCGATCCGTGGACTCGATGGTGAACCCGTATCTCATGGGGTCCACGCTGCTGGCCGCGATGGATGACGGGCTGGAGAACAGCCTCGATCCGGGCGAGCCGGAGGAGCGCAACATCTACGAGGCGATGGAAGCGGGCAAGCAGGTCAAGAAACTGCCCATGACCCTCGGCGATGCGCTCAGGCATCTGGAAGGATCGGAGGTCGTCAAGCGTGGCCTGCCGGGCGAGATGTTCCGCCTCTACCACGAATACAAGACCGACGAGTACGAGCGCTCCATGGCGACCGTCACCGACTGGGACAAGGAAATGTACATGGAATGCCTGCCCTGACAGCAGGCCTTCCACCGACTTAATGCGCTGTCCCGCACAGGCCGCTTAGCGGTTCGTGCCGGACCTCTTCGAGCGACGCTCAATGCCGACAGAGGCCCCGGATCACTTCCGGGGCAGCGAGTAACTCATACTTTCTGCAAGGAGAAAACCCATGTGCGGCATTGCCGGACTGATCCATCGGGGGAAAAGCTCGGACGTCGGTTCCGAGATGACGTCGATGCTGACCGCGCTCAAGCATCGCGGTCCCGACTCGACCGGCTTCGCCGTCTACGGCGAGCCGAACGCGGGCGATTACATCATGCGTCTGAAAGTGGCGGAGCAGGAGGACATGGCCTCCGGTTACGACATGAAGGACAAGATCGACATCCGCATCGGTGAGGTCGAGAAGCGCCTCGCCGAGCACAAGGCCAGCATCAAGGCCAGGGATGCCGCGACGCCCTACGCCATGCGTTATGTCATCACCCATGACGGCGATACCGAGGCGATGGCCCGCTATATCGAGGATGTGGAGGGCACCGAAATCCTCTCCCTCGGCAACTCGCTGGAGCTGATCAAGGATCTGGGCGACGCCAATGTCGTGGCCGACAATTACGGCCTGCGCGACTTCAAGGGCACCCACGGGATCGGCCATACCCGCATGGCCACCGAGTCGGATGTCGATATCCGCTCGGCGCACCCCTATTGGGCGTTTCCCTATAACGACGTGTCGGTCGTCCATAACGGACAGATCACGAATTACTGGCTGAAGCGCCGCCAGATGGAGCAAAAGGGACATC
>CAKZUT010000098.1 GCA_937922185.1 uncultured Neomegalonema sp.
GAGAACCGCCGTATCGGTCTCGCGCATGGTGCAGCGCTGACGCTGCGCCGTGTCGGGGCGGGCAAGCGGATCGAGGTCGAAACCGTTCCCGCTCCGCTCGTTGCCAGCCTCAAGGCTGCCGGATGCTTTACAGAAATCATCCAATGGCGGATGCGCGGAGACTGTACGGAATCTTGTGCCCTGACGTGAGGGTCATGTCATCGGGAAGCGATCTTCGAACATGATGGCGAACTGGCTCTTTACGGCGTGCCATTCGCGGACGGAGCGCTTCCATTCGGTGCTGGTAGCATTGAGCGCCAGATAGATCAACTTGGCCGCCGCGTCGTCGCTGGGGAAGTGGCCACGGGTTCGAACGGCCCGGCGGATTTTCGAGTTCAGCGCCTCGATGGCGTTGGTCGTGTAGATCAGCCTGCGGACCTCGGGTGGATAGTCGAGGAAGGGGATCACCTCGGCCCAGGCCCGCCGCCAGCTCGGCGCGATCGCCGGGTAGCGGGCGGCGAGGTCGCTTTCCTCGAACTCGGACAGCGCGGCCTCTGCCGCCTCGGCGTCGACGGCGGTGTAGACCGCCTTCAAGGCTGCCGCGACGGCCTTGCGGTCCTTGTAGCTGGCGAAGCTCATGGAATGACGCAGGAGGTGGACGACGCAGGTCTGGACCTGGGTGCGGGGGAAGGCCGCCTCGATAGCCTGCGGGAAGCCCTTGAGGCCGTCCACGACGGCGATGAGGATGTCCTGGACGCCTCGGTTCCTCAGATCGTTCAGCACCTTGGCCCAGAATTTCGCCCCTTCATTGGCCTGGAACCACAAGCCCAGAACGTCCCGTGTGCCGTCCGGCAGGATCGCCAGGGCAACGAAGACAGCCTTGTTCACCACCGTGCCATCCGAGCGGATGTTGACCCGGATCGCGTCCATGAACACCACCGGATAGCAGGGCTCAAGGGGCCGGTTCTGCCAAGCGACTACTTCCTCCATGACCGCCTCGGTCACCGCCGAGATCAGGCTGGGGGACGCCTCGAAGCCGTAGATTTCCTCAATGTGGCCCTGGATCTCGCGGGTCGTCATGCCGCGCGCGTACATGCTTACGATCTTGCGGTCGAACTCCGGGAAGCGCCGCTGGTACTTGCCGATCAAGAGCGGATCGAACGTACCGTTCCGGTCGCGCGGGATGTCCAGCACCACCTTGCCGCTGTCGGTGGTCACCGTCTTCTGGCTCGCTCCGTTGCGCCGGTTCGCGGGCCGGTTGTCCACCTCATCAGGCGCAGAGGCGCGCTCCCCGCCGAGATGCGCGTCCAGTTCCGTGTTCAACGCCCGCTCCGCCAGCGCCTTCGTCAGTTCGGACAGGATGCCGTCCTTCCCGAACAGGTCGCCGGGCGACCGACCTTCCATCAGCTTGTCCAGTAGGGCCTTGTCTATGCTCATGCGTGGGTCTCCTCATCGCAGGATTACCACGCCAGAGCACGAAATTCAGGACAGTCCCGCATCTCGAGGAGGAGCGCGCTGCCGCGCCTAACGAGAGTGCCAACCTGCCCGCAAACCGCTGCAATGGGGCAAGCATCGCATGATACCGACTGGCTGTGCGCCGACCGCACAGCGCCCGGCGGCCACGCTTCAAGGGACTGGCACTTGTCGGCATGATCGAGAGAGATGTCGAGACAAAAGGCAAGATCAGCCGCAAGCGGCATTTCTACATCGCTTCGCGCCTCATGACCGCTGAAGACCTGGCAAGGGCCGTCCGCTACCATTGGACCATTGAGAACTCACCCCACTGGGTACTCGACGTCCAGTTCAAGGACGATCTCTAGCGTTAGAAAATACACGGGGCCAGAAACATGGCCCCCGTCCGGCATTTCGCCATCAACCTCATAAGGGTCGCAAAGGACAAGAAATCAAACAAGACACGGCGTAAACGCGCTTCATGGAACCCCGAATACCTCGCATCACTCATCGATCCGCCATGTTAACCCGGATTCGTCGCCGTGGATGGTGGGGGATCCTGGAATCGAACCAGGCATGGGTCTCCCCGGCGGATTTACAGTCCGCTGCCGCACCTTGCAGCGCATCCCCCTCACCGGCGGTTTTCGTAGGGTTCCGGCGAAGCCGGGTCAACAAGTTTTTCCCGAGAACGCCATGAGATCGTGAAAGGACGAAGAAATCCGCCCTTTCACGCAAACCGCCGGGCAGCACGGGGGATCATTCCTCCTTGGGAATGCCCTTATAGGCCAGATCGCCCCAGACGCGCTTGACGGTGGCATCGCGACGGCAATTGCCGCGATAGATCGTGTAGCGGATCGGGTTCTTCTGGTAATAATCCTGATGGTACGTTTCCGCCGGATAGAAGGGTGCGGCCTCCAGAACCGGCGTCACGACGGTTCCCCGCAGTACCTTTGATTCCACGAGCGCCGTCTTCGAGGCCTGTGCGGCTTTCTTTTGCTCGTCATCGACCGCGAAGATCGCCGTGCGGTAGGAATCGCCCTTGTCACAGAACTGCCCGCGCGGGTCCGTCGGATCGACCGAATGCCAGAAGGCCGTCAGCAACTCGCCATAGCTGACTTCCTCCGGGTCGTAGATGACATGCAGGGCCTCGTAATGCCCGGTCTTCTCGGACCCCACATCCCGATATCCGGGACGCACGGTCCTGCCGCCCGTATAGCCGGAGGTGGTCGCAAGAACGCCCGGTATCTTGTCGAAATCCGACTCGATGCACCAGAAGCATCCTCCCGCGAAGATCGCGACCTCCTGTCCTTCCTCGACATCGGGAAGGGGGGCGAAATCGGCGGCGATGGCCGGGGTGGTGGCCAGAGCCACGGCGATGCCGAGTGCTGCAAAGATGTTCCTAGAAATCATAGGCTATTCCGTCCTTTTCCCAGTCGCCGTAGCGTACAGGTTCGCGGCCTTTCGGCCCGCCGTTTTCAGGGGGCAGGGCGAGGGCTTTCTGCCCTTCCCGCCGTTCTCTGGCTTCCGCCAGCGCACGGGCCGCAATCGCGGGATCGGGTTTCTTCGCGCTCATCCGTGTGCCACTCGCATTGTTGCAGTGCTGTCCCATATAGTACCTGCGGCTCAGGGTGAAAGGCTGGGGCGGAGGAGGAATCGTGTGAGTACGTTCAAGACCATGTTACTGCTTGCGGCGATGACGGCGCTGTTGATGGTCGTCGGTTATGTCATCGGCGGGCAGCAGGGCACGATTCTGGCGCTGGCCTTTGCCGGAGTGACCAATCTGCTGGCCTGGTGGAAATCCGACAGGATGGTGCTGAAGATGCACAAGGCCCGCTCTCTCGGGCCGGACGAGGCCCCCGAATTGATGCATCTGATCAGGCAACTGGCCCGCAATGCCGATATTCCTGTTCCGGCGGTCTATCTGATCGACAAGGAACAGCCCAACGCCTTCGCCACCGGGCGCAACCCCGAGAATGCGGCCATTGCCATGACGACGGGGATCATCCGGCTGCTCGATACCGAGGAACTGGCCGGCGTGATCGCGCATGAGATGGCCCATATCAAAAGCCGCGACACGCTCATCATGACCGTCTCGGCCACGGTCGCCGGAGCGATTTCCATGATCGCGCAGTTCGGTCTGTTTTTCGGGGGCAGCCGTGACCGGCCCATGGGGGCACTCGGCACGATCCTGATGGCGATCCTTGCCCCCATGGCCGCCATGGTCATTCAGATGACGATCAGCCGGACCCGTGAGTATGCCGCCGACCGTACAGGAGCCGAAATCTGCCGCAACCCGATGTGGCTGGCCCGCGCTCTGGTGAAGATTTCCAACAGCAACACGATGCTCGTGACCGCCGAGCGGTTTCCCACGACCGCGCATCTCTTCATCCATAATCCGCTGATCGTGCGCGGAACGGACTCGCTGTTCTCGACACATCCCGATATCGGGAACCGGGTAGCGGAATTGCAGGAGCTTGCGCGAGAGATGGGACAGAAGGTGATAACCTTGCCGAAGATCATGCCGATGCCGCATCTGTCGCCCTGGGGGCGTCGGCGGGGCCAGCAGGAGGTCGGAAGCGCACAGCGCGGGTCGCGACGGTCTCCATGGGGATAGCCACCCCTGGGCTGGAAGCCCGCCGCGCCGCAGTCGCCGCCCTTGATGCGGTGTTGCAGCATGACAAGCCGCTCGATATCGCATGGCGCGAGGCCGGAGTGGACAAGCTCCGGGAGCGCGACGCCAAATTCGCGCGGATGCTGGTGCTCACGACCCTGCGGCGTCTGGGGTCCATCGACGCGGTGATCGACCGCTTCGTGGCCAGGCGTCCCGTGGGCAAGAACGGCCTTGCGGTGCAGATCATGCGAATCGCGGGGGCCGAACTCATGGCGCTCGACGGGGCCGCCCATGCCGCTGTGGATATCGCGGTACGTCTCGCCAAGGCCCAGCCGGATACCCGTCGCCTTTCGGGCATGGTCAATGCCGTCTGTCGTCGCCTCGCCGATGAGGGGTGCCGGATGTTCGATGAGATCGACTCCGATGCCGTCGATACCCCCGCATGGCTGTGGGAGCGCCTGAAAGCGGCCTATGGCGAGCCGACGGCCCGTGCCATTGCCGCCGCCCACCGCCACGGCGCGGCGCTCGATCTTTTGCCCGCCCGTGATCCTGAAAACTGGGCGGAGCGGCTCGGCGGCACGCTCACCCCCACAGGCAGCCTCCGGCTGGAAGGCGGTTCCGTCCCGGCCCTTGAGGGGTATGAGGAGGGCGCATGGTGGGTGCAGGATGCCGCCGCCACGATGCCCGCCCGTCTGCTCGGTGACGTGAAGGGCAAGCGCGTCCTCGATCTCTGCGCGGCACCGGGGGGCAAGACCATGCAGCTTGCCGCGATGGGGGCTGATGTCACGGCCCTCGATATCTCGGCTCCCCGGATGCGCCGGATGCGCGAGAACCTGCTGCGGACCCGCACCACTGCACGGGTGGTCATCGCCGATGCGCTGGACTGGACCCCGGACGGGGAATTCGACGCGATCCTGCTCGACGCGCCATGCTCGGCGACCGGCACGATCCGACGGCACCCGGACCTGCCGCACCTGAAATCCGGTGCGGTTCTGGCGGCGCTTGCTCCCTTGCAGGATGCATTGATGATGCGGGCATGGGAGTGGCTCACCCCCGGCGGCAGACTGGTCTATGCGACATGCTCTCTGTTGCCGGAAGAGGGCCAGAACCGGATCGCCTCCTTCCTCGGCACGCATCCCGACGCGGTTATCGACCCGGTGGAGCCGGGGCAGGGTATCGCACCGGAGATGATCGCGGATGGGATGCTGCGGACCCTGCCATGCCACTGGCCCGATATCGGGGGGCTTGACGGCTTCTTCGCGGCGCGGCTCCGCAAGGGATGATCGAGGCGCTGCTCGATGCGCCGGGCGATGCGATCCAGCGATACGGGTTCATGCCGATGATGATCGCGACAGCAGGGTTTTTCCTCGGCGGATTCGTCAAGGGCACCATCGGCTTTGCCCTGCCGACCGTCGCCGTTGCGGTCGGGGCGACCGTCCTGCCCCCGGAAGTCGCCGTTGCCTGTCTCGCCGTGCCCGGTGTCGTCATGAATATGTGGCAGGGCGCGCGCGAGGGGCTACGGGAGGCATGGGCGACGTTTCTGGAATTCCGTGTTCTGATCGGGGTCATGCTCGTCACGCTGTTTGCCGCCACGCAGCTTTTGCCGCATCTGGATACGCGCGGGTTCTCGCTCATCATGGGGGTCGGCCTGAGCGTCTTTTCCATCGCACAATTATTCGGATGGCGCCCCACATCGCCTCCGCGTCCGGCGGCGGATATCGTTGCCGGAGGGCTGGGCGGGTTCTTCGGCGGCATATCGGGCGCTTGGGGGGTGCCGGTGCTGATGCTCCTGCTCTCGCTGGATATCCCCAAGAAGCGATTCATCCGCACCTGTGCGGTGACCTTCCTGCTCGGCTCGGTTCCGTTCATCGCGGGGCATATGACGACCGGTGTGCTCAATGCCCGGACGGCGGCGATATCCGTGCTGATGCTGGTGCCGGTGGCTATCGGGATGCGCCTTGGTCAGCAGGTGCAGGACCGGCTAGACGGCGAGCGGCTGAGGACGGTCATTCTCATGGTGCTGGTGCTGGCGGGCGCGAATTTTCTCAGGCAGGCGATCGTCGCCGGATGATCGCGCCTGCGGCGGTGAGAATGCTGGCTTCCGGTCCCGTTGGGCGGCCCGTAAGGCACCACAGACCGATCAGGGCGACGGGATAGACGGTCACGCCGACGAGGGCCGTTGTCCCGAAGACGGCGGCAGCACTTGCCATGCCGGTAACCGGAGGCAGGCCGGATTGCGCGAAACGGACAGCAATGGCCATGGCGAGGGTTGCCGCGAGGATACGGGGCAGCCAGCGCAGCACGATCAGGGCCTCGGCCTGCATCAACCGCAGGGCCGCGCGCATGACCAGCAGGGCGTAGAGCGTACTCATCCCCGCCATGGCCCATGCCGCCCCCGTCAGGCCGAACCGCGACGAGGCCCACCAGACGGCTGGTCCCCCGACGATGATCGAGATAATCTGGAGCGGGGCCAGCTTGCGCGGGTTGCCGGTCGCGATGATGACCGGCCAGCAGAACGCCACCGAGGCAAGCGCCAGCCCGTTTGCGGACAAGACCCGCATCGGCGCGACAGAGGCTTCCCAGCCTTCCCCGAAGGCCATGCGGATCGCGGGTTCGGCCACCAGAGCCACACCGACCGCGAAGGGAATCGCGATCAGCATGGCCGCGCCGTAGGCCGACCCGAACTGCTCTCTCAGGGCCGAGGCGTCATCCTGCAATTTCGCATAGCCCGGCATGAAGGCCCGCCGCAGGGGCATGGCGAACTCGGTCGAGACCAGATTGGCCAGCTCCAGCGCAATAGTATAGAAACCCAGCGCCGTCAGACCCAGCGTCTTGCCGAGGATGAAGGTATCGAGCCGCTGTTGCGTGAATCGCAGCAGATTGGTCGCCAGCATCCATTTCGAGAAACCGAAAATCTCGCTGAAGGCCGCGAGGGATACGCGCGGGCGATAGGCGCTCAGAGCATAGGAGGCGATCAGGGTCGCGACGGTCCCGGCAATCAATCCCGTCACAAGCGCGCGGTAATCGGGCCAGATCGTCAGGGCGACGGTAACGCAACAGACCGTGCTGGCCAGCTTTCGCACCGCGAGGAAGATGAAATCACGGCGAAAATCGAAATCGCGCTGGAAGTCGGAAACACCCGGATTGACGAGGCTGAACAGCATAAGCTGCGCGGCAATGGCATAGGCGACGTAAACGAGGCGCTCATCGCCATAGAAGTCGGCCATGGCCCCCGCCGTCATCAGCACGATGCCCGCGAGGATCACCCCGCGCAGGATCATCAGGGTGAAAACGGTATCATAATGTTTTCGCTGCGGGTTTTTGTGGCGGACGATCGCGGAGTTGAGAGACATATCGCTCATCGCCTCGAACGCGCCGATAAAGGCCACGGTCAGGCCGACCACGCCGAAATCCGCCGGGGGCAGCAGGCGCGCGACGATGATGACATTGATCAGGCCCGAAAGCCGCATCACCATCCGCGCACAGACCATCCATGCCGCACCCCCCGCCATCTTGCGGGACAGGCTCTGCCCGCTCATTCGGCGGCGATCTGCGTGGAGAGCTGTCCGGCGGCACGGGCGAGAAACGGCTCCAGAGCGTCGAATTGTTCGCGCCGGGTCAGGCCGTCGCGCACGGCTTCGGGCAGGGGAGCGATACGCCCATGAGCGCGTTTTTCGCTCAGGAGCGCGGAAAGTTTATTGGCGAGGACGCGCGGCTCGTTGGCGATGACGCCGAGATTCCGACGCAGGATCATCCGCCCCACGACGCCGGAGGTCCATCCCGTCGCGATGACGGGGCGGCGCGCGCCGATACATTCAAACAGTTTGCCGGGTACCGTGCCCGCATCGCGCGCGTCGTTCCATTGCAGCATCAACAGCGCATCCGCCGCATACTGGCGCTTCACGATGGAGGGATGCGGCTCCGGGGGCAGGATTTTGAGGCAATCCCCGATCCCGCATTCCCGCGCCATGGCCGTCGCGGGGCCGAGATCCTTGCCGAGCATCGTGACCTGCACCCGCTTTGCGTCCTCGCCCAGAAGCGCAATGGCCTCGAAGACGGTACGGGGATCGCGACGTCCGGGATAGAGCGCGCCTGCAAAGAGAAGCTCGATACGATCTTTGTCGAGGGCCGGGGCGATATCCATCTCCAGCGGATAATCCGCCGGGTCAAAGCCGTTCATGGCGACCGCGATACGCTCCGCACCATACCGCGCCTTGTAGGTCTCTGCCCAGAGCGGCGAGACGGTGACGATCCCGGCGGCATCGGCCAGCGTTGCGGCCTCCTGCCGTCGGTCGAGCCTCTGCCGCCATTCGGGATGGTTGGTATAGGCATCCAATGCCCAGCGATCCCGGAATTCCACGACGAAGGGGGCTTTGACCAGCGCCGCCACTTCCCGCGCGATGGGGGCGACGGAATGGGGCGGGCATGTCGCATAGACCAGATCGGGCGTCCAGTTCCTGAAAAGCTCACGGGCGGCCCGAACCGCATAGGGTCGCCATCCCGCCCGTCGATCAGGGCGACAGATCGCCGAATCATAGAACTGGCTGAGTGTTGACCGCAGACTCGGGCGCGCGGGGCCGCGCGACGGGGTGGCAGCGGGGGAGGGCGACGGTGCGCCGTCAGCTATGACTCTCCGGCGCGAGGGCACCACGCGGTCCAGCACTTCGCCGGGCAATGCGCCGAGATCGCGCCATTCGCTCCGCACCACGCGCTCCGCATCGATATCGAGCGCATGGGCGATATGGGCCTGCGGATCGCTGGCGCACAGGACACGCACGTCATGCCCCGCCTCGATCAGGTATTTCGCGAATTTCGGGGCGCGCGTGGCGGCGATGGGCGCATCCGGCGGAAAATGGAAGCTGAGAAGCAGGATCTTCACGGTCTGATGCTCGCACAGGGCCGGGGACGGGTTCCAGCCAAGGGATACACCGTCGCCCTTACCGTCGTGTTACGAAACGCAAGCCGGTGTGCCGGGTGGCCTGTAAGCCGGGTTCTGTCCCGCAGGCTTGCCCCTTGCGAGGTGCCCGCATCGACGGTCATTCCTCTCGGACGACGGTTGCCCGCCGCCTCCAGCAGTCTACCCGGACGGCACGCCGGGGCCGAGCGCCGGGCCGTTGCCGACCCATGCCGTCCCTATTCGACCTTGCTCCCGGCGGGGCTTGCCATGCCCCCTTCGTTGCCGAAGGGGCGGTGCGCTCTTACCGCACCGTTTCACCCTTACCGCGCGTTCCCGGAGGAGGCGCGGCGGTTTGTTCTCTGTGGCGCTGTCCCTGAAGGTGGCGAACCACCCCCGCCGGGCGTTACCCGGCGCCGAGGCCCCGTGGAGCCCGGACTTGCCTCGATCTCCATCCGCTTGCACGAAGGGAAGTCGCGACCGTCCGGCCACCCGGCACCGGGGCGGCGTAGGCGAGAACGGTCAGGGGGTCAAGACGGGCCTGCATGACACAAGGCAATCGCCTGAAGAAGAAATCATGCTGTCCCGAACGCAATGCGGCATGAAATGACGCTTTGCAGATGCGGGACCACCTATAATTTGCAGTCAACGCAAAGCATAAGGAGGCCCCGCATCGAGTGCGGGGCAGAGAAAAACTCTTTCAAGC
>CAKZUT010000099.1 GCA_937922185.1 uncultured Neomegalonema sp.
GAAGAAGAAATCATGCTGTCCCGAACGCAATGCGGCATGAAATGACGCTTTGCAGATGCGGGACCACCTATAATTTGCAGTCAACGCAAAGCATAAGGAGGCCCCGCATCGAGTGCGGGGCAGAGAAAAACTCTTTCAAGCAATTGCCCTGCCCCCCCCTCACACGATCCAGTCATTTCCCGCCCGGCTCTTCAAATTCCATCGACGCGCGGGAGCGGCGTGATAGATTCGCCGCCATGACATCCCCGCGCCCCCGCATCACCCGTCTTTCCGAAGCCACCGTCAACCGCATCGCGGCGGGGGAAGTGATCGAGCGTCCGGCGGCGGCGGTGAAGGAACTGGTGGAGAATGCCCTGGATGCGGGGGCGACACGCCTTGATATCGCGATCCGGGGCGGCGGACGGATACTGATCCGGGTGGCCGATAACGGCCATGGCATGACCGCCGATGACCTGTCGCTGGCCATCGAGCGCCATGCGACCTCCAAAACGGATGGAGCGGATCTGCTGAACATCCGCAGTTTCGGCTTTCGCGGCGAGGCCCTGCCCTCCATCGGGGCGGTATCGCGCCTGTCGCTGACCTCGCGGGTGGCCGGGGCCGCGCAGGCATGGTGCATCGCGGTCGAGGCCGGAGCGATCACACCGCCCGAACCCGCCGCCCTGTCGGGGGGCACCGTGGCGGAGCTGCGCGACCTGTTCTTCGCCACCCCCGCCCGGCTGAAATTCCTCAAGACCGAGCGCGCCGAGACCGGAGCCATCGCCGAGACGGTGCGGCGACTGGCCATGGCCCATCCCGGCGTCGCCTTCACGCTGAAATCCGAGGATCGCACCCTGTTCGATGCCCGCGCGGAGAGCGGCGACCTGTTCGACGGACGGCGCGCGCGGATGGGGGCGGTGATGGGCCGCGATTTCGCGAGCACGGCGCTGGCCATCGATGCGGAGCGGGAAGGGGTGCGCCTGACCGGCTATGCCTCGACCCCCACCGATCACCGGGCCACGGCGCAGGCCCAGCACCTGTTCGTCAATGGCCGGCCCGTGCGCGACCGGATGCTGGTGGGGGCCGCGCGCGGGGCCTATGCCGATGTGGTGCCGCGCGGTCGGCATCCGGCCCTGGCCCTCTTCATCGATCTCGATCCGCAGGCCGTGGACGTGAACGTGCATCCGGCCAAGACCGAAGTGCGCTTTCGCGACCCCGCCGGAGTCCGGGGCCTGATCGTCGGCGCGCTGCGTCAGGCCCTTGCCGGGGCGGGGCACCGGGGCAGCGTCCTGACGGATACGGGGGCGCTGGGACAGCGACCTCCTCCCGCCGCCGGGCCGTCCTATCAGATGCCCTCCCGCCCGCCGCCCCGGCTCCCGCGTGGACTGGCCGAGGAGGCGACGGCCTGGCAGGGGCCGCCCCCCGGCATGGATATCGGCGGCTGGAGTGCGCCGGAACACGCATCCCCGGACCCCGCCCCCGACGCGATGGACCTGCCTCTGGGAGTGCCCCGCGCGCAACTGCACGAGACCTATATCGTCGCCCAGACCCGTGAGGGCATCGTCCTCGTGGACCAGCACGCCGCCCATGAGCGCCTCGTCTACGAGCGCATGAAGGCCGATATGGCCAAGGGCATCGCGCGACAGGGCCTGCTGATCCCCGAAATCGTGGAACTGCCCCCCGGCGAGGCCGATGCCCTGCTGGCCCATGGGGCGGTGCTGGAGGGCTTCGGCCTCGCTGTCGAGCCTTTCGGCACCGATGCGGTCTGCGTGCGCGAGACCCCGGCCATGCTGGGCGAGATGGATGTCCATGGCCTGATCCGCGATCTGGCGGGGCAGGCCGATACGCTGGCCGAGTCGAACGCGCTGGATGACCGCCTGCGCCACCTCTGCGCGACCATGGCCTGTCACGGATCGGTGCGGGCGGGCCGTCGCCTGAACCATGCCGAGATGGACGCCCTGCTGCGCGAGATGGAGGCAACCCCCAATTCGGGCACCTGCAATCACGGGCGGCCCACCTCGATAACCCTGACGCTGGCCGAGGTCGAACGCCTGTTCGCGCGGCGATGATACCGGAGCTGGAATGAGAACGGACAAGACGGAAACACGGCTGGCCCTTGCGGGCGCGGGGCTGGTCGGGCGGCAACATGCGGATGCCATCGCGCAGGTGACCGGAGTGCGACTGGTGGCCGTGGCCGACCCCACAGGCGAGGCATGGACGCGCGAGCGGGGGCTGGCATGGTATGCCGATATCGATGCGCTGATCGCCGCCGAGCGACCCGACGGCCTGATCGTCGCCACCCCGAACCATACGCATGTGGAGACCGGACTGGCGGCGGTGGCGGCGGGCATCCCCGCGCTGATCGAGAAGCCGGTCGCCGATACGGTGGCCGAGGCGGCACGGCTGGTGGAGGCGGGGCGCGCGGCGGGCGTGCCTTTGCTGGCGGGGCATCACCGGCGGCACAACCCCCTCATCCGCGCGGCCAGGGCCAGGATCGAGGCGGGCGAGATCGGGCGGGCCGTGGCGGCGCAGGCAACCTGCTGGCTCTACAAGCCCGATGAGTATTTCGATGTGGGCTGGCGGACACAGGCCGGGGCGGGACCGGTCTTCATCAACCTGATCCACGATGTCGATCTGATGCGCCACCTTGTGGGCGAGGTGCAGGCCGTACAGGCCAGCACCCGCAATGTCCTGCGCGGCCATGCGGTCGAGGACACCGCCGCCGCGATCCTGCATTTCGCGAACGGGGCGCTGGGGACGGTCAGCGTCTCTGATACCGTCGTGTCGCCGTGGAGCTGGGAACTGACCGCCGCCGAGAACCCGGCCTATCCGGTGACGGACCAGACCTGCTATCTGATCGGCGGCACCCACGGATCGCTGTCATTGCCCGGCGGCACCGGCTGGACCCAGGAAGAACCGCGCGGCTGGTGGGAGCCGATCCGCGCCGCGAGGCCTGGCCTGCGCCGCGCCCACCCGCTGGAAGCCCAGATCACCCATTTCGCACGAGTTATTGCAGGCGAGGAGGAACCGCTGGTCTCGGCAGAGGAGGGGATGCGCTCCCTGGCCGTGATCGAAGCGATAGGCCGCTCGGCACAGAGCGGGCAGGTGGAGCCGGTCGGGCAGGGTTGAGGCCGCCACGGGACAATAGCGCCATATCGCGCATTCCCGCCGCCGGGGGATCACAGACCGATCCCCTGACAGCGGCAGACGCAGAGCCGTGCGGCTTTCAGAGTCAGCGAGACGACCTTTCCGGGCAATGCCCCGGCATCGAACGCCGTCCCCGCTGTCGCGATGGTGGCCCGGAGGCCCTATCCTGCCCGAAGGATGAAATACCGGCCCTCGGCCACGCTTCCGGGCAGGGGCAGGGGCGTCATGCCCTCGAACGCGCCATTGGCGACCAGCAGGCCACCGGGCACGAGCAGGCGGGCGATGGGTGCCGTCAGCGCCGCGCGGAGCGGGTCGTCCTCTTCCGGGACGCCGACCCCGAGATCGTAATGGGCCAGTGCCACGCTGCGCCCGATACGCGCGAACAGCGCGCCGAGCATCGCATCGGCCTCCCCCTCCAGATAGAAGGCATCGGGCGGCGCCGAGGCGGGATGCGCGGTCATCTTGCGGTCGATGACCCAGATATCGCGATCTGCGGCAATCTCGCGCATATGGTCGTAGGTGCGCCCGTTTCCGAGGCCGATTTCCAGAAACGCACCGTCAGGAGCATGATGCAGCGCGGCCTGCAGGCAGTCGCGCTGGGCGGAGAGGCGGCGAATTACGCTGTCTAAACGGCTCATCGGCGCTTCCTATGCCGCGCCGGGGCCGCTATCAAGGGTGCATGACGTGGACGATACCAAATATGCTCACCTTCGGACGCCTCTTCGCGGCGGTCCTGCTGCCTCTCGGCTATGTCGTGCTGGCCCATCCCTATTCGGACGCGCTGGCTTTCGTGCTGTTCACGGTGGCCTCGCTGACGGATTTCCTCGACGGCTGGCTGGCGCGGCGCTGGGGGCAGATGACCGCCCTCGGGCGACTGCTCGATCCCATCGCCGACAAGGCCATGGTCGGGGTCGCCCTGCTGGTTGTCTGCGGATTATACGGGGCAAGCTGGGTGGTGCTGATTCCGGCGGCGATCATCATGGTGCGCGAGTTCGCGGTATCGGGCCTGCGCGAGTTTCTGGCGGACCGAAAGGTCGTGATGCCCTCCTCGGTGCTGGCCAAGTGGAAGACGACGGTGCAGATGACCGCCATCGCCGTCCTGTTGCTGGCGATCTACCTGAACTTCTCGGGATACCTGACGAGTTGCATCCTCTGCGGACGCCCGGCACTGGGCGCGCTCGACCTGCTCGGGATCGGGTTGCTGTGGCTGTCGGCGGCGATGACGGCGATCACCGGCTATCAGTATTTCGCGCGGGGCATGAGCACGATCACGGGCGAGGAATCGCGTTGATGCGTATCCTGTATTTCGCATGGCTGCGCGAGCGGATCGGGGTGGGGTCAGAAGACCTCTCGCCACCCGAGGGGGTTTCGACGGTGGCCGATCTCGTGGAATGGCTGAAAACACGGGAGGCGCGCTACGCGGCTGCCTTCGAGGATGTGGCCGCGATCCGGGTGGCGCTGGATCAGGAACAGGCCGATTTCGACGCGCCGCTGGCCGGGGTGCGCGAAGTGGCGCTGTTCCCGCCGGTGACGGGCGGCTGATCCCATGGCCGTGCGCGTGCAGGAAGCCGATTTCGATCCCGGAGCGGAGCTGGAAGCACTGGCCGTCGGAGATGCCGGGATCGGCGCGGTGGTCAGCTTCACGGGGCTGGTGCGCGGTACGGGCGGCGTCTCGACCATGACGCTGGAGCATTATCCGGGCATGACCGAGAAGGCGCTCGAAGAAATCGAGGCCGAGGCGCATGAACGCTGGCCGCTACAGGCCAGCCTCGTCATTCACCGGGTCGGCCCGCTGCCCCCCGGCGCGCGGATCGTCTTCGTCGCCACCGCCAGCCGCCACCGGGCGGCGGCGTTCGAGGCGGCGGAATTCCTGATGGATTTCCTCAAGACCCGTGCGCCCTTCTGGAAGAAGGAAGTCGCCGAAGACGGCACAGCCCGCTGGGTCGATGCGCGTGAGACTGACGACAGGGCGGCGGCGCGCTGGGCGCGATAGAGCCTACGCCCTGCCCTTCGCCTCCGTGCTGCGCCCGGCCAGATCCTCGCGGGCCTCATCCAGAATCTTCGTCGCCTCGGACCCCTGAATGCGCGCGATATCATCCTGATATTTCAGCAAGGCCCCCAGGCTGTCCGAAATCGTCTGCGGATCGAGCGCCACGGCATCGAGCGCCACCAGCGCCCGCGCCCAGTCGAGGGTTTCGGCCACCCCCGGCGATTTGAACAGGTCTTCATCGCGCAGACGGCGGATGAAAGCGGCGACCTCGCGGGACAGGGTTTCCGAGGCTTCGGGGGCTTTCGCGGCGAGAATGGTCATCTCACGCTCGAAATCGGGATAATCGACCCAGTGATAGAGACAGCGGCGACGCAGGGCATCATGGACTTCCCGCGTTCGGTTCGATGTGATGACGACCACGGGCGGCTCGGGGGCCTTCACGACGCCGATCTCCGGGATCGTGACCTGAAAATCACTCAGGGCTTCGAGCAGGAACGCCTCGAACGGTTCATCGGCCCGGTCCAGTTCATCGATTAGCAGGACGGGGGGGCCTTCCGCATGGGGGCGCATCGCCTCCAGCAGCGGGCGGGCGATGAGATGCTTTTCGGCGAAGACATCCCCTGCAATGGCGTCCCTGTCGGTCGCGCCCGTCGCCTCGGCAAGGCGGATTTCCATCATCTGCGCGGCGTAGTTCCACTCATAGACCGCCGAGGAGGCATCCAGCCCCTCATAGCATTGCAGACGGATAAGACGGCGTCCCAGCAGGGCGGCAATGGCCTTGGCAACCTCGGTCTTGCCGACGCCCGCCTCCCCCTCCAGAAAAATGGGCCGCCCCAGTTTGAGCGCGAGGAAAATGACGGTGGCAAGGCCCCGCCCGCAGACGTAATCGACCTCCCCCAGCCGCGTCTGCACATCATCGATGGACTCGAAAGGGGTGGTCATGGCGGGCTGTCCTGCTCAGGTTGCGAACCGTACAGGACCACAGCGCGGCAGGGTTGTCGAGAGGGCGTCGGGGATCAGGAGGCGCGGATATCCGCCGGGATGAAGACGCGCGCCGTCGTGCCGACACCCTTCTCGCTCTCAAGCATCAGGGTACCGCCATGCAGGTCGATCAGCGCCTTGACGATGGAGAGACCGAGGCCGCAACTGTCCCCGCTGGCGATATGAACCGCCGAGAGGCGGGCGAAGGGGGTCAGGACGATTTCGGCCTCCTCCCGCGTCATGCCGATCCCCCGGTCGATAACGGAAATCGTCGTGCCCCGCGCATCTCCCGACACCTCGACACGCACGGTCGTGTCCTCATCCGAATATTTCAGCGCATTGGACAGCAGGTTGAGAACGATCTGATGCATCGCACGAGGGTCGGCGATCAGGCTTTCCGGGGAATGGGCAAGGCATGTCTCGACGGTCTGACCGCGCAGGGTCGTCTGCGGCAGCAGGGACAGAATCACCTCCCCGATCAGCGCCTCGACCTCGACAGATTCGGGAAACAGCTCCTGACGGCCCGCCTCGATCCGCGCCAGATCAAGCAGATCGTTGACCAGTAACAGCAGGTGCTTGCCCGAGCCATGGATCGCCCCGGCATATTCCTCGGTCCGCTGAGAGGAGATGCCCCCGAACAACGTGTCCTGCTGACCCAGCATCTCGGAAAATCCGAGAATGGCGTTGAGTGGCGTCCGCAGTTCGTGGCTCATATTCGCGAGGAATTCCGACTTGGCCCTGTTCGCCGCATCCGCCTTGCGGCGCTCCTCCTCAAGCGCAATGGCGCGCGCCTGTAGATCAGACTTGGCACGGTCCAGTTCGCTGTTGCGCTGATCGAGCAACACCGCCTGTTCGCAATAGGCCTTCCTGGCCCCGTCGAGCCGGAAGATGGTACTGATGCTGATCGCGACAAGAGGCGTACTGACAATCAGGGTCGTCAGCGTGGTCACGGCGGTGACGTGAAACGGCACCCATCCCTTGAGTACCGCTTCCAGCACATTGGCGAGAAAGACGGCCTCCACCACGGCAATGCAGACCACCGCGATCCCGAGATGGCGGAGCTGAATATGCGACAACAGCCAGGTAAGCGCCGCCACGATGCGGGGCTGGCACAGGGCCTTGTCATCGCGCCGTGCAAAAGGGTTGCCCCGAAATAATGCACAGTCGCGGAGATCAATAGGAGCATCTGTCATGCCCGCACCATAGCCCCTGTGCTTTAGAAGGGCACTAACGTCAGGCGAGGAAATAACAATAATGCAATCGAATGGAGAGCAGTCATGGGCAGGAATATATAGACAAAGCCGCCCTCCGCTGCGCCCGGAAAGACGGCTTTACAGTCAATCCCGATCAGGGAACCCGGCTGGATCGAGAACGATTCCGGGCGCCGGGCCGGATCAGAAGACCTTCTTATAGTCCTCCGATTTCGATGACCTGACCGCCAGTGCCGCGCTGTCATCTGCGGCGGGGCCGTCCGGCACGGCATCGGCGGGTGTGTCATGCGGACTGTCCGAAAGAAGGCCCGAAACACCGCCATCCAGCGAGATACCGATTTCCTCACCCGGTTTCTTCAGGGCGGGAAGTTGCACAGCCATGGAGCCGATAGCATCCACTGCCTGCGTGACCGGGCTGGCAAAGAAGGAAAGCATTAAATTCGGATGTAAAGTATCCGCTGGCCGCATCGCAGCCCTAATGTCTTCTTAACTGTTTTCGCCGGTATATCGCCGGTGCATCTTTTGACCTGATCCCAAGACGGAGCGACCCCCGTGAAAAAACTGTTTGCCCTGACCTGCCTGCTGGTCGGACTGGCCTTTCCGGCCCTTGCCGCCGACGACGCCATGGTGACGAAACAGGCGTATTTCGACATCACCATCGACGGCGAGCCTGCGGGTCGCATCGTGATCGGCCTGTTCGGGAACAAGACCCCGAAGACGGTCGCGAATTTCCACGCGCTGGCCACCGGCGAGAAGGGTTTCGGCTACGAAGGCTCGGCCTTCCACCGCGTCATCCCGAACTTCATGGCCCAGGGCGGCGACTTCACGCGCGGCAACGGCACGGGCGGCAAGTCGATCTACGGCGAGAAATTCGCGGACGAGAATTTCGATCTCAGGCATTACGGCCCCGGCTGGCTGTCGATGGCCAATAGCGGCCCGAACACCAACGGCTCGCAGTTCTTCATCACCTTCACCGAGACCCCGTGGCTCGACGGTCGGCATGTCGTGTTCGGCAAGGTAGTGGACGGCATGGACGTGCTGGAGCGCATCGAAGGCCTGAAGACCGATGGCCGCGACCGCCCGCGCCAGCCCGTCGTCATCGCCGAGAGCGGCAACCTGCCCCTCGATGCGCCGTTCGCGGTCGAGAAGAAGTAATTTCCACAAACACGCTTCTCCGCATCCCGATGCGGGGAAGCGCCTTCCGCCCTATCCCCGGCCCCGATACCCCGGCACGTCCTGCGCGGGTATCCACACATCCTGCGGCACCTCTGCGCTCTGCCAGAACACATCGATGGGAATGCCCCCGCGCGGGTACCAGTAGCCGCCGATCCGCAGCCAGTGCGGCGACAGCAGGTCCACGAGCCGCCGCCCGATGCTGACGGTGCAATCCTCATGAAAAGCCCCGTGATTGCGGAATGCACCGAGATAGAGCTTCAGCGACTTGCTCTCCACCAGCCATTCGCCCGGCACATAATCAATCACCAGATGGGCGAAATCGGGCTGGGCGGTCATCGGGCACAGCGACGTGAATTCCGGCGCGGTGAAGCGCACGCAGTAGCGGGTATCCGCCTGTGGATTGGCCACCCGCTCCAGCACCGCCTCCTCCGGCGAGGTCGGCAGGGCCGTCTGCGTACCAAGCTGTTGCAGGCCGCTGTAGATCGTCTCGTCGCTCATGTCAGACTCCCCGTTTATTGCCCCAGATCGCCACATGAAGCTGCGGCAGGATGGTGGCCCCGTACCATCCATCGTCCAGCGCCCGGTCGATCAGCCATTCCATCCGCGTATTGATCCCGTCCATATCGACCGTCGCCGTGTCGTCATCGGGTGGCGGCGGCGTATGGTTGCCCGGTTGCAGATAGGTTTCCAGCGCCGGATAACGGGCGGCGATCTCGCGGGCATAGGCGTAATCGGCCTCATCGAACACCACGATCTTCAGCACGGTGCGCGCGGCCCCGGCGGCGACACAGGCATCGAGAACGGCCAGATCCGTCTCCATCCCGCTTGAGGGCGGCTTGGGGCTGAGGGTCAGGAGGTCGAGCGCCGCGAACCAGTCCTGCACCACGGACCCCTGCGTCTCGATGGCAAAGCGATAGCCCTCCGCCGCCCCCAGCGCGATCAGGGGACCAAGGTTCTGCGTCGCCGGATTGCCGCCCGACAGCGTGACGGTCAGGGGCGCGGGAGCCAGCCGCCGCACCTGCGCCCACACCGCCTCCGCACTCATGGCCCGCCAGGTGTGCCGGTATTCGCTCAGCACCGCATGAAGGCTGTCACACCACGAACAGCGAAAATCGCACCCCCCCGTCCGCACGAAGACGGTGGGCACCCCGATCAGCGCGCCCTCGCCCTGAATCGTGGGGCCGAAGATTTCGGCAATACGCAAAGCCTGGTCATTCCCGCACCCACGGGACTCTTCCGAAGCGGAGAGAGAGTCCCGCATTGGCGGGAGCGACACGGGAGGGGAGCAGGTCATGGGCGATAGATCGCCCAGGTCTTCGGCGTCTCGCTCACGGCCACCGCGCTCGTCTCCGGCCAGCGCGCCGCGCACCAGTCATAGAGAGCTTTGGCCAGAAACTCCGCCGTCACGGCATCATGGCCGAACACGTCGTTCAGGTGCCGATGGTCCAGCGTATCGTCGATATGAGCCTTCAGTTCCCGCAATTCCCCGTAATCGCGCACGAAGTTATTCGCGTCGAGCGAGGCCGCGCTCAGTTCCACCCGCACGGCATAGTTATGGCCGTGCAGCCGCGCGCATTGATGCGTCTCGGGCAGGCGCGACAACTGATGCGAGGCCGAGAAGGCGAATTCCTTGGTGATCGTGAACATCAGGGCATCATCCTAGGTCACGCTCCGCCAGAAATCCGGGTCGGCATAGTCGGTCGGGTCCGCGACCCCGGCGATATGGAAAGCCTCGCGCCGCTCGACACAGGTGCCACAGCGCCCGCAATGGCGCTCACCGCCCTTGTAGCAGGACCATGTATCGGCGAAGGGCGTATCGTGCCGCGCACCCTCGGCCACGATATCCGATTTCGGACCATGCAGGAACGGCGTGTAGAGCGCGACGGCGGGGTCACCGTCGAGCGCCGCCTCCTGCATCGCACCGAAGGCTTCGATGAAGGCGGGGCGGCAATCGGGATAGATGAAATGATCCCCCCCGTGGACGGCAGCGGCGACCGACCCGATCCGGCGCGCGGCGGCGATCCCGAACGCGATGGTCAGCATGATCGCATTGCGGTTCGGAACGACGGTGATCCGCATCGTCTCTTCGGCGTAATGCCCGTCCGGCACCGCGATATCATCGGTCAGGGCAGACCCGCCCAGCGATGCACCGACGCCCGAGATGTCGATCACGTCATGGGGCACCCCCAGACGCCGCGCACAGGACGCTGCACACTCGATCTCGCGGCGATGCCGCTGGCCATAATCGAACGTGACCAGTCCGGCCAGCACACGCTCGGCGGCAACCTTATGGGCCAGCGAGACGGAATCGAGTCCGCCGGAGCAGACGACGAGGGTTTGCATCGGGTATCCTTGTTCTTACCGGCCCGCGTGAAACGCTCGAACTCGCCGCGACCGGAGCCGGAAGCGCTTAGCATTCTCCGCCGCGCCCTGCCAAGCCCCCGTGACGCCGCTACACGGACATCGCGATCCCGATGCTCATCAGAATGACCGTGAACACCGCGAACCAGATCGCGAAGACCACAAATCCGCGCATGAAGAAGCCAACCAGATCACCCTCAGCATCGCGCCATGCGGCATAGGTCAGCAGACACGGCACCACGGGCATCGCCCAGAAGAACGCGAGTGTGCTGCCGAAAGCCCCCAGACCGATCGCCGCCGTCACGGCAACCAGAACAATCAGCACCGGCGTACCGATCAGAACGCGATATGCCGTATCCTTCAGCGAATTGGACCAGTGCCCCGGCGTGGCGGGCGCGTCGAGCAGGGTCTGACGCAGGGCATTCTTCGGCGCGCCGCAGCCCCCGCAGGTTCGGTCGCCATCGCTGTAAACGCTACCGCAATATCTGCAATTCATCCTCGGTACCGTCCATCGCCGCCTGCCCGTGGCATGGAGTATGGGTGCAGGGCATGGTTCGGACAAGATATTGAACAAACCGGCCCCACGCCCCATCTTTAGGGCACACACGGATGAACGAAAGGCTGCGGCCATGGAAGAAGCCGGTCTCGAAGGACGGTTCCTGATCGCGATGCCCGGCATCGGCGACGACAGGTTCCATCGATCCGTCATTCTGATCTGCGCCCATTCGGATCAGGGGGCGATGGGTCTGGTCGTCAACCAGCCTGCCGAATCCATCAGTTTCGACGAATTGCTCGAACAGCTCGAAATCGAGCCGAACGAGACCACATCGGGCACCCCCATCCGCATCGGCGGGCCGGTGGAGAGCGGACGCGGCTTCGTGCTGCATTCCAGCGACTACAAGGGCGAGACGGCCCTCGACATCGCAGGCAAGTTCATGCTGACGGGCACCGTCGATATCCTGCGTGATATCGCCAGAGGCGAAGGCCCCAGCAAGCGCATCATCGCCCTGGGCTATACCGGCTGGGCGCCGGGGCAACTGGAACAGGAAATCCAGCAGAACGGCTGGCTCTCCTGCGATTCGGTGCCCGATATCGTGTTCGGTGAGGCCGATGACGACAAATGGGTCGCCGCCCTTTCGGAGATGGGTATCTCGCCCGAACTTCTGTCGGCGGAAGGGGGATCGGCCTAGAGCACTCTGAATTCTATCTGAATCAGGAGTATCACCATTCACACACGTCTTGGTGTGAATGGTGCTTCGTATGAAATTCAGTGTGCTCTAGAGGCTCTCGATCAGGTCGGGTCGTCACGCGCGCCGGGCGCTGTGCGTTTGGTGATATTTCCCGGCTCAATCCTGTCGGGACTGACATAATGCGCGGGGAAAAGACCTTTCCGTCCCGCCGGGAATCAGCCGCAGAACAGCCGCCGTGGCTGAGCGCGGGTATCGACCACCTCAGCCGGTCCGAAGAAATTGCCTTGCAGGCAATCGACCCCCATGCTGTTCAGCAAGGCGGCGGCCTCGTGATTCTCGACCATCTCCGCCACGACGGTCATGCCGTAATGCTTGGCGAGTTGTGTCAGGCTGCGAACGAAAAGC
>CAKZUT010000100.1 GCA_937922185.1 uncultured Neomegalonema sp.
CTGCTCGTTCTCAAGAGCGTGGCGAGCGAAAGCGGCGACGGTAAGCGCATCGCTGTACTGGACGATTTCATCACGCGGGAAATGGCTTGGGCATCCGAAGCGGTGAGGACTATCCCGAAAATCGGCCCCGATCTGCGCGCCGATGCCGATGCCCTGTTCCGCTCCATCGTGAAAGCACAGGCATCGGATACTATATCCTAACCCTGTCGGCCTAAGTGCTAGGGTGACTCAGGCAAAACGGAGAGCGTGATGCGCGTTACCATGATTGGCACCGGTTATGTCGGCCTCGTTTCGGGGGCCTGTTTCTCCGATTTCGGCCACACCGTCACCTGCATCGACAAGGATGCGGCCAAGATCGAAACCCTGCGGCACGGCGGCATTCCGATCTATGAGCCGGGCCTTGACGCTCTCGTGGCAACCAATGTCGCCGCCGGTCGCCTGCATTTCGAGACCGATGCGCGCGAGGCGATCCGCACCTCGGATGTCGTCTTCATCGCTGTGGGCACCCCCTCCCGGCGTGGCGACGGCCATGCGGATCTCACCTATGTCTACGCCGCCGCCGAGGAAATCGCGTCGATGATCGAGGGCTTCACGGTCATCGTGACGAAATCCACCGTCCCCGTCGGCACCGGCGACGAGGTGGATGCGGTCATCCGCCGCGCGAATCCGAATGCCGATATCGCCGTTGTCTCCAATCCCGAATTTCTGCGCGAAGGGGCGGCCATCGACGATTTCAAGCGCCCCGACCGCGTGGTCATCGGCATCGAGGATGACCGCGCTCGCGCGCCGATGCAGGAACTCTACCGTCCGCTCTACCTCAACGAGACGCCCATTCTCTTCACGCAGCGGCGCACGTCCGAGCTTATCAAATACGCCGCCAATGCCTTCCTCGCGACCAAGATCACCTTCATCAACGAAATGGCCGATCTCTGCGAGGCCGTGGGCGCGGATGTTCAGCAGGTCGCCAAGGGCATCGGTCTCGACAAGCGCATCGGCGGCAAGTTCCTGAACGCCGGTCCCGGCTATGGCGGCTCCTGCTTTCCGAAGGATACGCTGGCCCTCTCGAAAACCGCCACCGATGCCGGCACCCCGCTTGAGATCGTGCAATCGGTCGTGCAGGTGAACGCAGACCGCAAGAAGGCCATGGCCCAGCGGATCACGACGGCCATGGGCGGCTTTGCCACCGGCAAGACCGTCGCGATCCTCGGTCTCGCTTTCAAGCCCAATACCGATGACATGCGCGATGCACCGTCTCTCGATATCGTCCCCGCCCTCATCGAGGCGGGTGCGCGGGTCAAGGTCTACGACCCCGAGGCGATGAACGAGGCCCGCAAGCTGCTCAACGGCCCGGTCTGGTGCGAGGATACCTATGACGCCATCGAAGGGGCCGACGCCCTTGTCATCCTCACCGAATGGGACCAGTTCCGCGCCCTCGATCTGGACCGGGTGAAATCCCTCATGGCCACCCCCATGATCGTCGATCTCCGCAACGTCTATGACTCCGCCACGATGGAAGCCCATGGTTTCGGGTATAGCTGTATCGGACGCACGGGGTTGCCACTGCCTGAACTGATCGAACGAAAATCGGCTTAGGCGTTGAACCACAATAAATAATCGTGGCTCATTGACGTTAAAGTAAATCTTTCCCTCTCTCCGGTGTTGCCCTATCTTCAGGACAGAACCGGAGGGAGACGGCCATGGATTTCGCGCTGACCGAAGAACAAGTCGCCATTCAGGAAATGGCGCGTGGTTTTGCCGATGATACCCTCGCGCCCCATGCTCTCGAATGGGATGAGAAAGGCCATTTTCCCGCCGATGTCGTCCGCTCGACCGGTGAACTCGGTCTTGCTGGAATCTATGTCAGTGAAGATGTGGGCGGGTCCGGCCTCGGGCGGCTCGACGCGGTACTGATCTTCGAGGCGCTGGCCCATGGCTGCCCCTCTATCGGCTCGTTCATCTCGATCCACAACATGGTCGCATGGATGATCGACCGTTTCGGCACCGAGGAACAGCGCCGGAAATGGGTGCCGAAGATGTGCGCCATGGAGATCATGGGCAGCTATTGCCTCACCGAACCGGGTTCCGGCTCCGACGCCGCCGCGCTGCGGACAAAGGCCGCCCTCGACGGCAATCAGTGGAAGCTGAACGGCACCAAGGCTTTCATCTCCGGTGCGGGACATACCGACCTCTACCTCGCCATGTGCCGCACGGGCGATGACAGCCCCGGTGGCGTCTCGGCCATGCTGATCGAGAACGGCACGGCAGGGCTTTCATTCGGGGCGGAGGAGCGCAAGATGGGCTGGCGCGCCCAACCGACCGCGCAGGTTCAGTTTGATGATTGCAAGGTTCCGGCGGACCATCTTCTCGGCGAGGAAGGCAAGGGTTTCCGCTATGCCATGGCCGGTCTCGACGGGGGCCGTCTGAACATCGCGGCCAGCGCCCTGGGCGGCGCGCAGGCGGCGCTCAATGCCGCGCTCACCTATGCGCGGGAGCGCAAGGCATTCGGCAGTGCCATTGCCGATTTCCAGTCCGTCCGGTTCAAGCTGGCCGACATGGAAACCACGCTGGAAGCGGCCCGCGCCCTGCTCTATCAGGCCGCATGGAAGCTGGACCGGAATGCTCCCGATGCCTCCAAGCACTGCGCCATGGCCAAACGCTTCGTCACCGATGCCGCCTTCGACGTCGCCAACGAAGCCCTGCAAATCCATGGCGGCTATGGCTACCTTGCCGATTACGGCATGGAAAAGATCGTCCGCGACCTGCGCGTCCATCAGATTCTCGAAGGCACCAACGAGATCATGCGCGTCATCATCTCGCGCCACATGATGAAGGACGCGGCCTGACAGTACCTGCTGTTGTCCCGGCCAGAGACCCCGACCGCACCGCTACACCGCTCAGGCGACGCGGGCGATGGTCTCCTCGGCGACCCCCATGAATTTCAGCAAATCGACCTCGGCCACCGGCTTGCTGAAATAGTAGCCCTGTGCGTGGATGCAGCCCATGGCGCGCAGCGTCGCGACATCTTCTGACGTCTCCAGCCCTTCGGCCACAACATCCGCACCGATCTTCCGGCCCAGACCGACCATGAGTTCGACGATACTGCGCGATACGGTATTTGCATGGGCATCACCCGCGAAGGCCCGGTCGATCTTCAGCGTCGTGAGGGGCAGCGTTTTCAGATAGGCGAGACTCGAATACCCGGTCCCGAAATCATCAATGGAGATACCGCAGCCCAGTTCCCGCAACTGTGCAAGCCGCCGCGAGGCATTCACCGGGTCCGCCACCAGCGACGTTTCGGTGACTTCCAGTTTCAGATGGGCCGGGTTCATCCCGTGACGGTCGAGAATATGGGCGACGAAATCCACGAAGTCGTCCCGCTCCACATCCTTCCCGGAGATATTGACCGATGTATAGAAATCGGGTTTTTCCGGGCAATGCGCCCGAATACGCATCAACGCGGCACAGGCTTCCGACAGGGCGAATTCCGTCAGCTTGCCGATGATCCCGATTTCCTCGGCAATGGCGATGAACCGGAAGGGCGGAATATTTCCGCATTCAGGATGCTGCCACCGCATCAGCGCCTCCACCCCGACGGCCTCCCCGTCCGCGATCGTCACGATGGGCTGATAGATCAGCGAAAATTCATCCCGTTCGATACCGGCGTGAATATCGCTTTCCATTTTGAACCGGTCGATGATGGACGTTACATCCTGCAACGTGTTCGCGACCGTCGGGAGCGGCCCCGTCGCATCGTTCATGCGTTTGTTGAGCGTACCCTGGAAGTTGATCGACGTATCGACGCACGCGCGCAGCACGGGGTCCAGCTTGCCGAAGCGGCTCAGGATCTGCTTCGCCGGCATCTGATACAGGCGACAGGGTGTCACGGCCTCGACCGTCACGCTCCTGCACTGGTCTGTCATGATCGACAGTTCCCCGATGACCGCTCCCGGACCACGCCTCTCGCAATCCACGCGCTGACCGTTGACGACCGTGTACAGCAAGACCTCCCCGGACTCGATGATATAGGCGTATTTGTTTGAATCCCCCTGACGATAAAGGATATCGCCCGATTCAAGTATTACTTTCCTGTCCATAGATCGCTTCCCGACGTCACCACACCCCAATGGAGTTGTGAATATGCACTCAAATACTTGAACATTGGATAATTGTTCATTGTATTATAAAATTAAATCGAGTTTTAGTCCTCGCGACGACCTGATGGGATTGCATAAGAACCGGCTTCCCGGTTCACCCGCCCTGCTCCGTATCCGGTGTTTTGGGCGAGACGATCTTGGCTTTGCGCGCCGGAACGGTATGGTGTCGCCAGTTCATATCCAGCTTCAGGAAGCCGCCCATGTTCACGACCTCGATGAATTTCGCGCTTGGAGACGAGATCGAGG
>CAKZUT010000101.1 GCA_937922185.1 uncultured Neomegalonema sp.
GTCGAAGCCGAAATCGAATTCGAGCGCGACGGAGGCATGGCCCTCGGTGGCCACGCCGGTCATTTCCTTCAGACCCTCAAGGGTCTTGAGCTTGGTTTCCAGCGGCTTGACGAGCAGGCGCTCGGCATCGAGCGCGCTGACGCCGGGATAGTTGACCGATACGTAGATCGTGGGGATGTCGATGTTGGGGCTGCCCTCCTTCGGCAGGCCCGTATAGGACATCCACCCGGCCACGAGGCTGAGGGCGATGAAGGCGACGATCATCCGCGCGCGATTGATCGCGACATCGACGAGGCGGTTCATGACGGCGCCCCCAGAATGTTGCCGGTCTGGGGCGTGGCCTTCAGGCGGCTGCCCTCGCTGACATATTCCTGTCCGACCACGATCACGTTCACCTCGTTCTCCAGACCCGTGACCCAGACCCCGTTCTCATCGTCTCGCAGGATCTCGACCGGGCGGAAGGCGGCTGTGCCGTTGATCGCGGTCATCACCCCGATGGTGCCTTTCCCGTTCAGGGTAAGCGCAGATTGCGGCAGGCGATGGGCGGGGCGGGTGTCGAGCGGGATGGTGATTTCCGCCGTCACCGCATCGCGCAGGCGGTAATCGGGATTCGCCACCTCGATCTCGACCTCGAAAGTCCGCGTGGCGGTATCGGCGGTCTGGGCGATATAGGTGATGATGCCGCCCACGTTCTGACCCGTGACCAGCCGCGCCGTGGCCCGGTCACCCAGTTGAAGCTTGCCGATCTCGAATTCCGGCACGAACCCGGCGATCTTCAGCGGGTCGGGGTCCACGATTGTCGCGCAGACGCCCCCCGGTTGCAGCAGGGAGCCGATTTCCGCGCTCTCCCCCTCGATCACGCCGTCGAAGGGGGCGCGGATTTCAAGCTGGCCGATCTCCACGTCTATCTGCATGATCTCGGCGCGCAGAACCTCCGCATCGGCCTTGCGCGCGCTTGACGTATTGGCCGAAGCCAGCCCCTTGCCGGCGAGTTTCTGCTGCGCCCGTGCCTCCACCAGTGCCTGTTGCAGCCGTGCGACGGATGCCTCGCGCCGGGCGCTGCGCGCGCCGATCTGCTGACGGCAGAGCAGGTCGCCCTGCCGTACCCGCGTTCCCTTGCGCGGGGCGAGGGACACGATGCCGGGGGTCTCCGCGCGCATCTCGACGCGCCGGTTGGCCTCGGTCGCGCCGGTCATCCTGAGACTGGAGGCGAGCGGTTCGGCGCGGCTGCGCCGTGTCACCACCTCAATGCCGGTATCCTGCGGTTCCGCGATATCGGCGGGGTCCGCGTTGGCGGCGGCCTGACGCGCGCGCTTGCCGGCCATGGCCTGATCCATCGCCTGCGTGGCCGCAGCCCTGACCTGCGCGTAGTCGCCCCCCGTCACATAGGTGACGATGCCGAAGGCGATGGCGGCGGCGACCAGCAGTTTGAACACTCCGTTCAGCATCGTCTCACTCCGCAGCCATGGCAGGATCGGTCCGGGTGGTACGCATCGGCGTCCCGGTTCCGTCTGTGCCGCGCAGATCATCGAGCGCGCGCTCGGTCGCCCCGGCCAGTACCCGGAAGAAATTCGCCAGCGCATCGACCCGTTCCAGGCCGTCCGGCCCGATATCGTCCAGCGTTTCGGCATTGCGGAGGATCGATTCCCGCGCGCGGATCGACCGGACGCGCTTGCGCTCGACGATTTCGGCATAGGGGTCGGGGGCAAGGCGGAAGAAATCCTGCCGTTCGCCCTTCATGGCGACCCGCTCGATCACGCCCAGATCCTCCAGCAAGCGCGTGTTCGTGCTCACGCTGCCCCGGCTGATCGCGAGTCGGTCGGCGAGTTCCGTGAAGCTGAACGGTCCCCCGTGCAGCACGAACAGGCCCATCAGGCGACCGGCGATGCGGGGCATCCCGTCGCTCTGGAGGACGAGGCCCATCCCCTCGATGAAATCGGTTTCGGCATTCTGTGTCATGGGTCGTGACATAGCCGAACAATTCGTTCAGTCAAGATTGAACAAAATAAATTCCCACCGAAACCGAAGGGAAGGATCGGCTGTGACCATGGATGGACACGGATACAATGCAGGGCGGCACTTTTTGATCCACCCCTGCCGCGAATGATTGTATGAGAGGCGCGTTGGCGCTCAGGGCAGGGGCACAGGGGTGAAATTCACGACGCTGCGGCTTTCGGGCTTCAAGTCCTTCGTCGATCCGACGGAACTGGCGTTGTTGCCGGGGCTGACAGGCGTGGTCGGGCCGAACGGGTGCGGCAAATCGAACCTGCTGGAAGCGTTGCGCTGGGTGATGGGCGAGAGCCGGGCGAAATCCATGCGCGGGGACGGCATGGAGGATGTGATCTTCGCCGGAGCCGACAGCCGCCCGGCACGGAACTTCGCCGAAGTCTCACTCATGCTGGAGGATACGTCGGGCAGTGCGCCCGCGCCCTTCAATGCCGAGGAGACGCTGGAAGTCGCACGGCGGATCACACGCAATGCAGGCTCGGCCTTTCGGATCAACGGCAAGGAAATGCGCGCGCGGGACGTGCGGGTGCTGTTTGCCGATGCGGCGACCGGGCCGCAATCGCCCTCGCTGGTTCGGCAGGGGCAGATCGGACTGCTGATCGCGGCCAAGCCGCAGGGCCGACGCAAGGTGCTGGAAGATGCCGCCGGGATCGCGGGGCTGTATGAACGGCGCAAAGAGGTCGAGCAACGCCTGCGCGCGGCGGAGGAAAATCTGCTGCGGGTGGATGACGTGCTGGTGCGGCTGGACGCGCAGGTGGCGGGGCTGAAGCGGCAGGCGCGGCAGGCGGAGCGGTATGCGGAACTGACCGAGACGATCAAGGCGGCCTCTGGGGAACTGCTCTGGCTGCGCTATCGCGTGGCGCGGGACGAGGCGGAAAGGGCTGTCTCGGCGGTTAACGAGGCACAGCGGGCGGTGGCTGCGGCAACCGCCGAGGAAACGCGCACGGCCCGCGAACGGGATGCGGCGGAGGAAGCGTTGCCCCCCCTGCGCGAAGAGGCGGCGGTGGCGAATGCGGTTCATCAGCGCCTGCTGGCACGGCAGGAGGCGGTAGCGGCGGATGAGGCGCGGGCAGCGGAAACGCTGGCGCGACTGGAGCGCGAACTCACGCGGCTGACCGATGATCTGGGACGGGAATCCGAACTTTCGGGCGATGCCCAGACAGCCATCGAGGGGCTGGAGGCCGAGCGGACCGAAATGCGGAGCATCGTGACCGATGCCGGGGCGATCGCGCTGGCGGCAAAGTCGGTGGTGGATTCCGAGGCGGCGGTCACCCGTGCCGAGGCGGCGCGCGATGCGCTGGCCGCGACGGCGGCGGCGGGGACGGCGGAGCGAAAAGCGGCGGAGCGCATCCATGACGATGCCCTGCGCGCCGCGACGCAGGCGCAGCGGCGGCTGACGGAAGCGCAAGCCCGTGCGGAGGAGGAGAGCGCAGGGCTGGAAACCGCAACGCGCGCGCTGGAGAAGGCGCGCGGGGAAGCCGAGACGGCGGCGCGGGCCGTGGAGGGCGGGCCGGAACGCCTGTCGGCGCTGGAAGCCGAACGCCGGGAACTGGAGGAAGCCGAAGGCGAGGTCCGGGCGGCCTTTGCCGCGCAGCGGGGCGTGGTCTCGGCGCTGGAAGACGAGTTGGGGCGGCTGGAAAAGCGGCTCGCGGCCCCCGGCTCCGATGACGGGGTCATGCGGAAAGTGCGGGCGGCTCCGGGATACGAACGCGCGCTGGCGGCGGCGCTGGGCGATGCGGCGCTGGCCCCGGTGGCATCCTATGCACCCGATGCGCGGGGATGGCGCGATCTGGGAACGCTGGGGGCTGCACCCTCCGGGGAGCCGCTGTCGCGGCATGTGACGGCCCCGGCGGCGCTCGGACGGGTGCTGGCCTCGACGGCGGTGATCCCGCGTGACGAGGGAGCGGCGGCGCAGGAACGGCTGGGGCCGGGGCAACGGCTGGTCAGCCCCGAAGGTGATCTGTGGCGGTGGGACGGCTATTTCCGGGGCGGGGATGCGGAGGGCGAGGATGTCGCCACGCTGCGCCTGCAACGGCTGAACCGGCAGGAAGTGCTGGGCCGGGAAATCGACGTGGCACGGGGGGCGCTGGCCGAAGCGGAGACGGGCCGGGGCGATCTGGCCGCGCGGCTGGAGACGGTGCGTACAGCGGAGGCGGAGGCGCGGCGGGCGCTGAAAGGGGCCGAGGATGCGGCGGCGGCTGGCGCAAGGCGGCTGGCCGATCTGGAGGCCGATCATGCAAGACGGGCGGCGGCGGTGTCGCGGTTGGAGGAGGAACTCGGCGGATTGCGCGCGGCGGTGAGCGAGGCCGACATGCGCGCGGAAGAGGCGGCGGCGGGGCTGGCCGAAATCGCCGATCCGGCGGATTTGCTGGTGCAGGCCGAGGCGGCACAGCAGGCGCTGGTGCAGGACCGGACGGCGCTCGACGCGGCACGGGGACACCGGGCGGCGCTGGTCGGGGCGGAAACGCGCCGCACCGAACGGCTGGCCGCGATCAAGACCCAGATGGACGGCTGGCGCAAACGGGCGAGCGCGGCGGAAAAACGCCGGATCGATGTCTCCAGACGCCAGCGGGATACCGAGGCCGAACTCGCGACTGCGCGGGATGTGCCGGAGCGGCTGGCCGGGGAGCGCGCGGGACTGGACGGCGAGGTGACGGCGGCGGCCTCGCGCGTGACGGCAGGGGCCGATGCGCTGGCGCAGGCCGAGGCGAAACTGCGCGCCGCATCCGGGACGGCGGGCGAGGCGGCGAAGGCTCTGTCCGCCGCCCGCGAGGGGCTGGCCCGGAGCGAGGCACTGGCCGAGGGCGCGACGGCCAGGGCCGGGGAAACGCAAGCCGATCTGCTGGACGAGACCGGAGTGGATGTCGAGGCGGCGGCGGAGCGATTCGCCGGTCTGATGGAGACGGCTCCCGAAGCGGTCGAGGCGCGTCTGTTGCGCGCGCGTGCGGATCGCGAACGGCTCGGAGCGGTGAATTTGCGGGCAAAACTGGAAATAGAGGAAGCGGCGGCGGAGCGGGATGCGCTCGGCACCGAAAAGGATGA
The DNA here is from genome assembly GCA_937922185.1 of uncultured Neomegalonema sp. Taxonomy (GTDB): domain Bacteria; phylum Pseudomonadota; class Alphaproteobacteria; order Rhodobacterales; family Rhodobacteraceae; genus JAHDDY01. The sequence continues at coordinate 5,050 of CAKZUT010000101.1, forward strand.
ACTGGAAGCGGCGATTGCCAAGCTCAGAACGGGGCTGGCGGCGCTCAATCGGGAAGGGCGTGAGCGGCTGCTGGCGGCCTTCGCGCAGGTGAACGGGCATTTCCGCGACCTGTTCACCCATCTGTTCGGGGGCGGTCAGGCCGAGTTGCAGCTCACCGAATCCGACGATCCGCTGGAGGCGGGCCTCGAAATCCTGTGCCAGCCGCCGGGAAAACGGGTGCAAACGCTGTCCCTGTTATCGGGGGGAGAGCAGACGCTGGCCGCTATGGCATTGATTTTCGCGGTGTTTCTGGTGAACCCGGCTCCGGTATGTGTGCTGGACGAGGTCGATGCCCCGCTGGACGACGCCAATGTCGAGCGGTTCTGCGCCCTGCTGGACGAGATGACCCGACGGTCGGATGCCCGGTTCCTCGTGATCACGCACCATGCCCTGACCATGTCGCGGATGGACCGGCTCTATGGCGTGACGATGGTGGAGCGGGGGGTTTCGAAGCTGGTCTCGGTCGATCTGGGGGCGGCGGTTGATCTGGTAGAGAGCTGATTTTCAAAGAAAAAACCCGCCCCTTTCGGGGCGGGCGCGTACGTACATGCGTGACCGGTCAGGAAGCGGCGCTGTCCGCCTCGATGGTCTTCGGCGCGGCACTGGTCGCGATCTGGATCGTGCGGGGCTTGAGCGCCTCGGGCACTTCCCGCACAAGATCGACGTGAAGCAGGCCGTTTTCGAGATGCGCGCCGCTGATCGTGACGTGATCGGCGAGGTGAAAGCGGCGTTCAAAACCGCGCTCGGCAATCCCGCGATGCAGGATACGGGCGGCATCTTCCTCGGAACGGGGCGCTTTCTTTCCCGTAATGACGAGCTGTGCCTCACGCGACTCGACGGTCAGATCAGCCTCGGCGAACCCGGCTGCGGCCACCGTAATGCGATAGGCGTCGTCGCCGGTTTTCTCAATGTTATAAGGGGGGTAGGTCTGGGTGCCGCTTTCCGCGCTCATGGCACGGTCGAGCAGGGCGGCCATCCGGTCGAAACCGACGGTATTGCGGTAGAGCGGTGCGAGATCGAAAGTACGCATGTCATATCCTCGTGTTCAAGCGATACGTCTTCAAGTACCCTCCGGGTATTCGGCAGGGTGACTGCCGGAGCCTGTCTGGCCTCCGGTAGCGAATATCTGGGAAACGGTTCCGGGGCCTTCAAGTAGAGGCCACGCAAAAAAATAGCGGCCCGAAGACCGCTATTTTTAATGTCATTATGACAGTATCGGAAGCGTCAGGTGACCGCTTCCACCGCACGTTTCGTCATCACTTTGACGAGATTTGCGCGGTATTCGGGAGTGGCATGAAGATCGTTCGACATGCCTTCCGCCGAGACCGAAACGCCGTCCACTGCGGAGGCGGAGAAATCGGATGACAGGGCCTGTTCCAGCCCTTCATGCCGGAACACGCCGTCCGCTCCGGCCCCCGTTACGCCGACGCGGACCGAGCCGTCCTGCATCTTCGCGAGGAAAACGCTGGTCAGCGAGAAGCGCGACGCGGGTTGCTCGAACTTCTGGTAGGTCGAGGCGGCGGGAATCGGGAACTTGACCGCCGTGATGACCTCGCCGTCCTCAAGACAAGTCGCATAGAGGCCCTGGAAGAAGTCTTCCGCAGCGATCTCGCGCTGGTTGGTCTCGATGGTCGCCCCGAGCGCAAGGGCGGCGGCGGGGTAGCAGGCCGCCGGGTCGTTATTCGCGAGACTGCCGCCGATGGTGCCGCGATTGCGGACCTGCGGATCGCCGATCTTCGAGGTAAGCTGCACGAGACCGGGGATTGCGGCGGCGACATCGCCGCTGGCCGCGACCGCACCATGGGTCGTGCCGCCGCCGATGACGAGCATGTCGCCCATGCGCCGGATGCCCTTGAGCGAGTCGATCCCTGACAGGTCAACGAGGGTCGTCGGGGCGGCAAGCCGCTGTTTCAGAACAGGGATAAGCGTTTGCCCGCCCCCAAGCGCCTGTGCGCCGTCGCCCCGGAGTGCATCCACGGCGGCGGAGAGATCGGTCGGACGGGTGAAGTCAAAGTTGTACATCGTCTCTCTCCTTATTCCGCAGCCTGTTTGACGCTGGCATTCTGGATAGCGGTCCAGACACGCAGCGGGCTGAGCGGCATGTCGATATGGTCGATGCCATGCCCTTCCAGCGCGTTGACCACCGCGTTGACCAGTGCGGGCGGCGAACCGATGGCCCCGGCCTCACCGCAACCCTTTACGCCAAGCGGATTGTGGGTACAGGGCGTACCCTCCGCCGTTTCGACGTTGAAGCTGGGCAGATCGACGGCCAGCGGCATGGCGTAATCCATGTACGAACCCGCGACCAGCTGGCCGTGCTCGTCATAGGCCGCGTTCTCCAGCATGGCCTGTCCCAGACCCTGGGCCAGACCGCCATGGACCTGACCTTCAACGATCATCGGATTGACGACATTGCCGAAATCATCCGAGGCGCTGAGGGCCACGATCTCGACCTTGCCGGTTTCGGGGCAGACCTCGACCTCGCAGAGATACGATCCGGCGGGATAGGTGAAGTTCTTTGGATCGTAGAAGGCCGTTTCTTCGAGTCCCGGTTCGATTTCCTCGATGGGATAGTTGTGAGGAACGTAGGCGGCGAGGGACACCTCGGCGAAGGCCTTGGCCTTGTCGGTGCCCGCGACCTTGTACTGGCCGTCCTCGAAAACGATGTCGCTTTCGGCGGCTTCCAGCAGGTGTGCGGCGATCTTCTTGCCCTTGGCGACGACCTTATCGACCGCCTTTACGATGGCCGATCCCCCGACAGCGAGGGAGCGGGAACCATAGGTGCCCATGCCGAAGGGAATCTTGTCGGTATCGCCATGGACGATCTCGATCTGCTCTGCGGGAATGCCGAGCGCGTCGGAAACGACCTGTGCGAAGGTGGTCTCATGCCCCTGACCGTGGCTGTGCGAGCCGGTGAGGACGGTGACGGAGCCGGTCGGATTGACGCGGATCGTTGCGGCCTCGTAGAGACCGGCCCGCGCCCCCAGAGCACCCACGAGGGAAGAGGGCGCGATCCCACAGGCTTCGATGTAGCAGGACAGGCCGATACCGCGCAGCTTGCCGCGTGAGGCGCTTTCAGCCTTACGGGCCTCGAAGCCTTTGTAATCGGCAAGTTCGAGTACAGCGTCGAGCGTCGCATCGTAATCGCCCGTGTCGTACTGGAGGGCGACGGGCGTGTCATAGGGGAAGCTGCGGATGAAGTTCTTCCGGCGGATTTCCGCCTGATCCATCCCCATTTCCTGCGCGGCCTTGTTGATGATGCGCTCCAGCAGATAGGTCGCTTCCGGGCGACCGGCTCCGCGATAGGCATCGACCGGTACGGTGTTCGTGAACATCGCGCGCACCCGGCAATGGACTGCCGGTGTCATATACTGCCCGGCAAGCAGGGTGCCGTGCAGCCAGGTCGGGACGCAGGGTGCGAAGGTGGAGAGATACGCGCCCATATTGGCGAGGGTATCGGCGCGCAGTGCCAGGAACTTGCCTTCGGCATCCAGTGCCAGTTCGGCCTTCGTCACGTGGTCGCGGCCATGGGCATCGGAGATGAAGGCTTCCGAGCGATCCGAAGTCCACTTGACCGGGCGCTTGAGCTGGGCCGATGCCCAGGTGACGAAGGCTTCCTCTGCGTAGTGGAAGATCTTCGTGCCGAACCCGCCACCCACGTCAGGGGCATAGACGCGCAGTTTGTGCTCGGGGATATTCAGGACGAACGCACCCATCAGAAGCCGGATCACATGAGGGTTCTGGGAGGTGGTGTAGAGCGTGTAATGGTCGTCGTTCTCGTCATAGTCGCCGATGGCGCAGCGCGGCTCCATGGGATTGGCGACGAGGCGATTGTTGATGAATTCGAGTGTGGTGACATGGGCGGCTTCGGCAAAGGCCTTGTCGGTGGCCTCCGCATCGCCGAGTTCCCAGTCATAGCAAAGGTTGTCGGCGGCTTCGTCATGCACGGCGGTGCCGAGGGTATCGGCGCTTCGCATATCCACGACCGCCGGAAGATCGGTCATGTCGATATCGATCATCTCGGCGGCATCGCGGGCCTGCTGATAGGTTTCGGCGACGACAACAGCGATGGGGTCGCCCACATGGCGCACCTTGCCGGTGGCGAGGATCGGGTGGGCAGGCTCCTTCATGGGATTACCGTGCTTGTCGGTGATCTCCCAGCCGCAGGGAACGCCGCCGAGACCGGCTTCCTCGATATCCTTGCCCGTGAAGACGCGGATCACGCCCTCGGCCCCGGATGCCGCAGCGGTATCGACGCTGTTGAGCGTGGCATGGGCGCTCCATGAGCGCAGGATATAGGCATAGGTCTGGTTGGGGCGGTTCATGTCGTCGGTGTAACGACCCTTGCCCTTCAGGAAGCGCGTGTCTTCGCGCCGCTTCATTGATCCACCGATCACGTTGTCTTTGGCCATGTGGTTTCCTCCCCGGAAAGTACGTCATGCGCCGTTCGGTCGTTCATGCCTTGGCCCGGTGGCGCATTGCCGGGGTGGCCTGTTTCTCGATTATTCGGCGGCCTGTGCGGCACCCGCCAGAGTCGCGGCGGCGGATTGCGCGGCCTTGACGATATTGTGGTAGCCGGTGCAGCGGCAGATATTGCCTTTCAGCCCTTCGCGGATTTCCGCTTCGGTCGGCTGGGGGTTGTTTTTCAGCATGTCCGCGATCGACATCACCATGCCGGGGGTGCAGAAGCCGCATTGCAGACCGTGCTCGTTCTGAAACGCCTGCTGGATCACGCCGAGGGTGCCGTCATCATTGGCCATGCCCTCGATGGTCGTCACCGAGCCGCCATCGCAGGCGGAGGCGAAGACGGAGCAGCTTTTCACGCTCTCGCCGTTCACATGCACCACGCAGGCCCCGCATTGCGAGGTGTCACAGCCGACATGGGTGCCGGTCAGCTTGAGTTCCTGCCGCAGGAATTCGACGAGCAGGGTGTTGCCCTGTGCCTCGCCGGAAACCTGCTTGCCGTTCACGGTCATTGAGATGGTTGCCATTGTCACTCCCTTCGGGGTGCGCGGGGGCACCCTCTTTCAACGTTTTTTCCACTCACTAGCACAGGTTGAACGAGCCGCCCATGCGTCACAGAATCCACAGGATCACGAGCAGGACGATGATCCCGATGATCCACAGGTACCACGGCTGGCCGAGGGGGCCGATCTTCGGCGCCTTGGCTTCCTCGGCGGCATAACCCTTGCCGGTAGTCCAGGCATCCTCGCCCGCACCCTTGAGTTCGCCATAGGCTTCGGAGGCGTTGGTCTTCGCTTCATTCCATTCCGCACTCGCGCGGTCGAGATCGCCGTCAACCCGCGCGCGCGCCGCCTCATAGACATCCTTCGCTGTATCGCGGGTTTCCGATGCGGCCCGGCCCAGATGCTCCTTGGTGTCGCTCCAGGATTTCGCCTCGTCCACATCTTCTCCGGCGGCGATGACCCGTTCGCGCACGGAATCGTGGGTTTCTTCAAAGCGATCCTGAGCCTTGGCGGCAAGTCCGCTGACTGCGGCCCCGATGCCGCCGACCGCCGCCGCACCTGCGGCCATTCCGGCACCGGAGATACCGGATGCGCTTGTATCGGAACCGCCCTGTTCGGGCATGGTCGTGTCGGGGGCCGCGCCGGTAACGCCTGCGGCTGCATCGCGCATGGTGTCCATGCCCGCCTCCGCACTGCTACCGGCTGCACCGGCCATGCTGTCGGCGGTTGCACTGGCCGAAGCGCCGATGCCGGAGGCTGTTGCCGAAACGCTGTCGCGGGCACCCTCCATTGCGGAGCGGGACGCGGCCACGGCATCGTCGGCCATGGCGCTTGCCTGATCCTGCACGTCCTCTATTCCGGCGGACGCGCGCTCGCCGACCCGCTCGGCGGCATTCTGCACGCCGTCCCGCGCCTGATCCGCGAGACCCGATGCTCCGGCCATCGTGCTGGCTGCGGCGGCATTCGCGCTGTCGCCCATCGTTCCGGCATGGTCGCGCACCTGCCCGACCACCGCATCGGTGTCAAAGCCGGCAGAGGCGGCGGAGGTGGTGCCCGCAACGTCGGTCGCGCCTTCTGCTCCCTGCGATCCGGCAGCCCGCGCCGCGTCGAACTCTGCTGTCCGGGCGCTTTCCGACGGACCACCATCGATCGAGGAGACGTCGATATCGCCGATATCGGGGTCATCCATGTCGATATCGCCCGAGCCTGCCCCGATAGCCGGGTTGAGCATCCGCTCGGCGGCGGCGTCGTGCAAGGCACCGGTATGGGCATCGACCGCATCGCGTGCCCCCTGCATCGCATTGCTTGCGTAGGAGGAGGCGGCGGCTCCGGCCATTCCCGCAGCCCCTGCCGCCGTGGCCATCGCCGCGCCACCGGACGCACTCGCGGAGGAGGAGGCCGCACTGCCGGACGACGTCGCGCTGCTGGATGACGTCGCGCTGCTGGAGGCATTGGTGATGCTGACACCGCCCGTCGCACCGGTCCCTGAGCCGGATTCCACCTCGTCCCTGAAATTCGTGAAGAAGCCGTTGACCATTTTCTGGGCCACACCGTCGATGAGACGCGAGCCGAGCTGAGCCAGCTTGCCCGCCACCGAGGCGTCGGCATCGTAGGACAGCAATGTGCCGCCTTCCGCGTCCGAGAGCGTCACGACCGCACCGCCCTTGGCCATGCCCGCGACGCCGCCCTTGCCCTCGCCCTGAAGCGTCAGACTTTCACCCTCGCGCACATCGCTGAGCTGAACCTCGCCCTTGAAGGTCGCTGAGACGGGGCCGATCTTTTGCTTGACCACGGCGTCGTACTGAGTGGGCGATGTCCGGCTCATCTCCTCGCAGCCGGAGATGCATCGCTTCAGGATATCGGGATCGTTGAGAGCGTTCCAGACCGCCATGCGATCCGCTGCGATCATCTGTGAGCCACTGAGCTTCATACTGTTCTTCTCCCTGTGCCGCGTCTCCGGTCCCGCCATGGGCGATGCGGTTCCACCTGGCCCCCGTCAATCTGACGATTGCCGCTCCCCGGTGTGATGCGAGTCGCGGATATGGCGATGCATCGCGCGTACCTTGTCCCGCCGATATCGACCGCGTCAACAGACTCTGTCTTCAGGGGATTGTCCCGGTGAAGGGCCGCCGGGTCAGAAAATCGAGATCCGCGCCTTCATCCGCCTGGGTGACATGGGCCATGTGCAGCGCCGCATAACCCCGCTCACCGCCGGTATCGGGGGGCGTCCATTCCTTGCGCCGTGCCGCGATCACGTCCTCGGAAACCAGCAGATCAAGGCGTCTGGCGGGCACATCGAGCCGGATGCGATCACCGGTTTGCACCAGTGCGAGCGGGCCGCCGATGGCCGCTTCCGGCGTCGCGTGCAGGACGATGGTACCGAAGGCCGTGCCGCTCATCCGGCAGTCCGAAATCCGCACCATGTCGCGCACCCCCTCCTGGGCCAGTTTTCTGGGGATCGGGATATATCCGGCCTCGGGCATTCCGGGCGCGCCCTTCGGCCCCGCATTGCGGAGGACGAGGACATCATCGGCGGCGACATCAAGCGCGGGGTCGTCGATGCGCCCGGCCATGTCCGGCAGCGAGTCGAAGACGACGGCGCGCCCCTCATGGACCAGCAGATGCTCGGAGCAGGCCGATTGCTTGATGATCGCCCCGTCTCCGGCCAGCGACCCTTTCAGAAAGGCCAGCCCCGCCCCCGCATAGAGCGGATCGCTCAGCGGGCGCACGACCTCCTGTGCATGAGAGGGCGGGGCGGCGTCGATCTCTTCGCCCAGTGTTCGGCCCGTGACGGTCAGGCAGTCGGTTTCCAGCAAGGGTCGCAGGGCGCGCAGCAGAGCGGCCATGCCCCCCGCCCGGTGCAGATCGTCCATGTAATGCTGACCATTGGGTTTGAGATCGATCAGCACCGGAGTCTCGCGCCCCATCACATCGAAGGCTTCCATATCGAGACGCAGGCCCAGGCGTCCCGCGATGGCGGCGATATGAACGATGCCGTTGGTCGAGCCACCGATGGCCAGCAGGACGCGCAGGGCATTTCGGAAAGCGGCCTCGGTCATGATCGCCGACGGGCGTAATCCCTCTGCCGCCATGGTCATGGCCCGTGCTCCTGCCTCCTCGGCATGGCGCAGGCGATCCGCATGGACCGCCGGGATCGTCGCGCCGCCGGGCATCATCATCCCCATCGCCTCGGTCATGCAGGCCATGGTGCTGGCCGTCCCCATTACGCCGCAGGTGCCGACGCTCGGCACGAGCCGCCCCTCGACCGCATCGATCTCGTCCCTGTCGATCCGTCCCGCGCGGTAGTCGCCCCAGAACCGGCGGCAATCCGTACAGGCCCCGATCCGTTCGGAGCCATGCGTGCCGGACAGCATCGGCCCGGTTACGACCTGTATGCAGGGTATATCGGCGCTCGCGGCGGCCATGAGCTGCGCGGGCACGGTCTTGTCGCAGCCGCCGATCAGGACGCAGGCATCCATGGGCAGGGCGCGCAGCATCTCCTCGGTGTCCATTGCCATGAGATTGCGAAGATACATGCTGGTCGGAAAGGAAAAGGATTCGTGCAGGGATATGGTCGGAAACTCCATCGGCATCCCGCCCGCCAGCATCACCCCGCGTTTCACCGCCTCCACGATCTGCGGCACATTGCCGTGACAGGCATTATAGGCCGAAAACGTGTTCGCGATGCCGATGACGGGCCGCGACAGCGCATCCTCGGAATACCCCATTGCCTTGATGAACGCCTTGCGAAGATACAGCGAGAAGTCCTCGTCACCATACCGGGTCAGCCCGCGCCGCATTCCTGTCCTGTCGTCCATGCTGTCCCCCATCCCCTGTGCGGACAGTCTCATCACGGCACGGGACATTGCACAAGATGTTGACAGGGACGTCGCCTCCGGGCACGGACGATGTACGGTTTACGGGGGGAGTATTCGGCATGATCCATGTGCATGGTCGCGAGACCTCCAGCAATGTGCAGCCCGTCATGTGGCTCTGTGCCGAATTGGGGCTGGATGTCGAGAGGTACGATGTCGGGGGGGCTTTCGGCGGGACCGACACGCCCGAGTTTCTGGCCATGAATCCGATGGGGAAGATCCCCGTACTTCAGGATGGCGATCTGACGATGTTCGAGAGTCAGGCGATCCTGCGGTATCTTGCCTCCGAATACGGGCGCGATGCGATCTGGCCTTCTGAGGCCCGCGCCCGCGCCGTGCAGGATCAGTGGATGGAATGGGCCAAGCAGAACGTCGCGGCGGAGTTCAATTACAAGGTGTTCTGGCAACTCGTGCGAACCCCGGCTTCGGAACGCGACGGGGCGCTCGTGCGATCAGGGATCGAGGCCGTGCATCGGCTGATGCCTGTGGCCGATGCCCGGATCGCGCAGAATGGCTGGCTCGGCGGTGAGACGATATCATTGGCCGATTTCACCTTCGGGGTTCAGCTTTACCGGTATTATACCGTCGAGTTCGAGCGGCCCGAAACGCCCAATATCGACGCCTATTATGCGCGATTGCAGGAGCGCGCGCCCTATCGTGATCACGCGATGATCTCCTACGACAGCCTGCGCGTTCCCGGCGCATGAGGCGCGGTTTTTCGGACGTTGTTGCCGGTGGCCGGGGGCGATAACGTCCGCGCATGATCGCGCGCCTTCCCCTCCTGATGATTCTCCTCGCCGGACTGGCTTCCGCGACCGGCATACCCGCGTCCGCACAGGATGCGCCCCCCCCTGATATCGTTATGGAAAAGGCAGAGCTGACCGATGCGGTAACGGGAAAAACAGGTCCGTTCCTGCCGGGGTCGGATATCGATATCACGATCCATCTGATGAACAGGGGGCGGGCGGCTGTCGATCTGCGCCGGATCGTCCTGCGGGCCTCTTCCATGCTGGAGGTGGCGGACCCGGTGGGGGATACGCTCGACAATGATGCGGACGGGGAGGTGGACGAGCGGGATGAAGCCTTTCACCTTCGTAATGATGACGGCGTTGCCTGGCGTCTGATGGGGGACGGGCTGCGCCTGCAACCGGGCGGGCGGCTGACGCGCATGGTGCGCGTTTCCGTGCGTGAGACGGCCTTGCCCGGAACCTCGGGTGTGTTGTCCCTCTCCGCCGGTTCGACGCTGGCCGAAGCCGAGCGCAGCAGGCCCCAGCGGACCCTTCATCTTTTCCCGGTTCCGTTAGCCCCGCCCGTTCTGTCCCTTGCATTGAGCGGGGCGGATAAGATCGACGTATCCGACCCTCCTTTGCTCGCGGCGGCGATCGTCATTCCGGGGGGTATTCTCTCGGATGCCGTTGTAACGCTCGACCTGCCGCCTGCTCTGGACGGAAAGGATATCGAGCGGCTGCGGATCGGAAGCGCCATCGCATGTGGCGGGGACAGCGAGCCGCAGATCGCCGGGAAGACGATGACCCTGCGCCTTGGCCGGTGCCGGATCGACCCGGCGGCAGAGGCGCGTGACCGGACGGTGCGGTTTTCACTGACAACCACCGTAACGGATGCTGACCCGGCGGGCAGCGACGCGGAGATCGCCGCATGGCGCGACATTGCCGCCACGCTCACCCTGCGGAACGGCGATATCCGGCTGGGGCGCACGGTTCGGAATGCGGCCCTTTCCGGCCCCTTGCTGAAGCTGGAGGCCGCATTGCCCGCCGGGGCACGATATCGACCCGGCGATATGCTTCCGGCCAGCCTTCGTATCGTCAATCGGGGGAATGCGCCCCTTCCCGCGTTGCGCCTGCGGATCGCGAAAGGCGGGACATTTCTCTGTGAGACGGTTTCGGTTGGCGAGGATATCGGGCCGGAGCCTTGTGCCGACGGCATCATGCTGTCATCGGTTATCGAACCGGGAGAGTCGCTCGATATCGCACTTGAGGCCCGATTGCGGAACGATGCGCTGATCGAGGCTGACACGGGGATGGAGGTTCAGATCGAAGGGTCGATTCCCGGCCCTCTGTCCTTTCCTGTGATCCCTGTCGCCATGGTCCCGCATGATGCACCGCGCATCGTTCTCGACGATCCCGGCGAATGGAGCGTGGAGGACACGATCACGACGGCGACCATCGGGCAGGGGGCAAAGCTGCGGATTTCAGGCAGCTTGCCGCCCGGTCGCTATCGCGGGGATATCCGCTTGCTGGCCCGGATGATCGACGCGCGCACAGGCGCGCCGGTCGCGCCCGCCGGACTGACGATCAAACGCCCTGACCTTTCCATCCTCGATGCTGACGGATCGACGGTCGGAACCGTGGCGGAGATGACAGAGACGCATGACACGGTATGGTCCCAGTCCCTCATTCCCTTTGACCTGCGCGACGAGATGGAGAGCGCCGGTGAGGATCGCAGCTTCACAGCCACGGTCGATGTGGCCCTCGCGGATGATCCTGCCCTTCAGAGTAACCGATTGATGGAGATCATCGCCGAGTCCACCGCCTACGGTGACACGACCGTATCGGGCAGCGAATGGATCGAAGTTCTGGTCGCTGAGCCTGATCTTCGGCTGAAACTCTTCTCTCTCGATGATGATCGGGTGATCCATCCCGGCGAGGCGCTGGGTGTCACCGCGCTCGTGTGTAATTACGGCGACAGCCCGGCCTTCGGGACGCGGCTGGTCGTGGACCTGCCGAGCCGGTTCGATCTCGCCTCCGATGAAACCCGCAAGCGCGCCTTCACGGTTCCGCTCGAAGCCGTACGGACGGGCGATGTGGCCGATCTGCCGAGCGGAACCGCAGCGCCCGGACAATCGCGGCTGGCGGCGGAGGCGTCGAGACTGACCCTCGATACCGGGGATGCCCCGCTTCAGAAGGATGAATGCGTCGGGATCGAGCTGAGCGGGCCGCTGGGGGCGGATCGTATCGCAGTGGCACCGACTGTCGATGTCATCGGGTCGCTCGGTTCCTACAGGGGCAATGCCGACCCGGAACGGACGCGGGAGTATTCCGGCGCGGAAACGCAGCCCCTGCGGTTCATCGCTCCGGCCATCCGGTTCGGTCCCTCCACGATGATCCAGCTCGGTGAGGACCGCCGCATCGCGCATCCCGTGGAACTGGTGGTGCCGCCATGGCTCGGTCCCTTCCGCGTGTCGCTGTCGCCTGAAAGCTCAGCGGGGCTGGAATGGACTCTGTTCGAGCGCGGAGAGGACGGGCAGCTTACGCCATGGATGGACGGAGCCGGTTTCACGCCCGGATCGACGGTGCAGATGGTGATGCGGACGGTCGCGCCCGACCGATTGCCGCTGGGCTGGGTCGATACGTCCCGCCTGCGGACCGTGGTGCTGACCGGTGACGGGCGCAGCTTCGGCTCGACCCTGCGACTCGTGATCCGCAGCGGCACCGGCTCGGCCCGGACCATCGACACCGACAAACGGGTTGCGCTCGACCGGGATTGTGACGGATCGCTTGCCGATGAACATGCACAGAATGCGGTTTTCGAATCGACCAAGGACGCCGCCCCCGGCGATTGCCTGATCGTGCGGATCGCTTTCGAGAACACGGGTCTGAGGGAAGTGGAGCGCATCGTGATCCGCGATGTGATATCGACCCGCACGACCCTTCTGCCCGGATCGCCCTCCGTCAGAATCGCGCCCGAGCCGCTCGACAGCATGACCTCGCCCGATCCGGGGGGGGCACTGCAATGGGAATTCGAGGGGCTGTTCCGCCCCGGTGCCGTCGGCGAGGTGGAATACCATCTGCGCCTCAACCCTTCCCCCGGAAAGTCGCTGAAATGACAGACGAACCCTACCGCACGGCCCGGCTGCGCCCGAACAAGGGCAAGGCGTATCTCGGCGGCCACCCGTGGATCTACAGGGATGAGCTGGTCCTTGACCGCCGCACCGGGGCCATTCAGCCGGGCACCCCGGTTGTGCTGGAGGATGCCAAGCGCGTTCCGGTCGGTGTGGTCGCCTTCAACCCCGGTTCGGGCATTGCCGCCCGCGATCTGGACCGCGATCCCGACGCCACCATTGACGGCGCATGGATTGCCGGTCGCCTCGCGCGGGCGCTTGCTGTGCGGGAGCGGCTGTATCCGAGGCCGTTCTACCGGCTTGTTCACGCGGAGGGCGACGGGTTGCCCGGTCTGGTCGTGGATCGGATGGATGATCTGCTGGTCATCCAGCCCAACACGGCCTGGGCCGAAGCCGTGTTACCGCAAATCCTGTCGGCCCTCGATGACCTGCTGGCCCCTGCAACGGTCGTGGTGAACCGCGATTCCCGTGGGCGAACGCAGGAAGGACTGGAGGGCGGGCGCGAGACTGTACGCGGTGCGCTCGACGGCCCTGTGAAGATCGGTACGGAAGCCGGATCGCTCTATGCGGATATCGAAGCGGGGCAGAAGACCGGCGTGTATTTCGATCAGTTCCCGAACCATGCTTTTGTGGCATCGCTGGCCAAAGATAAGCGTGTTCTGGATGTCTTCGCCCATACGGGCGGCTTCGCGCTGGCGGCGCTGGGCGCAGGGGCGTCCGGGGCGGTGGCGCTGGATGGCTCGGCCAGGGCGCTGGAACTGGCGGCGCAGGCGGCGGCGGATACGGGCTACGGGGACCGTCTGGTGCTGCGGCAGGGCGATGCCTTCGATGCCATGCGGGCGCTGACGGCGGAGGGCGAAACCTTCGATATCGTCGTCTGCGATCCGCCTGCCTTTGCCCCGCGCAAGGAAACGCTGGAGGCGGGGTTGCGGGCTTATGAGCGTGTCACGCGGCTCGCGCTGCCTCTCGTGGCGGAGGGCGGTATCCTGACCGTCTGTTCCTGCTCCCACGCCGTGACGCCCGATGCCCTGATGGGGACGGCGATGCGGATGTTCCACCGGGGTCACCGTCGTGCGCGGCTGATCCATTCCGGGCGGGCCGGGGCCGATCATCCCGTGCATCCGGCCTTGTCCGAAAGCGGTTATCTGAAAGTCCTCGTCTTCGCGCTGGACTGATTACAAAAGGACTTCCGACGATGTTCTACGAACCCAAAGACGGCCACGGCCTGCCCCATAACCCCTTCAAGGCCATTGTCGCCCCGCGCCCGATCGCGTGGGTATCGAGCCTCAGCACCGAGGGGGTCGCCAATCTCGCGCCCTACAGCTTTTTCAACGCCGTTGCCGATGCACCGCCGATGCTGATGATTTCCAGCTCCCCCGTGCCGAGCAACGAGGACAAGGATACGCTGACGAATATCCTGAACACGGGCGAATTCGTTGTGCATATCGTCCCTCATGCCATGCGGGACGCAATGAACGTCACCTCCGGCGGATACGCGCATAACGACGACGAGTTCAAGCGGGCCGGGCTGGAAAAAGCGCCGTCCACCATCGTCGCACCGCCCCGTATTGCCAATGCGCCCATCGCGATGGAGTGCCGTCACCATGTCAATCTGGGCTTCCCCGGCCAGAACGGGGTGCGCGGCTCCCATGTGATCTTCGGCGAGGTCGTCGGTATCCATATCGCCGATGAGGCGCTGGTGGACGGAAAGCTGGACGTTACGACCTATAATCCGCTCGCCCGGCTGGGATATATGGACTACTCGACGGTGCGGGATGTCTTCTCGCTGGATCGCCCGAAAGTATAGGGCGAATTTGCATTCGATATGGATGGAGCGTCGGTTTCACGTTCGAGTCGTCAGGCGGCGAAAGCGGACCCCTTTCAATGCACAATGTCCGCTCGTTCATGCGGGTTCTTCCCCGTGGGTCTGCGGTCGGGGTCGGACCGGAGTGCCCTCGCGCCATGAGACGAACCCGCCCGCCACCGCGATCAGAACCATGCCGGTGAGGATCGCGGCGGTCGGAACCGTTCCCCAGACCAGCCAGTCGAAGAACGGCACAATGGCCAGATAGCTGTATTCCAGCGGTGCGACCTTGCTGGCCTCGGCGTGCTGATAGACATGGGTGAGGGTGATCGCGCCGACGATATGGGTCACGGCGGTCGCGGCGATCATCACCCAGACGATCAGGTCGGCGCGGGTCCACGGTGCCAGCAGGAAGGGATAGCCCGCCACCGCCTCCGCCCCCGGCTGGAGCGTATCGGTCAGGATCAGCCCCAGCAGAGCAACCTGTGCGAAGATGACGTTCTGAACGGTGGAAAGGGCCACGGCGCTGTCTTCCAGACATCGGGCGCGTGTGATGACGATAGCCATGGCGTAGGATATCGCGGCCCCCACGGGCAGCAGCATCATCGGCTCCAGCCGCTCGCCCCATGGCTCGACGATGACCAGAACCCCCAGGAACCCCAGGATCAGCGCCACGATCCGGCGCGGCCCGACCCGCTCCCGGTTGATGATCGCGCCGAACAGCGTGATGAATAACGGCCCCGTGAAGAACGCCGCCGCCGCCTGACTCAGCGACAGGAATGGCATCGACAGATAGAAGCACAGGAACGCACCGGCCATGAAGAGCGAGCGCAGCGCGGCCCATCCCGGATTGACCAGCTTCAGCCCGCTCATCGGCCTGAAAAACCCCATTGTCGCGGTCAGAAGGCCCAGAACGATCACCGCGCGGGCCAGATAGAGTTGCCAGATCGATACGGTATCGCTGATCACCTTCACCATCGTGTCCTGCATGGCGAAGAAGGCCATGGCCATGATCGTCAGCAGGATGGTATTTCCGGCGGTGGGGATGGGGGCTTCTTCGGTATCCATACGTTCACATCGCCCGGTCGCGCGAGGGGATGCGCGCCTGTTCGCGACATCATCGTGTCTCTACCGTGCCCCCGCCCGCGCAATCGCGATACCCGCTGCCGCGATCAGAGTCATCCCGGCCAGCGTCACCGGCGTCGGCGTGATGTTCCAGATCGCGATATCAATCACGGTGGCCATCGGCAGGTACATATACTCCAGCGGCCCGACGATACCTGCCTCGCCGCTCTGATAGGCGCGGATCAGGGCCAGTGATCCGGCAAGATGTGTGACGGCGGTGGCCAGCAATATCCACCACAATCCGCCCGTCGGCACCGTCCAGCCCGACAACAGGAACGGCATCGCCTCGCTCGTCCTGACCGGAAGCGCGACCAGATCGAGAGCCATGATCGCGACGATGGAAACCTGAATATAGACGAGGCTCTGCACCATGTAGATGCCCGCCGATCCGTCCTGCGCCAGCTTCAGCCGGGTCATCGACATGGCCAGCGCATAACAGACCGCCCCGCCGAGCGCATAGATCAGCTCGAAGGCCGGTTCTTCCGCCCAGGGCTGCACGATCAGGAGGACGCCTGCAAATCCGGCCACGAGCGCCGCCAGACGTGCCCGGCTTGCCCGCTCTCCCCCGAAGACGATGCCGAGCAGCGTGATATAGAGGGGCATCGTGAAGAAGGCCGCCGCCGAGAGCGAGAAACTCGCGAGTGTCATCGACAGATAGAACAGCAGGAACGCGCCATACATCAGCAGCCCGCGCAGGACGGCCCAGCCCGGATTGCGGATGACCAGATCCGGCCCGACACCCCTGAACCATGCATAGAGGCCGACGAAACCGATGATGAAGATCGCCCGGATGAGGTGGAATTGCCAGATCGAGAGTGTTTCGCCCAGAGCCTTGGCCATTGCGTCCTGAACGGCGAGCAGGGCAAGGGCAAGCAGCATCAGCGAAACGAGCCTGCCCGTCGAGGCGTCGGGGCGGGGGGGCATGACCGGCCTCGTCACCGGTTCATCGCATGATATTGAGGGTTCGGCATCATATCCAGACCATGGGCTACCCTGTTCGTGTAACTGAAGAACCCGGCCACATCGCAGATGTCGAAGATATCCTCGTCCGAGAATCCTTCCGCGCGTAATCCCTCGCGATCATCTTCCGTGATGTCCTGCGGTGCCGTGGCCAGCTTCGCGGCGAAATCGAGCATGGCGCGCTGCCGCGTCGGCAATGCCGCGACCCGGTAGTTGAAGGCCAGCATCTCGCCCAGTGCCGGGTCATCCGATAATGCCCGGACGGCCTGTCCGTGGGCGACAAGGCAGTAATAGCATCGGTTCTCCGCCGAGACCGTGACCGCGATCATTTCGCGTTCCAGCTTCGACAGCCCCGACTGCCCGAGCATCAGCTCGTTATACATGCGCGAGAACAGGCGGAGCTTTTCTGGCCGCAACGCATAGGCGCGCAGGACATTCGGCACCATGCCCAGCTTTTCAAGGCATGTCGCGAAATAGGCTTTCAGGTCATCATCCAGCCCATCCTCATCGGCGGGTTTGAGGCGCATGACATGATCGGGTTGGGGCATGGGTGGTCTCCGGGGCGCGATGGGGCTGCTGCCTCTCATGCCGTGCCCCCCGTTATGCGTCTATCGTAAAGTTCCGGGAACAATACGCCTGCGCGCCCATTGGTGCAGCATGAAGCGGGCGGCTCCGGCCCTCCCGCATGATCCGAGGAGTATGAGATATGGGCGAACTGACCAGTAAGATCAAAGGCGCAGCCAATGATGCCGTCGGCAAGGTGAAGGATTCCGCAGGCGAAGCGACCGATAACGAGCGTCTGGAAGCCGAGGGTGAGGTGCAGCAGTTGAAGGGCAAGGCCCAGAAACTGAAAGGTGATCTGGAGGCTGCGCTGGGCGACGACGTCTGAGCCGCCGGATCGACTGACCGGAAAAGCCGCCCGTGCAGGACGCACGGGCGGCTTTTTTGTGTTTCAGCGTGGGCTGCGCTTGGCGAGAATACGCTGCAGGGTCCGGCGGTGCATGTTCAGGCGGCGCGCGGTCTCGGATACGTTGCGGTCGCACAGCTCAAAGACCCGCTGGATATGTTCCCAGCGAACCCGGTCGGCGGACATGGGGTTCTCCGGCGGCGGCGGCTTGCCCGAATCCGGGGCACGCAGCGCGTTTTCGATATCATCCGCATCGGCGGGCTTGGCCAGGTAATCCACCGCCCCCGCCCGCACCGCCGCCACGGCTGTCGCGATGGCGCCATAGCCGGTCAGCACGATCACCCGCGCATCCTCGCGCGTCTTGCGAATTTCCTCAACCACGTCGAGACCGTTTCCGTCCTCCAGCCGCAGATCGATCACCGCGAAGGCGGGCGGTGTGCGCCGGACATAGGCAATGCCTTCCTCCACGCTTTCCAGCGCAGTGGTCGTGAACCCTCGCCCTTCCATCGCACGGGCAAGCCGTGTGCGGAACGGTGCGTCGTCATCGACGATCAGCAAGCTTGCATCGTCGCCGATCGGTGGTAGCTCTTTGATCGCCATATCGAAGGTTTCTCCACAAAAGCCCTGAACGGCGAAATAAAGGCGAAAGCGGTCTTGTCCAGTCGTATCGTGACATGAACGACAAGCGGGGGTCTTTCCTCACGCTGGGGACGGTGGCCGCTCCACTGTTCGTCGTGCTGTGGAGTACCGGATTCATCGGTGCGAAATACGGGCTTCCCTATGCCGAGCCGCTGACGTTTCTGGCCGTGCGTTTCGCGCTGGCAAGCCTGGCGCTGGTGCTGTGGACCCTATTGGCGGGCGGTCCGTGGCCCACGGGCAGGCAGGCGACGCATCAGGCGCTGGTCGGCATTCTGCTTCATGCCGGATATCTGGGCGGGGTCTTCGTCGCGATATCCATCGGTATCGAGGCGGCGGTTTCGGCCCTGATCGTGAGTATGCAGCCGATCCTGACCGCCTTTCTGGCGCGATGGGTGCTGGGCGAGAGGATGACGCGGGTGCAATGGGCCGGACTGGGCCTCGGTATCGCAGGGGCGGGGCTGGTGATCGGCGAAAAGCTGACGGCGGGGCTGGGCAGTCCTGTGGGTATTGGCCTGTGTTTGATGTCGTTGCTGTCGATCTCGGTCGCAACGCTTTATCAGAAGAAATTCTGCGCCGGTGCTCCCTTGCGGGCCGGAACCGCGATCCAGTTCGCCGCCGCCCTTGCCGTGCTGACTCCGCTCGCCCTGATGCTGGAGACGAACCGGATCGTCTGGACGGGTGAGTTCATCTTTGCTCTCGGCTGGCTGGTCATCGTGCTGTCGCTGGGGGCTGTCGGTCTGCTGATGGTGCTGATCCGGCAGGATTCCGCAGGGCGTGTGGCTAGCCTTTTCTTCCTGATTCCGCCCTGTACGGCGATCATGAGCTGGGCGTTGTTCGGGGAAACCTTCGGCATCGCCGCATTATGCGGGATCGTTCTGGCGGTCATCGGCGTTGCAATGGTGATGCGGCCTCGTGCTTGAGCGCCATTTGCGGAACAGGGGATAACAATGGCGGTCAGGACAGTCGCTTTTTTCACGGCACTTGCGGCGCTGGCCGGGTGTTCGGGCGGGTCGGAACTGCCGATGCTGGCAGAGCAGGCAAGGCCCCGGATTGCGGCGCGTGCGCCGGTCGTCGTCTTCCTGCCGGGGACGCTGGCGGCATCGCTGGAAAATTCGCAGACAGGCGAGCGGGTCTGGGGGCGTCAGGATGCGCTGTCCGTCGATCCCCGCACACCGGAGGGTCTGCGTCAGTTATCCCTGCCGATCTCGCCGCCGCCGGAGGGAGAACGGGCGGCGATGGATACGATCCGGCCTCTCGACGCTTTGCGCCGTGCCGGGCGCACCATTCTCGGAATGCGGGTGAGTATACCGATCTACGAGGATGCGCTTGACGGTCTGGCCCTTGCCGGACTCCCCGAGACGGAACCGGGTGCGATTCCGGCAACCGGGCCTGCATTGACGGCCTTTCCCTATGACTGGCGCCGCTCCATCGTGGACGGGGCGCGGGCGCTCGGCGAGGCGCTGGAGGCACGGGGCGAGGGGGCGGAAAAGGTCGTTCTCGTCGGCCATTCCATGGGGGGTACGGTTGCGCTGTATTACCTTATGTACGGCACTGCCCCGCTGAATGCGGCGGGTGAGCCACCCGCGATCACCTGGGCCGGAGCAAGGCAGGTCAGGCGCGCGGTTCTTGTCGGCCCGCCCCTGCGGGGATCGGCGGTTGCGGTGCGGAACACGATCAACGGCAACCGGGTCGCGGGGCCGCTTGTCCCGACCTTCCCCACGACGATGCTGGCCACCCATCCGTCCAGCTTCGAGTTGATGCCCCGGCCCGCAGCAGGCGCGTTGCAGGAAGAGGACGGCACCTCGCGCGACGATGGCGGTTTCGATCCGGCATTGTGGCAGCGCCGGGGCTGGGGCCTTGCCAACCCGCTGGAGGCGGAACAGCGGCGCTGGCTGGCCGGGGCCGGTGATGACCCCGATCAGAGGGGACTGGCGCGGCAGGCGGCGCTCATCGCATGGGCCGGGGTCTTCCATCGTGCCGCAGATCGCCCCATCAATCCCCCCGAAGGTCTGGACCTTCACGTCATCGCGGGGACGGGCGGCGAGACGCTGAAGACCGTGCGGATGGTCGATAACCATAGAGTCGAGGAAGTCACGCAGGCCGATGGCGACGGTACGGTTCTTCTGAGCAGTGCCAGTGCAGGCTTCGAGGATGCAGGCTCCCATCCGCGCAAGGTGCTGTCGGTCATCGAAGCGGAACACGCCCGCATGGTATCGGACCCGACCGCCTTCTCGCTGATCCTGGATGCCGTGACTGCTGAATAAACGGGCGGGCGATCAGGATTGCAGTTTTGCCAGCACCTCGTCGGCGATTGACAGGGATGCGGTCAGGCCCGGAGATTCGATGCCGTAGAGCATGACATGGCCTGCCAGCCCATGCACTTCCGGGCCTTCGATGCGGAAGTCGGGATAGGCATCGCCGGAAACCTTGGGCCGGACCCCGGCATAATCGGCGGCGAGCGCCCCGTCGGGCAGGGCGGGCCAGTACCGGCGGATCGCGTCGTGGAACGTCTCGCTTCGGGCCGGATCGACAGTGTAATCGACGTCGGCGGGATCGTCGCTCTCCAGCCATTGCGTATCCGGCCCGAACTTCGCCCGGCCCGCCATGTCGAGGGTGAGATGAACGCCCAGCCCTCCATCGACCGGCACCGGGTATATCAGCCGGGTGAAGGGCGCACGGCCCGTCAGCGCGAAATAGCTGCCCTTGACCAGCACCCGGCCCGGTGGAGCGGGCAGTCCGGCGATCCCCGCCGCCACATCCTGCGCCCAGAGACCCCCCGCATTGACCACATGCCGCGCCACGAGCCGCATCGGCGCATCCCCCCCGACCGCCAGGTCGATCCGGCCATCCTCGCGCAGTGATCCGCCGCCGATGGGGGAATGGGTCACGAGCTGTGCGTCATGGGCCTCGGCCTCGCCGAGATAGGCCAGCATCAGCGCATGGCTGTCCACGATGCCGGTGGAGGGCGAGAGCAGGGCACTGTCAACGGACAGGGCCGGTTCCATGGCGACGGCGCGCGCCCCATCGAGAAATTCGAGATCGTCCACGCCATTCGCCGCCGCTCCGGCGGCTATGCCTTCCAGCCGTATGCTTTCCGCTGCATCCGTCGCGACGATCAGCTTGCCGCAGCGGCGATGGGAGATGCCCGCTCTCGCGCAATAATCATAGAGCCTGTGCTTTCCGGCGACGCAATGGCGCGCCTTTGCGGACCCGGCATCGTAATAGATACCTGCATGGATGACTTCTGAGTTTCGCGCGCTCGTCTCCTCGCCGAAGACTGCGTTCTTTTCCAGAATCAGGGTCTCATGACCCGCGATGGCCAGTGCCCGTGCGATGGCAAGCCCCACCACGCCGGCCCCTATGACGACCGTATCGATCTCGAAGACATCCATTCTCTGTCCATACTCCGTTCGGGATCGCCGCTGAACCCCGAACATGAAAACACCCCGCCCGTTTCACGGGGCGAGGCGATGCAGGTCGTCCCTCTGCATGTCGTGACGGGGTGTTATTCCTCGTCGTCCCCGACGCTGGCGACGTCTTCCGCCGCTTCATCCCCGTCGGCTGGATCAGGCAGGGCATCCTCTGCGGCGATCTCGTGGGCCACGGCGATATTCTGTTCCTCGCCGGTCAGAGCCGCCACGACCGCACTGGCCGCTTCACCATTATCGACATCGAAGACAAAACCGCCCCCGTAGACCGGGTTTTCCAGAACCGGCGCGCTGACGATCATGTCGTCCACGACGATAGACAGTGCCTCGCCATGGGTCTTGGTCGTGAGCGTGTAGAATTTCTCGGCGGCGGGCTTGTCGAGCTGTACGAAGACCGACCAGACATCGTTTTCCGCGTCATGAACGGGCGAAACCATTTTCAGCGCCTTGCGGTCGAGGGCAAGCTCGCCGTCTTCACCCCGGAAAGCGATCACGGCATCCACGGGTTCTTCTTCGACGACTTCTGGTTCCTCGATGACTTCCGGCTCGACCTCGGCGATCCTGACCGGCCTGTCCGGGGTTTCGGATCGTTCGACACGCCGGTTTTCACCGGCACTTCCGGTATCGGTTGATGTCTCGTCACCACAGGCCGATAGCGCGAGCAAAGCTATGGCTGCCGTCAGGGCGGTCGCGGTTTTCATGTCGGTCTCCTGCACGAAGGGCGTCATGCGCCATTTCCGGCAGGTGTACGGCAAGGGTGTTGAGAGAGAGTTTCGCAGAAGTTCGTTTTCGTTAAATTCAGCCGAATTCGAGCTGTACCTTCATGGCCCGGCTTCGATCCGTGGCCAGCGCGAAGGCCTCTTCGGCACGGATTACCGGCAGAGTTGCGGTCAGGAGCGGGGTGACATCGAGCCGTCCGTCGGCGATCATCCGTGTGGCGATGACAAATTCGTTATGGAAACGGAACGTGCCCCGGATGATGAGTTCCCTGGCCACGACCATGTTCTGCGGCAGTGTGACATCGCCCCCGAGGCCAAGCTGAACGATGGTGCCGCCGGGGCGCACGACCTCCAGCCCCGTCCGCAGGGCGGCACCGTTGCCGGAGGCTTCGAACATCACATCGAAATAGCCCTTGTCTGCGGCATAGGCGGCCATGGCGTCGGGATCATCGGCGACGTTGATCGTGCGGTCGGCTCCCACCCCGGCGACGGTCGCCAGGGCTTCGTCCACGATATCGGTCGCGACGATCTCCGCCGCCCCGCCCGCTCGCGCCACCAGCACGGTCAGCGCACCGATAGGGCCGCATCCGGCCACATGCACCCGCCGCCCGATCAGAGGCCCGGCCTTCTGCACGGCGTTCAGGACGACCGCCAGCGGCTCGGCAAACGCCGCCTGCGCGAAGGGCATGGAGGCGGGCACGACAACGCAGCGCGCGGCCTCGGTCACCAGCATCTCGCAAAAGGCCCCGTCGATATGGGGCCGCCGCATCGCACTGCCGAAAAATCGCATATCGAGGCAGTGGTTCGGCTCGCCGCGCAGGCAGAACGCGCACCCGCCACAGGGCAGGGACGGGTTTACCGCCACCCGGTCCCCCACCGACAACCCGCTCACCCCCGGCCCGAGCGCCGCGATCTCGCCCGCGACCTCATGGCCCAGCACCATCGGATCAATCACCCGGATCGCCCCGAATCCGCCATTGGTGTAGTAATGCAGGTCTGATCCGCAGATACCCCCCGCCCGGATCGCCACAGCGACTTCGCCCGGACCCGGTGCAGCGGCCTCGCGGTCTTCGACGCGCAGGTCGCGGGCGGCGTGGATGACGACGGTTTTCATAGTATGGGGGCTTTCATTGGATGACCTTTCGACGGGTGCGGGCTATGCGTGAAGCCTTATCAAGTCTCGCTGAAAGGACAACCGCATGACCCTCTCCCTCTTCAGCCTCGAAGGGCGCACCGCTCTCATCACCGGGTCCAGTCAGGGTATCGGCTTCGCGCTGGCGCGGGGGCTGGGGCAGGCCGGTGCGCGGATCGTCCTCAACGGGCGTGGTCCGGCCAGGCTGGCAAAGGCAGCGGAGACGCTGCGCGCCGAGGGAATCGCGGTCGATGAAGCGGTATTTGACGTGACCGATGCCGAGGCCGTGGCCGAGGCCATTCCCCGCATCGAGCGCGACCATGCCCCCCTCGATATCCTCGTGAACAATGCGGGCATCCAGCGGCGCGCGCCCCTCGAGCAATTTCCCGAAAGCGACTGGCGCGAGTTGATGGATACCAATCTCGATTCGGTCTTTTACGTCTCGAAGGCCGTGGCCAATTGCATGATCCCGCGCAAGCGCGGCAAGATCATCAATATCTGCTCTGTTCAGTCTGAGCTGGGCCGCCCCTCCATTGCGCCCTATGCCGCCTCCAAAGGCGCGCTCAAGATGCTGACCAAGGGTATGTGCATCGACTGGGGACCGCATGGCATTCAGGTGAACGGCATCGGCCCCGGCTATTTCGAGACCGAACTGACCGAGGCGCTTGTCAGGGACGAGACGTTCAGCGGCTGGCTGACCGGACGCACCCCCGCACGGCGCTGGGGCAAGCTGGAGGAGTTGTCCGGGGCGGCGATCTATCTCGCCTCCGATGCCTCCAGCTTCGTGAACGGACATATCCTCTATGTCGATGGCGGCGTGACCACGACCCTGTAGAATCAGCCTGCGAGGTGCCGGGCGACGAAGACCGTGAGAACGGCGATCCCCACCGTGCAGACTGCAAACGGCAGCAGCAGGCGCAGGGCTGTGCGGCTGTCCTGCGCCGTGGCTCTGGCGATGGCCTGTCCCATGGCAAAGCGCACGGGGGAGAAGGCGGTGAAGACACTGCCCGCCATGATCGCCGCCGCCGCGATCCATGGCAGGACCGGGCCAGAGGCCACCGATTCCGCTATCGGCATGGCGAGGCTGCCCGCGCCTGTATTGCTGCCGGTCAGATAGCCGCCGATGCTGCCCAGAACCGGCACGACCAGCGCGGCATAGTCATCCATTGCACTCCGCAGGGCGTCCGCGACCGCTTGCGCGATGCCCGACCGCACGATCACCCATGCAAGGGCGACAAGCAGGATCGTCAGGATCGACGCGCGGGTGCCTTTTGCCAGCGCGCCGGGGATTGCCGCGCGCAGGGCAGACCATTGCCCATGGGCGATGCATCCGAGGATCGCGGCCAGCACGAGCACATTGGCCGGACTGGCCAGCGGTGCGAAGGCGGGTGCGCCCTGTCCGGGCGTGAAAGCGGGGGTCGCCAGAATCGCGTGGATGCCGGGAACCAGCTTGGTCAGGGCAAGCAAGGCGATGAGAATGATATAGGGTGCCGCCTGTCGGAATGCTCCGAGCGAGAAGACCGCCTCCCGCTCCTGCCTCCAGAGCCGGAACAGCAAGACGGGACCGATGGCCAGCAATCCCGCCAGTTCGATGGGCAGGAGGGCGTTTGTGACGATGAGCAGCAGCGAGAGGGCGAGGACCGTGGCCGCATCCTCACGGTTCTGCGCGGCGTCGATGCTGATACCCGCCTGCCCCAGTATGCGCCGGTAGACGAGAAGCGTCGCCCACAGCATAGGGGCCGTGATGATCGCAATGCGCCAGCCCAGCATCTCGACCGGTATCCCGACGATAGCCGCACTGATCTGCGTTCCGATCCCCAGCGCCCCCCATGGAACGAGCATCTGGCTGAACGCCGCAAGGGCAAGGGCCGTGGCGGGGCCGATCCCCGACGCCAGAACCGCACGGATGGCCACGACATACCCCACGCCGAACCCTGTCGCCGTCTCGACGAAAGGCCCCAGAAACAGGCATATGGTGCCCAGATGCCGGGGGGACAGGGCGGTGACCACCGGCTGCACCGGGATGTTCCGCGCCGCGACCAGCACTTCGGTGAAATACAGCCCCGTGAGAATGACGAGAACCGCAGGCAGGGCAACCCATGCCCCCGCCACCACAATAGCCACCATTTCGGCGGATGCGATGCCGACCGGCCCGATGCCCGCCGATACGATGAGGACGGACAGTCCAAGCGACAGGGCTGCCGCCGGAACGGCGGGAACGGTTCGGCTCGCCATAAGGGCGAGAAACAGCAGAACGGGCGAGATCCAGACGAATAGCATATCGCGCCCGCTCTATGCGCGCTTCAGCCCTTTCGTACAGTCTTCTCCGCTCCGCTTGCGACGCTGACGTAATCGGTCAGCATGGGCATATGCTCCTCGCCGCCGCCCTGCGCCACGGCGAGATGATAATACGTCTTCGCCGCGCCGGTCATCGGGGCGGCCATGTTCGCGGAATCGGCGAGTTGCCCGAAATACTTGATGTCTTTCAGGCAGTTGTTCAGTGTGAAGAGATGCGCTTCGGGGTCGCCGTCGATGATGTAATTGCTCATGCGCTGGAACAGGCCCGCATTGATCCCCCCGGCGGTAATCAGCTCGCGGAACTTCTCCAGATCAACCCCGGCCTTGCGGCAGGCCGTATAAGCCTCCGCATAGAGGGCATTATAGCCCAGAGCGAGGAAGTTGTTGATGAGCTTGGCTTTGTGCCCGGTGCCGACCGCGCCCATATGGGTGATGTTCTTCGCCCAGGTTTCGAGGATCGGACGCACCTTTGCCAGCGTTGCATCATCCGATCCGACGAAGGTATTCAACTCGCCTGTTTGCGCTTCCTTGGGCGTCATGCCGAGCGGGGCGTCGATCATCGTCGCGCCCTTTGCCCTGAATTCCTCTACCAGCGCCATTGTCGAGGTCGGGTCGGCGGTGGAGCAGTCGATGACGATCAGGCCGTCATGCGCCCCGGCCAGCAGGCCATCTTCCCTGCGGCACAGATCCTCGACCTGCACCGAGGATGTCACGCACAGATGCACCACGTCGCATGACTCGGCCATGGCCTTCGGCGAGGTCGCCTCCGTCGCGCCGCGCCCGACGAGGTCGTCCACGGGCTTGCGGTTGCGGTTGCCCATCACCTGAAGGGGGTAGCCTTTTTCGAGGATGTTCTTTGCCATGCCGTGGCCCATGAGGCCCACGCCGATGAAGCCCACTTTTTGCTTGTCGCTCATGTCGTTCTCCGAGATTCAGGATACAGGTGTCTTGACCGGCTCACCGGCGAAATGGCGGCGCAGGTTCTCGATGACCAGATCGCCCATGGCGCGGCGGGTCTCGACGGTGCCGCTGCCCTGATGCGGTTGCAGGACCACATTGTCCATCTTGAGCAGGGCTTCGGGCACACCCGGCTCCTGCGCGAAGACATCGAGGCCCGCTGCACCGAGGGTGCCACTACACAGAGCCGCGACCAGTGCCTCCTCGTCATGCACGGACCCGCGTGCGACATTGATAAACGTGCCGTCCTTGCCCAGCGCCTCGAGCACCTGCGCGTTGACGATACCGTTGGTCGAGGGGCCGCCGGGGCATATGGCGATCAGGTAATCGACCGCGCGGGCCATATCGGTCAGGTCATCGAAATACGCATACGGCACGTCCTGCTTCGAGCGCCCGTGATAGGCGATCTCACAGCCGAAAACGCCCAGCTTCAGCGCGATATCCTTGCCGATTCGACCCAGCCCGAGAATGCCGACCTTCGCCCCCCGGATCGAACGGGCGAGAGGGGGCGCGCCGTTTGACTGCCATTTACCCTGCCGCACATAGGTATCGTTGGCGACAAGGGTGCGGCTGGTCGCCAGAACCAGTGCAACAGCCATGTTCGCCACATCGTCATTGAGCACGTCGGGCGTGTTCGTGACCGTCACCCCCCGTGATGCCGCATGGCCAAGGTCAATGGCATCCACGCCGACGCCATAGCACGACACGACTTCAAGGGCGGGCAGCTTGCCCATCAGATCGGCGCTTGCCCCGATGCCCCCGTCCGTTGCGATGCCCCGGATGCGCGGTCCCGCATCAGCCAGCAGAGCTTCGCGGTCATCGGCTTGGAACAGCCGGTGGACCGTGTAGGCATCGTCGAGCGCCGCCTCCACATGCGGCATCATCGGACCCATCATCAGGATTTCGGGTTTCATCACGGCTCCAGTGCTGGCGGGACAGGGGAATTGCGGTCCCTGTTATGCAAAGCCATGGCGTCCGTGGCAATGCCCCGCGTCAGACGCGCTCCATTCCGAACAGGATGCGCCCGATGGAGGAGGTCGAGCCGTCGGGCTGCATACGGATGACCGCACCCTCGCCTGAGCCGAGCAATCCACCGATCAGATGCGTGCCGATGGTGGAATGGGTGACAAGGATCGCGGGGCCGGGTTTTGCGGCCAGCTTGCCGATGAAACGCCGCAGCTTGCGGAGTTTCGCGGCTTCCGTGCCGGGCATGTCGGCGATGGAGTTGAGCGACACCTCCTCCACGACGGGCCTGAACCCCATCAGATTGGCGGTATCGAGACATCGGCACCACTGACTGCTGTAGACGGTCGTGGGCGCGACCCCCTTTGCGCGCAGCCATGCGCCGACTTTCACCGCCTGTTCACGCCCCACATCATCGAGATTGCGCTGGGTCTGGCATTGCCGGAGCGAAAAATCCGCCGGATCGCCATGCCCCGGCGCGAGCGTATGCCTTAACAACAGGGCGTGACCGGGCGTATTCAGCGTCGCAAGCGCAGCGTCCTGTTCCTGCGATGTGGGGTCGAAAAGGCTGGCTGCCCATGCGGGGGCGGCGAGGGCGATGCTGCCAGCAAGGACGGTGCGTCTGGTCAGTCTGGTCATTCGGCGGATCTCTGTCTTTGCGCGGTAAATGTCGCCCTGCGCTGGCTTTTCGCCCGGAAAGGAGGTCGAATCAAGACGATCACGCCGCCTTGTCCTCTCGCTCCTCCACCAGCCCGACGATATCGGCCATGATCTTTGTCAGCTCGAAATCCTTCGGCGTATAGACCCGCGCGACTCCGGCGGCACGGAGTTGTGCCGCGTCGCTGTCGGGGATGATCCCGCCCGCGATGACGGGGATATCGTCCAGCCCCTGCTGGCGCATCAGGTCCATCACCTCCGTCACCAGCGGCATATGCGAGCCGGAAAGGATCGACAACCCGACGACATGGACGCCTTCCTCCAGCGCCGTATTGACGATTTGCGCGGGGGTCAGGCGAATGCCCTCGTAGACGACCTCCATCCCGCAATCGCGCGCGCGAACCGCGATCTGCTCGGCCCCGTTGGAATGGCCGTCGAGACCCGGCTTGCCAACGAGGAACTTGATGCGCCGACCACTCGCGGCGGATACGCGCTCCACATCCGCGCGGACCTGCTGCATCGCGGCTTCGTCGGTGACGGTGGCCTGTGCCGAGGCGCTAACGCCTGTGGGCGCGCGGTATTCGCCGAAGACCTCGCGCATGACGGTACCCCATTCGCCGGTCGTGACGCCTGCCCTGGCGGCGGCGATGGAGGCGGGCATGATATTGCGCCCCTCGACCGCCGCCGTGCGTAGGTCATCCAACGCGCCGGAGACATCGCCCCGCTGCTCACGCCATGCTTCCAGACGCCCGACCTGCTCGGCCTCCACCGCCGGATCGACAACGAGGATGCCGCCATCCCCCGCCGTCAGGGGCGATTCGGCGGTTTCGGTGAAGCGATTCACGCCGATCACCGTCTGCGCGCCGCTCTCGATCCCGGCAATGCGGGCCGAGTTGGCTTCGACAAGCTGACGCTTCATATAGTCGATGGAGGCCATGGCCCCGCCCATCTCGTCGATACGGGCCAGCTCGTCCCGCGCGCCCGCCTTCAGCGCCTCGACCTTGCGCTCCACCGCAGGATTGCCGTCGAACAGGTCGTCATATTCCAGAAGGTCCGTCTCGAAGGCCAGCACCTGCTGCATCCGCAGGCTCCATTGCTGGTCCCATGGCCGGGGCAGGCCCAGCGCCTCGTTCCATGCTGGCAATTGCACGGCCCGCGCGCGCGCATTCTTTGAGAGCGTGACGGCCAGCATCTCCAGCAGGATGCGATAGGGGTTGTTCTCGGGCTGCTGTTCGGTCAGGCCGAGGCTGTTGACCTGTACCCCATAGCGGAACCGGCGCAGTTTCGGGTCGGTTACGCCGTAACGCTCCGTGCAGATTTCATCCCACAGGTCCACGAACGCGCGCATCTTGCACATCTCGGTCACGAAGCGGATGCCCGCATTCACGAAAAAGCTGATGCGGGCGACGATGCCGGGAAAGTCAGCCTCGTCTACATCGCCGCGCGCGCGCATTCCGTCGAGTACCGCCGTCGCCGTGGCCAGTGCGTAGGCAAGCTCCTGTTCCGGCGTCGCGCCGGCTTCCTGCAAATGGTAGGAACAGACGTTCATCGGGTTCCATTTAGGCACTGCCGAATAGGTATAGGCGGCCACATCCGTAATCAGCCGCAAAGAAGGTTCGGGCGGAAAGACATAGGTGCCGCGCGAGAGGTATTCCTTGATGATGTCGTTCTGCACCGTGCCCTGAAGCGCGGAAACATCCGCCCCCTGTTCCTCCGCCACCGCGACATAAAGCGCCAGCAGCCATGCGGCGGTCGCGTTGATGGTCATGGAGGTATTCATCTTTTCCAGCGGGATGCCGTCGAACAGGGTCCGCATGTCGCCGATATGACTGACGGGCACACCGACCTTGCCCACTTCTCCACGGGCGAGGATATGGTCGCTGTCATACCCTGTCTGGGTTGGCAGGTCGAAGGCGACCGACAGACCGGTCTGCCCCCTGGCGAGATTGGTCTTGTAGAGGGCGTTCGAGGCGGCGGCGGTGGAATGCCCCGCATAGGTCCGCATGAGCCACGGTCTGTCAGGGCAGGGCCGGTCACGGTTCGCTTCGGTCATCTTGACATCCTGCACGAAAGAATAGTGCGCGATATTGCAGTGCAGCGAAATGCGATGCAAGCAGGATGATGGAGGCTCCGGCGATTCCCCCTGACCATCGACGCTTTCCTCGGCCCGGACCGTGCAATACCCTTGACTGGATATGCGGGTCTGCCTAAGAGACGCTTCAAGTTTCGCGGGACCGATATGTCCCGGACCAACCCATTCCCAGAGGTACCGCAATGGCCCGTCGTTGTGAACTGACCGGCAAAGGCGTGATGAGCGGCAATAATGTCAGCCACTCGAATGTGAAGACGCGCCGCCGCTTTCTGCCCAATCTGAACATCGCGACGCTGACCAGCGATACGCTCGGACGGTCTTTCCGTTTCCGCATCGCCGCCAGCGCCCTGCGGACGGTCGATCATCGGGGTGGTCTCGATGCCTTCCTCGCCAAGGCGAAGGATGATGAGCTGTCGCCGAACGCGCTGAAAGTGAAGCGCGATATCGAAAAGGCTCAGGCAACCGCCTGATCCCCATGAGCGTTGCGCGCAGGCCCTTCCTGTCGCTCTTTTTCTGTCTGGCGCTGGCGGTCAATCTGCTGGCGCCTTTCGCGTTCGCGTCTCCACTGTTCGTCGAGATATGTTCCGGGCATGAGGTGCGGCTGGTTCTGGCCGAGGACGCGCCGGACCCCGGCTATTGCGAAACCTGCACGGTCTGCTGCACCACCCTTCCGCCGCCACGGCCATGGGTCGCCGGT
>CAKZUT010000102.1 GCA_937922185.1 uncultured Neomegalonema sp.
CGCTGATAGACCTCCAGCGGCGGCCCGATCTGTTCGGCCACCCCCGCATTCATCACCACCACGCGGTCGGCCATCGTCATCGCCTCCACCTGATCGTGGGTGACATAGAGCGCGGTGGTCCCCAGTTCCGATTGCAGCGCCTTGATCTCCATCCGCATCTGCACCCGCAGCTTGGCATCGAGATTCGAGAGCGGTTCATCGAACAGGAAGGCGGCGGGTTCGCGCACAATGGCGCGGCCCATGGCGACCCGCTGGCGCTGACCGCCCGATAATTCTCGCGGGCGGCGGTCGAGATAGGGGTCGAGTTGCAGCATCGTCGCCGCCTTGGCGACCCGCCGCTCGATCTCGTCCTTCGGGGTTTTTGCGATCTTCAGGCCATAGGCGAGGTTTTTCCGAACCGACATATGCGGATAGAGCGCGTAATTCTGGAAGACCATCGCGATATCGCGCTCGCGCGGCTCCAGATCATTGACGATCCGCCCGCCGATGCTGATTTCCCCTCCCGTGATCGTCTCCAGCCCCGCCACCATCCGCAGCAGGGTTGATTTGCCGCAGCCCGACGGCCCGACGATCACGATCAGCTCGCCATCCTCGATATCCAGATCGACCCCGTGGATCACGGGCGTTTTGCCATAGGATTTGCGAACATCGCGCAGGGTTATCGTGGCCATCGTCTATTTCTCGCTCTCGACGAGGCCCTTCACGAAGAGCCGCTGCATGAAGATCACCACGCAGACCGGGGGCAGCATGGCAAGGATCGCGGTGGCCATGATGACTGGCCAGTCGGCCCAGTCATCGCCCGATGGGAACATCTGCTTGATGCCCATGACGATGGTATTCATTTCCGGCTCGGTCGTGATGAGCAGGGGCCACAGATACTGGTTCCACGAAAAGATGAAGAGGATCACGAACAGGGCTGCGATATTGGTGCGGCTCATGGGGATCAGATGGTCCCGGAAGAACCGCATGGGCGAGGCCCCGTCGATCCGCGCGGCCTCCACGATCTCGTCAGGGATCGTCAGGAAGAGTTGCCGGAACAGAAACGTCGCCGTCGCCGACGCGATCAGCGGCAGGATCAGACCCGGATAGCTGTTCAGCAAATCCAGCCGCGCGGCGATCTCGTAGGTCGGCACGATCCGCACTTCCACGGGCAGCATCAGCGTCAGGAAGATCAGCCAGAAACAGATCATCCGCCCCGGAAAGCGGAAATAGACGATAGCGAAGGCGCTCAGGATCGAAATGACGATCTTGCCCAGCGTGATCCCCAGCGCCATCACCGTCGAGTTGAACAGCATGTTCAGAACGGGAGTGTTGACCCCGCTGAACAGCGCGCGGGTATAGTTCTCCACCAGATGCGGTCCCGGCCATAGCGGCATGGGCGGGCGGACGATATCATCCTGCGTCACCGTGCTGGCCACGAAGGCGAACCAGATCGGGAAACAGATGATGAGGATGCCGATTATCAGCCCCAGATGCGTCAGCCACCGCCCCGCTCCCCGCTTTTCGACCATGCCATCCCGTTGGGCCATCAGGGCACTATCGTAAAGAGCGCACTGCGCGCTGCGCGTTTGTCGAAGGTATAGGTCGTCTCGCATCCCGCCGCCGCATTGCGCGCGCCGATGAGGCCGTCAGCGATGCCAAAGCCATGAAGTTCGGATTCATGGCGGGCCAATTCCAGGGTTTTGACGTCGAGCGGACGCACATCGATGCCTGTCGTGAGTGTATCAAGCGCAATGATTACCTCTTCACGCGATGCACCCATGGCTTTTTGGAGAGTCCAGACCGTTTCGGCGATAACGAGGTCATTCGCGACGAGATCGTCGGTGCTCCCTTTCAACAGATCCTTGATTCGCATAACCTGATCCCTGTCATCCCCAAGAATGAGGCGAAGAAGCAGGTTGGTATCGATGCCGTTCATTCCGACGCCTCCCGCCTGATGCGCTCATCGTCTTCCGCCAGCATCTCGCCGATCAGCGCCCTGCGTTCCGGTGTCGAAAGGGGCGGACCATCGGCAAGGTGTGCCAGACATCCGATCAGATCGTCGATGGTCGTTTGATGTTGGCGACTGAGAACGATGTCACCGGAATCGTTCGGGACGAAACTTACCTTGTCGCCCGGTTCCAGACCAAGCGTCTCGCGGATGGGTTTTGGAATTGTCACCTGACCCTTCGATGTAACGGTAGCGTCCATTCCTTACATCCCTTGTTCTTCCTTACCTATCCTGAATGTAAGGATGTAAAGTGCGAGACTCAAGTCAGTAATGCACCCTGCGTTCGATGTAGCGGAACTGTATGACCGTCAGGATGCCGACGAGGAACAGCAGGATCACCGACTGCGCCGCGCTCGATCCCAGATCCTGCCCGACAAAGCCATCCGCGAACACCTTGTAGACGAGGATCGTCGTGTCCTGTCTCGGCCCCCCGGCGGTGATGGTATGGATGACGGCGAAGGTCTCGAAGAAGGCATAGACCACGTTGATGACCAGCAGAAAGAAGGTCGTGGGCGAGAGCAGCGGGAACACGATGGTCCAGAACCGCCGCCAGAAGGTCGCCCCGTCGATTGCCGCCGCCTCGATCACCGATTTCGGGATCGCCTGCAATCCGGCGAGAAAGAACAGGAAGTTGTAGCTTATCTGTTTCCACGCCGAGGCGACGACGACCAGCCCCATGGCCTCCGTTCCGTTCAGGACGTGGTTCCAGTCATAGCCCAGCAGTTTCAGGTAATAGGCCCCGATGCCGATGGACGGGCTGAACATGAACAGCCACAGCACCCCCGCAATCGCCGGGGCCACGGCATAGGGCCAGATCAGCAGCGTCCGATAGGCCCCCGATCCCTTGATAACCCGATCCGCCAGCACCGCGAGAAACAGCGCGATGCTCATGGAGGTCAGCGTCACCAGCGTACTGAAGATCGCCGTCGTGCCGAAGGAGGCCCGGTAATACGGGTCTTCGAGCAGAAAGCGGAAATTCTCCAGCCCGACGAATTGTTCGCTCAGGCCGAACGGGTCGGGCAGGTACAGCGATTGCCGGATCGCCTGACCCGCCGGCCAGAAAAAGAAGACAAGCGTGACCAGCAACTGCGGCGCGACCAGCAGGTAGGGCAGGGTCCGGTTGTTGAAGACAACGCGCTTTTGCATGGAACTCGCTCTGGAGGGGCAGGAGGCCCCGGATCAAGTCCGGGGCAGCGCAAGATTTACAATGCTGTCCCGGACTTGATCCGGGACCTCCTTGTCGGTGTACGCGCTTACTTGTTCGTGCGCTCGAAGCGGCGCAGCAGCGCATTGCCGCGCTTGACGGCGCTGTCCATGGCTTCCTGCGCGCTCTTGTCGCCGGACCACACGGCCTCCAGTTCCTCGTCGATCAGCCCCCGAATCTGGTCGAAGGAACCGAGGCGCAGGCCCTTGGAGTTGCCCGTCGGTGCCTTGGCGGTCATCTGCATCCCGGCGATTTCGGTGCCGGGGTTCTTCTCGTAGAAGCCCTCTTTCTTCGTCAGGTCGGCGGCGGCATTGGTGATCGGCAGATAGCCGGTATCCTGATGCCATTTCGACTGGATTTCAGCCGTGGAGAGGAAATTCAGGAATTCCGCGACGCAGGCATATTCCTCGTCCTCATGTCCGGCCATGGTCCACAGCGAGGCCCCGCCGATGATCGTGTTCTGCGGTGCTTCGGGGGCCGCGACCCAGTAGGGCAGGGGACGGATCGCAAAGTCGAAATCCGCCTCTTTCTTCACGCCCGCATACCCGGCGGAGCTTTCGGTGAAGAACGCGCATTCACCGGCACGGAAGCGCGCGCCGCCTTCGTTCCGGCGCCCTGCATAGATGAATTTGCCGTCCTTTGCCCATTCGCCCATCTGCCCGATATGCTTGACGTGCAGCGGGCCGTTGAAGCTCAGTTCCGTGTCCAGACCGGCGAAGCCGTTTTCCTGCGTCGCGAAGGGCGTATTATGCCACGCGCCGAAGTTTTCGAGATGAATCCAGCTCTGCCATGCGGTCGTCAGCGGGCATTCATGGCCGGTGTCCTTCAGTACATCGAGCGCCGCGCCGACATTTTCCCATGTGGAGAGGTCCATATCCGGGTTCAGCCCCGCTTCGCTCAGCGCGTCCTTGTTGACGTAGAGAACGGGGGTGGAGGAGTTGTAGGGCAGCGACAGCATCTTGCCGTCGGTCGTGGTGTAGTAGCCCTTGACCGCGCCCATATAGGCGTCGGGGTCAAAGTCCTTCCCGGTTTCTTCCATCAGTTCGTAGACCGGCTTGATCGCGCCCTTGGCACCCATCATCGTGGCGGTGCCGACCTCGAAGACCATCAGCAGATGCGGCTGTTCCTTGGCGCGGAAAGCGGCGATCCCGGCATTGAGGGTCTCGGAATAATTGCCCTTGTGCGAGCCGGTGACGGTACACTGGTCCTGACCGTCATTGAAGGTCTCGATCTGCGTGGCCAGCAATTCGCCCAACCGGCCCGTAAAGGCGTGCCACCACTGGATTTCCGTCGCGGCGGTGGCGGCATTGGTCATCATCACGGTCGCAGCGGCGGCTGCAAGAAGCGTCAGTTTTCTTGTCATCGTGTTCTCCCCGATCGGCACCCGGACGATCCCCCCGGATCGTTCCCGAAAATGCCATTGGGGCGAAGGCTAAGATGATTCCCGCAACGTGACCAGACCGGACTTTATGCCCTTTGTGCCCGTGCATCGCGGTCTTCGGAGATTACCGTGGCCCCCCGGTGCTTCTCCAGCGCGATGCGGGCGGTGTCGCTTCCGGTTTCGAGAATATCGGCCAGCTTCGAGGAATGCGTGACCACGACAAGCTGGGTCCGTGTGCTTGCATGAAGGATCATGGCGGCGAGCGGCTCGATCAGGTCGTCATGCAGACTGGCCTCCGGCTCGTTCAGCGCGATGAAAGGCGGGTGGCGGTGTGAGCAGAGCGCCGCAATCAGGCACAGGTAGCGCAGCGTCCCGTCCGACATCTCATGGGCCGAGAAGGGGCGCGCGAAGCCGGGCATCGAGAGCGCGACGGTATGGCGTCCGGCGGCTTCGGTGAAGGTGAGTGCCGAGCCGGGAAAGGCGGCGTGGATCGCGGCCTTTATCGTTCGGCGCGCGGTGTCATCGCCCAGATGCACGGCGGTCGCCAGCGTGGCGGCGAGGTTGCGTCCGTCGCCTTCCAGCATCGGCGCACAGATCGCGACCTGCGGCCAGCGCAGCGGCGACCCTTCATCGGTGCGAAAGCCATGATGGAAGCGCCACGCGGCAAAGCGCCGTTGCAGGGCATCGAGTTCGGGAAAGCCCACGGGGTCGCGCAGGCGCGCCAGCGCCGTCTCGGCCATGAGCAGCATATTCGGATAGGGTTGCCAGCGCCCGTCCGGCGCGCGGGCCGTGATATTCGGTCCCTTGCGCTGCATCATCAGGGGCGCGCGGTCGCCGAGGCGGGCGGCCACCGATTCCTCCCGCACCATCGGGTCGAGCGCCAGCGCGGGGTCGTTCGGGCCGGGAATGCCGAGACGCAGCGAATAGCGCAACCCGTCGAGATCGGCCTCCAGCGCGATTGAGTCGGCGGGTCCGGCACCGTCCTCCCCGGCCCAGAGCACCGAGCGCATCCCGCCCTCATCGGCAATGGCCCCCGCCAGCGTTCCCGAGGCGGCGGCGTGGATGAGGGCGAGGGAACGGTAGAAATTCGTCTTCCCCGCGCCGTTCCCTCCTGTCACGACCGTCAGGTTCCCCAGCGGCACCGCAAGGGAGCGGATCGAACGATACCCCTCCACGCGAACGTAGCGCAGGCGGTTCGTGCGCTGATGGGCGGCGCTCAGGTGGAGCCGCCCGATATCGCGGCATCCTCGCTCGCCCCGGTGTCGGTGGCGGGAGCGGCCTTGGCCACGCCCACCATCGCCGCGCGCACGAGACGATCATGACACATGAAGCCGGTCGAGATGACTTCGATGATCGAGCCGCTTTCCGTTCCGGGAATCGGGGCCTCGAACATCGCCTGATGCCGGTTCACGTCAAAGCGTTCGCCGACTTCCGGTTCTATGGCGGCGATCTTGTGCTTGTTGAAGGCATTGAGGAATTCGCGCTCCACGAGTTCCAGCCCGGCAATCAGGTCGGAGGCCGCCGCGCGCTGTTCTTCGCTCACCGATTTCAGCGCCCGGTGCAGGTTGTCATAGACCGGCAGCAGATCGCGGGCGAGGGGGACGGCGGCATATTTCGCGCCGTCATCGCGGTCGCGCTGCGCCCGGCGGCGGGTATTCTCCGCCTCGGCCAGCGCCCGCAGATGACGATCCTTCGCCATCTCCAGTTCCTCTTCGAGTTCCGCGATGCGGCTTTCGTGCAGCACGGACGGATCGACATAGGATCGTGGTGCCTCCGTCTCCGTACCCTCCACGGCGGGAGCGCCGGTTTCGGTCTCGTTGGTATCCAAGGGCGGTGCGCCGCCGCTTTCTTCCGGTGTGGACCCTGACATCAAGCCTGCCTCATTCTCTCAACTTGCGTTTCGCGGGGGAGCCGCTGACCAGTTTGCCGACCATACGTGCGGTGAAATCCACGATCGGCATGATCCGCGCGTAATTCAGTCTGGTCGGGCCGATGACGCCCAAAGCTCCCACGATCTGTCGGCTTTCGTTCATATAGGGGGAAATGACAAGGGCGGAACCCGAGTGCGAGAACAATTTGCTCTCTGCACCGATGAAGACACGCACCCCTTCTCCTTCCTCGGCCAGATCGAGCACCTGCGCCAGATCGCGCTTGCGTTCGAGATCGTCGAACAGCATCCGCACGCTCTCGATCTCGTCTTCCGCCTGAGTGCCTGACAGCAGGTTCGACAGCCCCCGCACGATCAGCGTGCCGCCGTCGGAGGGTGCGGACCCGGCCCATTCGGCCACGCCGCTCTCGACCAGTGCCTGCGCCGCCGTATCGAGTTCGGCGCGCACCATCGCGATCTTTGCTTCTATGGCGGTACGGGATTCGCCCAGAGTCAGGCCACGCAGATGCGCGTTCAGGAAATTCGTCGCCGAGGTCATTGCCGAGGGGGTCAGGCCGGGGGGCAGGCGGAACAGACGGTTCTCGACATTGCCGCCCTCGGTCACGATGATCGCCATGGCCCGCCCGTCATTGAGCGGCGCGACCTCGATATGCTCGATGGGGGCATCGCGGGTCGGGGCGATGACGAGGCTGGCACAGCGGGACAGACCCGAGAGCGCGGTGGTCGCTTCGGTCAGCACGTCGTCGATGCCCCGGTCATCATCATGAAGCGCGTTCTCGATGGCCCGGCGTTCTTCCGGCGCGATATCGCCCACCTGGAGAAAGCCGTCCAGAAACAGCCGCAGGCCCCGCTCGGTCGGGATGCGCCCCGCGCTGGTATGGGGGGCCGCGATCAGGCCCATCAGTTCGAGATCCTGCATCACATTGCGGATCGAGGCCGGGGACAGCGGATCGTCGAGCTGTCGCGACAGGGTGCGTGATCCTACCGGATCGCCATGCTCGATGAAGGTTTCCACGATCCGCCGGAAAATCTCCCGGCTGCGGGCGTCGAGGGTATCCGATGTCTCCGGGGCAGGGGTCATGAGGGTTCGCCGTTCGCTTTGCAGGCTGTCACGCGACACGCATATCATGGGTACGACGTAGAAGGCCCGTGTCGCAAGCCGTTGACGGTCAGGAGGGTCATTTTCAGGCTGTCCGTTGCTGCAGTCCGGGGATGTCGGCGGTCAGGGGAGGTCGCGGAAGAACAGGGCGACATGCGGCTTCCGGCCCAAGGTAGATCGCCGATCATTATGAAAGATGAATCTTTCTGCGATTAGCGCGACGGAAACTGCCGGGGCCTGCGTTGAACAGGCATGAACGGACCTGAAGCGATCCCGCTCTGGATCGGAGACGGACCCTTCACCGGACTGCCCTCGGAACGACGCATGGTCTGCGTTGCCGACGCAACAGGAGATGCCCTATGAAGAAACTCGCCCTTGTCGCGGCAACTGCCGCCCTCGCCATGACCGCATCCGCCGCGTCCGCAGGCGGGTACTGGCAGAACGGCACGTATTACACCGCGCCGACACAGACCTACAGTTCCAACAGCTATACGACGTCGGGGTCCACCTATGTGCAGCCGAGCACGTATGGGTCGGCCTATACCACGCCCTCGTATACAACCCCGTCCTATACCACGGGCAGAACGGTCTATACGTCGCCGACCTACACGGCACCGACGACCTCTTACACGACGCCCTCGTATACGGCCCCGTCCTACACTACGGGCAGCACGGTCTACACGACCCCGACCTACAAGACCCCGACCTACAAGGCCCCGACCTATACGACGCAGAGCTTCACCCTGCCGCGCTATACGACGCCCACCTATACCGCGCCGCGCTATGTCGCGCCGACCACGACGACGGTATACGCCCCCGCGCCGACCTACACGGTGCCCTCCTATGCGACCGGCTATGACGGGCGCGACCGGGTTCGTGCGCGTATCAAGCGCCAGCGCAGCCGCATCGAACGCGCCGATGCGCGCGGTGATCTGCGCCGGGGCGAGGAGCGTCGTCTGCGCGAGGGCCTGCGTGAAATCCGCGCAGCTTTCCGCAGCTATCGCGATAACGACGGCGTGATCGGACGTTGGGAGGAGGCCGAACTGATGCGTCTGCTTGACCGCAACAGCCGCCGCATCCGCCGCCTCGCCAATAATGATCGCGTCGCGCGCGGATACGACACTCCCTACTCGCACTGATCCGGCATGGTCCGGGCGACCTCGCACGTCGCCCGGACCGTACCAATTCGGAACACTCGCTTTCTTGTGATGGATTGTGGTCTATATCGAGAAGCGGGGTTGGTTGATGAACACCATAGAGGACACCTGACATGACAATTTTCGGAAAGGCCGTTCGGGCCGCTGCA
Source organism: uncultured Neomegalonema sp. (assembly GCA_937922185.1). GTDB lineage: Bacteria > Pseudomonadota > Alphaproteobacteria > Rhodobacterales > Rhodobacteraceae > JAHDDY01. Next base: position 8,869 of record CAKZUT010000102.1, read on the forward strand.
ATCGTTCTGGCGCTCGCCGCCGGATCAATGCACACGAAACCGGCTAAGGCGGATGGTGGCGCTGTTGTCGCCGGGATCGCCGGGGGGCTGATCCTCGGGACGATCATCGGATCGACCGCGAACGCATATCCCAACTACAATCGGGGTTACTACGCGCCCGCGCCGACCTATTACGCGCCGCGTGTGCGGACGTATTACGCCCCTGCGCCGGTCTACTATCCGCGCTCCTATTACGGGTCCGGCATCAATATCGGCATCGGCTTTTCCAGTGGCCGGAAATATTACGGTGGCAAACGCTATCACAGAGGCGGCTACGGCTATCGCGGCCACAAGCGTCGCCATCATCATCGCCGTCACCACTGATACGGCCTCACGGACGATACCGGATTGCGCCGCTCCGAATTTCCGGGGCGGCGTTTTTCGTTGAATGCCGGGGGGCGCAAAACGGTCGTCATCGAGGCTGTCGGCTTAACCGGATCGTCGGGCATTTCGGATAACAGGTTTCAGCTACGTCACACGCCCTCACGACTTCGTTGACAGGCTGGACTGTACGGCAATGAACAACCATCTGACCATCAGAACCACGAACAGGAGTGTCTGATAATGACCATCACCCGCCGCGCTACACTCATGGGCCTTGCCGCCGCCGCGACATTTGCCGCTGCACCCGCCATTGCCGCGCCTGCGGCCTCGCTGCTCGACGCGCACTGGAAACAGTCGGGTGGTGGCGGCGATGTGGACCATTCGGCCTGGGACGGTTTTCTCTCAAGCTATGTTCGCCCTGATTCAACCGGTCTGAACCGCGTCAGCTATGGCGGCGTGACCCCCGGCGACAAGCAGGCGCTGAAAAGCTACATCGCATCGCTGGAGGCGGCGAAGCCGACCGCAATGAACCGCGATGCCGCCATGGCCTACTGGATCAACCTCTACAATGCGAAGACGGTCGATCTGATCCTCGACAACTACCCGGTCAAGTCGATCACCAAGATCGGACGCGGGCTGTTCAGCTTCGGTCCCTGGGACGACAAGGTCGTGACCGTCGAAGGCCGTGAGCTGTCGCTGAACGAAATCGAGCACGGCATTCTGCGCCCGATCTGGAACGATCCGCGCATCCACTATGCCGTGAACTGTGCGTCCATCGGCTGTCCGAACCTTGCCGCCAGTGCATGGGATTCCGGCAATCTGGCCGGGATGCTCGATCAGGCGGCGCGCAGCTATGTCAACCATCCGCGCGGTGCGGCAGTGGAAAACGGTCGGCTGATCGTCTCGTCGATCTATGACTGGTACAAGGTCGATTTCGGAGGCACGGATGCGGGCGTCATCGCGCATCTGAAACAGTATGCCAGTCCTGATCTCGCCGCCGCTCTGGCCGGGGTCAACGGCATCTCGAACGACCGTTACGACTGGGCCTTGAACGAGGTCTGAGTATTCGGCGGTCAGATGCTTCCGCGTTAAATCTGACCGCCGGTTACTTTTTCTACGACTTTGCGGCATCGCGGAAGCGTGTGAGTGCGCTGGCCGCGATGCTTCGCAGACCGGGCCGCTTGAGGGCATTGAAAGGCAGCGGGCGGCACACGTCCATCGCCGCGATGCCGATACGGGCGGTCAGGGCACCGTTGATCGCGCCCTCGCCCGCCCGGCGCGACAGCTTGCCCAATGCGCCTCCGCCGAGGATCGCGCCGAAGAAATCATCCCCCATCGCGATCATGCCCGTCGCCGCGAGATGCATGACGACTTTCCTGAGCAGCCGCCACGAGCCGAGCCACCCCGCGCGGCCCTCGTAGACGACGGCGATCTGCCGGACCATCCGCACATTCATATAAAGCACCGCCGCCGCATCGAGGATGCCCGAGGGCAGCAGGGCGGTCGCCGCCGCCACCCCGCGCGCGCCGCGCCGGGCCGCATCCGCCGCCCGGTCATCCAGATGACGCATCGTCTCGACCTCCACCAGCGTCAGCAGGGTCGCTGCATCGGGGGCATCGTCCTTCCGCAATGCGATGGTCTCGCGCGCCCGCTCGAAATCCTGGCGGTGACGATAGAGTTTTTCCAGATCGCCGCGCACCTGATCGGCGATCCAGCGGTCATCCGTCTCCCATGCATCGGCGGCCCGCTGGCGAAGCTCATCGACTCTGGCGATCCGCGACAGGGCGGCCAGTTCGCGGAAAATGAAGAGGGCCACCCCGGCGAGGACGATCACGAGCAGGGCGATCACGAGCCGTCCGAGCCACACGTTCTTTTCCGCCATCGACGTGACCAGATCCCATACCGCCGCGCCGAGCCACAGGGTTATCAGGCCGACCACCGCCGACCACACGAGCGCAGTGAGGGTCGAGAAGCGTCGCTCCGGGACGATGATTTCCTCTTCGACCGGCAGGGTGGGGTCTTGCTCGATCACCGTCGGCGGGGCGGCCTTTGCCAGCGCGGGATCATCGGCACGGAAGACGCGGGGGCCGCGCGGGGCGCTCATGCCTCTGCCTCCCCGGCGGTCAGGCGCGGCCAGAAGATTTCCACCGCCACGCACCCCGTGACAAGGGCAATGGCGAGAATCTGGAGGCCGGTGATCGGCTGAGTGAGGATCACGAGGGCGAGGATCGCCGCGATGACCGGCTTGAGAAAGAAGAGATAGGAGGCACGGGTGATATCCGCCGCCGCCGCCAGCCCGCCGAGCCAGAGAACCTGCGTGATGGTCGTGTTCCACAGGCCGAGGGTCAGCAGGGATGCGCTCTCGCCGGGCGGGCGGGAGAACAGCGTGAGGGGATTGACCCAGATGCTCCAGCCGAGGCCGACCGTGATCCACAGGCCCAGCGCCCCGATGACCAGCGAGGTGGTCGTGACCGTCAGCGCGCCGTGCTCCTGCATGAAGGGCCTGACCAGCACGGAATAGATCGCCGCGAGAGCCGCGCATGTCAGGGCCAGCAACACGCCGATCAGCGCGCGCCCGTCGCCGGACAGGTCACCCAGATACCCGTCGGTCAGCAGGACCAGCACTCCGAGAGTGGCCATGGTGCCGGTGATGATCTTCACGGCGGACAGCGGAATGCCGTTGATGGCGAGGTTGCTGATTCCGACGAAGATGGGGATGGTCGTGACCAGCGTGGCGACCTGCACGACGGAGGCGAAATCGAGCGCCCGGTGAAAGGCGAGATAGGCCCCCGTAACGCCCGTGAGCGAAAGCAGGGTGAACCGCATCGGCGCGCTCCGCAGGGGCGCGAGCAGATCGCGGGAACCGGGGGTCAGCAATGCCCATATCACCAGCCCCGCTGCCCCGATGACATAGCGCCAGACAGAGGCTTCCGGTCCCTTCACCCCTGAGAGGACGGCGAAGAATTCCGAGCTGGCATGGCCACAGACGCCGATGAAGACGGCGATATAGGCGAGGTGGACGGGGATTCTCATGCGAGGCGATCCGCGAAGGCGGCCAATGCCGCCGCCAGCTTGTCGGGGCGTTCCTGCGGGACGAGGTGGCCGGTATCGTCCCAGTCCTCACGGGTGGCATCGGGCAGGCGGGCGAACAGGGCATCCACATCGGCCCGGTCGAGGAACACGCGGTCCTGAAGGCCGGTAATGCAATGGGTCGGCAGGGCCAGCCTCTCATAGGGCACGTCCCAGTCGGCGGCGGTGGAATGGGCCATGAGATTCATGTGGCCATGGGCCGGGTCGAGGGGTTCATAGGGATCGTCCGACAGAAATCCGCTTCTGGCTCCAGCCGAGAATTCCTCATTGACCAGCAGGGGGAACATCGCATCCAGAAACAGCCGCACTCCGCCCCGCGCGACGAGATGGGGCAGGGCGTCGTTCACCCATGCGATGCGCGGGCCGATCTTTCGCAGGGTGTTCAGCAGGATCAGGCCCTGCGCTCCGGCCCCGCGCAGGATCGCATGGGCCGCGAAGAGGCCCCCGATGGAAAGGCCGACGAGAACGGGCCGCACCGGGGCGATCCGCTCCAGCAGGGCGCGGAGATCGTCGATGATGAGATCGGGGGTCAGGGCCACGTCTTCGGTGAAGGGCGAGTTGTCCTGTCCCCGGAAATTATAGCTGAGAGTGCCGAATCCCTGCCCGCGCAGGGCCGGGGCGACCACGCTCTCCCACGCGCCGGTATTGCCGGTCAGCGCATTGACGAACACGAAGGTCTGCGCGCCTGCGCGGGTCGGGGCGCTGTGCTCATAATAGAGCGCATTGCCGGGGGAGAGGGTCAGGCTGGGCATGGTGTCCTCGTTCTGCCGAATCGACAGAGCGATGATACCCCTCCGATCACTCCGCCGCCAGATTGAGGAAGCCGCCCGACTGGCGGTTCCAGAATTTCGCGTAGAGGCCGTCCCTTGCGAG
>CAKZUT010000103.1 GCA_937922185.1 uncultured Neomegalonema sp.
CTGCCGTGCCGATGGATGAGGATAAACTCAGCGCCGATGCCCTGCGCCGCCGGATCGCGGCGATGCGGGGGGCGCTGGATGATCTGCCCGCGCAGGCGCAGAGATTGTTGCGGTTGGTGGCGCGCCGAAGGGCGGCGAAAAATCTGAAGGTCAGGCCGATGCGGCCCGGCAGGCCACCGGGTCACCGGAAACGCGGAACGCGCGAGGTGGACCGGATGCTGTTCAGCCTGAATGATCTGGCGCGGGCGATTCTGGAGGAACCGCCGCCCGACTGGGTGGTGGCGGATGGTGTGCCGCTGATCTCCCCGTAAGGGGAGGGTTGGTATGCGCGGGGTCGGGGGCCGGTGCAACGAATGAGGGTAAGAGGCGGTCAGGTCGCGGGTATTGCGAGGGTGTCCCGGACGCGGATGAAGACATCCGAGCCTGCGCCATAGAGCATCTCGGGGGTTACGCTGTCCACGCGCGGGGCACCGAACTCCTGTAGGATCGTGGCGGCGGCGTAGGCCCGTGATTTCGGCGCGCCGACGGTGGCGGTGTTTTCCTCAAGAGCGATGAGGGATGCGCCCTGCCCGTCCAGCGCGGTTTCCAGCGCGTTGCGGTCGGCCAGGGGGAGCGAGCAGCGCAGGACCACGCGGCCCTTCGCGGCCTCACGGGCCTCAACCCGGTCGATCAGGACGCGCAGGGTGGTAAGGGTGGCATCGGGCCATGGGGCCGCAATCGAAGCGCGAAGCTGGGCTTCGGAGCGCAGGATCGGCTCGCCGCCGATGATCTTGAGGTGGTTCGCGCGCAGCGTCTCGCCCGAAGAGGTAATGTCCACGACAATCTCCGCCGCGCCGGAGGCGGGCGCGCCTTCGGTCGCGCCGTCGCTGGGGACGAGGCGGTAATTGGCCAGCCCCTCCTCGCGGAAATGGCGACGGGTGAGGTTGAGATATTTGGTCGCCACGCGCATCGGAAAGCCATGGCGCGCGCGGAAGGCCGCCGCCGCATCATCGAGATCGGCGAGGGTTTCCACGTCGATCCAGCTTTGCGGGACGGCCACCACGAGATCGGCACGGCCATAGCCCAGAGAGCGGATGAGGGTCGTGCGGTCGGGGCCTCCCGGTGGGGTCTCGGGCAGTTTCTCGCGGATCAGGTCTTCGCCCGTGACGCCGATATGGACCGCGCCGCTGCCCAGTGCGCCCGGTATCTCGCCCGCCTGCATGAAGGCGATGTCGATGCCGTCGATGCCGCTGGCCGAAGCCGCATAGGCGCGGGAATTGCCGGTCTTGCGGATCGTCAGACCCGCCGCGCCGAAATAGGCAAGCGTGTCGTCCAGCAAGCGTCCCTTGGACGGCAGGGCCAGCCGAAGGGCCGTCATGCCGCGCGCAATTCGAGAATGGCGCGGGCCTCGGCGGGGCTGGCCACGGGGCGCTCGTATTTCTCGCACAGGGCCGCACATCGCGCGACAAGAGCCGCGTTCGAGGGGGCCAGGGTCTCGCGGTCGAGGCGGATATTGTCTTCCAGCCCCGTGCGGGTATGCCCCCCGGCGGCGATGGACCATTCATTGACCATGATCTGCCCCCCGGCGATCCCGGCGGCACACCATTCGGCATCGGGCAGAAGGCGTTTCACCGTCTCGATGTAGAAATCAAAAGTCGGGCGATCCACAGGCATGGCGTTCTTCACACCCATGACGAACTGGACATAGAGCTTGCCCGGAATGCGCCCGTCCCGGTTCATCGCCGCCGCCTGATGGATATGGCTGAGGTCGAACGCCTCGATCTCGGGTTTCACGCCGTATTCACGCATCTCGGCGGCGAGCCAGTCCACGAGGTCAGGCGGATTCTCGTAAACGCGCGCGGGGAAGTTGTTCGAGCCGACCGACAGCGACGCCATATCCGGGCGAAGCGGCAGCATCCCGCCACGCTCGGTGCCCGCCCCGGATCGTCCGCCGGTGGATAGCTGGACGATCATGCCCGGACAATGGGTCTCTATCCCCTCCTTGAGGCGGGCAAAACGCTCGGGATCGGAGGTGGGTTTGCCTGCATCGTCGCGCACGTGGCAATGGGCGATGGCCGCGCCCGCCTCGAAAGCCGCGTGGGTGCTTTCGATCTGCTCCGTGACCGTGACGGGGACCGCCGGATTATCGGCCTTGGTCGGGACAGAACCGGTGATCGCGACGCAGATGATGCAAGGCTTGGTCATGTCGGGGCCTCTAGATATCGAAGAACACCGTTTCGGCTTCACCGCCGAGATGGATGTCGAGCCGATATGCCCCGTCCGCACCCCGCAATGCAACCAGTGTGCGGCGGCGGGGCGGCGGGATGAGGGCCATGGCCGGATCATCCTGCCAGTCAGCATCGGGGAAATAGAGGCGCGTGGAGAGAGGCGTATTGATGCCCCGCGCGATGATCCAGAGACTGACGAACGGGGCGGATGCCGGGCGCGTGACCGCGAGACGCCAGCCGCCCTGCCCGTCTGTCGCACCGCGCGCCCAGCCGGATTCGGGGTGCCATACCTCGATCAGAGCATCCGTGACCGGGGCGCTGTCGGCATCGAGAATGACGCCCCTGAGCGTGATCGCCTCGCCGGGGGGACGGGCCAGGGCAAGGGGCGCGGTATCGGGCATCATGCCGATATGCAGGAAAGGACCGGCGGTCTGCGAGGGCGTTTGCCTCATGGCTCCATCGGCGTGGCCAGCCGCCCCCTGAGCACGATATCAAAGCGATAGGCGCGGGCATCCATGGGGCGATCGCGGGCCGGATCGTAGCGGGCCGTCAGTGCCTCCACGGCCTGCACCGTCGGAAGAGTGGCGACGATGGGGCACCGGGCGATCATCGGGTCGCCCTCGAAATACATCTGGGTCACGAGGCGCTGGGCAAAGGCCAGGCCGAAAACGGAGAAATGGATATGGGCGGGACGCCACGCATTCGGACCGTTGGGAAAGGGATAGGCCCCCGGCATCACCGTATCGAAACGATACCCCCCGTCCTCGCCGGTCAGGACGCGCCCGAAACCGGAGAAATTCGGGTCGAGCGGTGCCGGATAACCGTCGCGGGCATGGCGATAGCGCCCTCCCGCATTGGCCTGCCAGATTTCGAGCAAAGCACCGGGCACACCGCGACCGCTCTCGTCCAGCACCCGGCCATGGACGAGAATACGCGGGCCGATGGCCTGCTCACCCGGCAAGGCGGCGTTGCGGATGAGATCATCGTCCAGCGGGCCGATAGCCTGCGAACCGAAGACGGGGCCGGTCATCCCGGCCTCGCCGGGGTCGAGCGCGATCAATCCTTCACGGGGAGCGCGGGTGACGGAGCTGAAATAACCGGGGGTCAACGCCGGTGGATGGCGCGTGCGGTCGAGCGGGGTCATGGCTCGATGCCCATGTCGGCATAAGTGGCTCGGGCGAGTTTCAGCGCATGGTTCGCCGCCGGAACCCCCGCATAAACCGCGACATGAAGCAGAGCCTCGCGGACTTCATCGGGGGTCGCGCCCGTATTGGCCGTGGCGCGGATATGCATGGCGACCTCATCCCAGTGCCCCCCCGCCGCAAGCAGGGCCAGCGTGATGAGAGAACGGTCCCGTGGCGTGAGGCCGTCGCGCGCCCAGACGGACCCCCATGCGCCCTCGGTGATGAAGGTCTGGAAGGGTTCATCAAAGGCGGTTTTCGTGGCTTCCGCGCGGTCAACATGGGCGTCGCCCAGTACCGCACGGCGGGTCTTCATGCCGTCATCGAAGCGTCGGGTCATGGCAATCCCGCTCCATCATGCGCCGCCGATCCGGGGCCGCGCCGGTATGTCAGTCGTCCTCGATCCGGGTGATGAAGACCACCGTTTCAGGTTTCTTGCCCCACAGCTTGTTGGCCGTGCGGCGCGCGGTCTGGGCAACGAGTTCTTCGAGAGCATCGTCATCCTGACGCTTCTTGCGCGGTGCAGCCTCGATGGCCTCGTCAATGGCCTCGGCGATGCGCTCATCGAAGGTGCCGCCCCGGCGACCCATGCGCTTTGGTGCGCCCGTCATCCGCACATCGGTCTCGACCAGAAGCTCGCCGCCGTCATCCATCACCACTGAAACGGCGATATGGCCGTTCATCGCCATACGCTTGCGGTCACGGACAACCCCGTCCTGAGCGCCGACGACGGCATTGCCGTCACGATAGAGACGCCCGTTGGGCACCTCATCCACGACGCGCGGACCATTGGCGGCGATGTGGAGCATCTGTCCGTTCGTCACCACGAAGGACTGCGCCGCGCCCCATTTGAGAGCCGATTCGGCGTGTTCATTGAGATGGCGGTGCTCGCCATGCATCGGAATCGCGTATTTGGGCCTGAGAAGGCTGTACATCTCCTCGATCTCGCCGCGACAGGCATGGCCGGAGACATGGATATCGGCCACGGTGGCATCAATGATCTCGATTCCGCGCTCGACCAGCTTGTTCTGGATGCGGCCCACCTCGACCTCATTGCCGGGGATGGTCTTGGAAGAATAGATCATCGTGTCGCCCCGACCCAACGAGACGACAGGATGCGAGTCGGAGGCGATACGGGCCACCGCAGCACGGGATTCGCCCTGCGAACCGGTGACCAGATAGAAGAGGTTCTCGTCGGGAATGTCGCGCGCCTGATCCTCGCTGACCGTCTGCGGAAAGTTCGGCACGGCCCCGGAACGCTCACCGGCGGCGATCATGCGTTTCATGGCACGGCCAGCGACCACCACAGCCCGCTCGTTCGCCGCCGCCGCATCGGCCAGCGAGGCGAGACGCGCGACGTTGGAGGCAAAGGTGGTCGCCGCGACCTTGCCCTTGCACCCGGCAACGACCTGCCGGAGATTGTCCTGAATCGATTTCTCGCCGCCCGCATAGCCCGGCTCGAAGACGTTCGTGGAATCGCAGACAATGGCGAGAACGCCTTCTTCACCCAGCTTCTTCAGAGCCTGCTTATCCACGGGCTTTCCGTAGACGGGATCGGCATCGAACTTGAAATCGGCGGTATGGAAGACCGTGCCCGTCGGGGTGCGGATGACGAGGGCGCTGGTTTCCGGGACCGAATGGGTCAGCGGAAAGAAAGTGATCTCGAACGCGCCGAGTTTGACCGTCTCGGTCGTGCCGCAGATATTGATATTCTTCGGGCTTTGTCCGGCCTCCTCCATCTTGCGGCGGGCGATATCCGCCGGGAAAGCCGTGCAGTAGATGGGAGCCTTGAGCTTGTCATAAAGGGTGCCCACGGCCCCGATATGATCCTCATGGGCATGGGTGATGAAAATGCCGTCAAGCTGATCGCGGCGCTCGGCGATCCATTCGGGATCGGGGGTCATGGTCTCCACACCGGGAGCGACCGCCTCGTCGGGAAAACCGATCCCGCAATCGACCATGATCCAGCGCTGTTTCCCCTGCGGGCCGTAGCCGTAGAGATACATATTCATGCCGATTTCGTCGGTGCCGCCCAGCGGCATGTAATAGAGGCCGTCCATCATGTCTCCCGGCGCACGGCGTCCGTCTGCACGGCGCTCGCGTTGCGCGAATAAATCTCTACCAGCCCGCGCATCGTCAGGCTGCCGTCAACGTGATCGATCACGTCCGTTCCCTTGGCGAAGAGGGGCGAAAGTCCACCCGTGGCGATGACCGTCATCGGCGTGGCACGTTCATCCCTGATCCTGTTGCAGACGCCTTCTATCAGGCCGACATAGCCCCAGTATATACCCGATTGCATTGCAGTGACCGTGTCGGTGCCGATGACCCTTTCGGGCCGTTCAACCGCGATGCGGGGCAGCTTCGCCGCCGCCTGATGCAAGGCAGCCAGCGAGAGATTGACCCCCGGCGCGATGACGCCGCCGATATAGGCCCCCTCATCATCCACGACATCGAAGGTTGTGCCCGTACCGAAATCAAGGATCACGAGATTCGGGCCATAGGTTGTGAGCGCCGCGCGGGCATTGACTACCCGGTCAGCCCCGACTTCCTGCGGACGGGGCATCTTGACGGTAATACCGATATCGCACTCGGCCTGCCCCACCACCAGAGGATCGGCGTTGAAATACTGGCGGCTGAGCGTCTTGAGGTTGAAGAGGGTCTGCGGCGCGACGGTGGCGATGACCGTACCCTTGATGCTTTTCCGCCCGATATCATTGAGCTTCATCAGATGGTCGAGCCAGACGAAATATTCATCCGCCGTGCGACGGGCATCGGTGGCGATGCGCCATTCGGCCTTTTGCTCGTTATCCTCATAGAAGGCGAAGACGGTGTTCGTATTGCCGACATCAATGGCCAGAAGCATCGGCTTCCCCCGGAAAATGCACATCCGCCGCATGAATGCGGCGCGTTCCTGTGCCGGTTTGCAACAGCATCGCGCCGTCATCGTCAAGCGTCTCGAAGCGGCCCCTGACCGTTTCGGTGGGAAGGCGGGCCTCGACAATCTCGCCCAGACGGGCCGCACGGGCAAGCCAGTCGGTGCGGATCGACGGAAAGCCGCCGGCGGTGAATTGCTCGATCCGGGCCTGCATCGCGGGGGCGAGGATATCGAGTGTCGCGCCGGAAGCGGGTGCCGCCAGCCCGGTAGCCCCGGCTACGCTGATAGCGGGCCAGCGGGTCTCGGCGGGGGCATGGGCCAGATTAATGCCAATGCCGATGGAGAGCCAGCGACCGGTATTCGTAAGACCGGATTCGAGCAGGAAACCGGCGACCTTGCAGCCGTCGAGAAGGACATCATTCGGCCATTTCAGGGCGATGCGGGCGGGCGCGCCGCTCATGAAATCCAGCGTATCGGCCACGGCAAGACAGGCGACAAAGGAATGAAGGGCGGAGCGGGCCGGATCATCGGCGACGGGCATCAGCAACGTCGCGTGGAGATTGCCCTCCGGGGAATCCCAGTCACGGCCCGAACGCCCGCGCCCCGCTGTCTGTCGCACGGCCCGGAGCCAGAGGGGGCCGCGCTCGCCGTTTGCGGCACGTCGGGCAGCCTCCAGACTGGTGCTGTCGATGGTGTCCAGCGTCTCGGAATTCACCGCGCGTAGATCATTGCGGCATTTTCCGCCATCCCGGTGATGCCCAGACCGCCGACCACGAAGAACAGCATGACCGCCGCCGAAACCCCCAGCACAATACGAAACTCGCCGCCCATGGGGCTGTCGAATTCATCAGCCGCCTCATCGAAGACCATGATCTTGATGAGTCGCAGATAATAGAACGCGCTGATAACCGCCGCGACCGTGGCGATGACGAGCAGCCAGATCAGGCCCGCCTCGACCGCCGCTCCGAAGGTGTAGAACTTCGCCCAGAATCCGGCCAGCGGTGGAATACCGGCCAGCGAGAACATCAGGATCGTCAGGCACAGGGCCGAGAAGCCGTCGCGCTGCCACAGCCCTGCGAGATCGCCGATCTTCGTCATCGCCATGCCGTTGCGGCGCATGGTGAGAATATAGGCGAAAACCCCGAGATTCATGATCATGTAGATCGCGAGATACACCAGCACCGACCGCGCACCGGCCTCGGTTCCGGCGGCCATGCCGACAAGCGCAAAACCCATATGACCGATGGAGGAATAGGCCATCAGGCGCTTGATATCGGTCTGACCGATCGCGGCGATGGAACCGACGAGCATCGAGGCGGCGGCGAGGAAGGCGACGATCTGCTGCCAGTCAGGGATCGCCTCCGGCCCGAAGCCGTCATAGAGAACACGCACCATGAGGACGGCGGCGGCCATTTTCGGGGCGGTGGCAAAGAAGGCCGTCACGGGAGTCGGCGCACCCTCGTAGACATCGGGCGTCCACATATGGAACGGCGCGGCGGAGATCTTGAAGGCCAGTCCCGCAAGGATAAAGGCGAGGCCGATCACCATGCCGACATTACGCTCGCCGAGGGCCATGACTTCGGCGATACGGGTGAATTCGGTGCTGACCGCCGCGCCGTAGACGAAGGACATGCCAAAGAGCAGCAGGCCCGAAGACAGCGCGCCGAGAACAAAATACTTCAGCCCGGCCTCCGTTGACCGCACCGAATCGCGGCGGAAAGAGGCGAGGACGTAGAGAGAGAGCGATTGCAGTTCCAGCCCCATATAAAGGGCGATCAGGTCCGCCGAGGACACCATCATCGACATGCCGAGCGCGGCCAGAGCAACGAGGACCGGGAATTCGAAGATCATCAGGTTCGCACGCAGAAGATAGGCGCGCGAGAGGATCAGGGTTACCGCCGTCCCGAAGAAGATGAACAGCTTTGCGAAGCGGCTGACCCCGTCGGAGACGAAGACACCGTTGAAGGCATATTGCGTGTCAACACCGCCGACATAGGCCACAATCCCCGCAAAGCACAGAAGACCGACCGTCAGCCAGTGAACAAGCTGCGCTCCGGCGACGTTCTGGCGGAAGACGCCGATCATCAGCAGGGCAAGGGAACCGATGGCGAGCACCGCCTCGGGTGCGGCGGCGAGGAGGTTGAGGCTGCCTTCGTTAAACGCGATCACGGCATCATTTTCCATCAGTGACCACTCCCCGATGCCGCACTCTCGACGACCGCTCCGCCGCCCGGCTGGATCAGCAGGTCAGCGGGCGCACCGACGGCGGCATGGTAATTCTGAAGCAAATCGGAGACTGCCGGGCTGAAGACATCGATCATGGCCGAAGCGTCGATCCCGAAATACAAGGTGGCGACGACGAGGGGGGCGATGGTGACGATCTCGCGGGTCGTCATATCCTCGATCTTCTCCAGCGCCGGGTTCGTCACGACGCCGAAAACCACCCGGCGATAGAGCCAGAGCGCATATCCGGCGGAGAGGATCACCCCCGTCGCGGCGACGAAAGCGATGAAGGTATTGGCCTTGAAAGCGCCCATCATCGTCAGGAATTCACCGACAAAACCGGACGTGCCCGGCAGACCGACATTGGCCATGGTAAACAGCAGAAAGACCGTCGCATAGACCGGCATCCGGGTGACGAGGCCCCCGTAAGCGGCAATCTCGCGGGTATGCATCCGGTCATAGATAACCCCGACCGACAGGAAGAGCGCGCCGGAGATAAAGCCATGGGAGATCATCTGGAAGATCGCCCCGTCCACGCCCTGCTGATTGGCCGCGAAGATGCCCATGGTCACGAACCCCATATGGGCAACGGAGGAATAGGCGATCAGCTTTTTCATGTCCTCCTGCATCAGCGCGACCAGTGACGTGTAGACAATGGCAATGACGCTGAGCGCGAAGACGAAGGTGGCAAGCTGATCCGAAGCGACGGGGAACATCGGCAGATTGAAGCGCAGAAAGCCGTAGCCACCGAGCTTGAGCAGGATCGCGGCGAGGACGACTGATCCCGCCGTCGGAGCCTCCACATGCGCGTCCGGCAACCACGTATGCACCGGCCACATCGGCATCTTGACAGCAAAGCTGGCAAAGAAGGCGAACCAGAGCAATGTCTGCGCGCCTGCGGTGATCTCGATGCCCATCACTTCAAAGGGTTCGGACGGGAACCGCCAGTCGAGCAGCGCCTCGATATCGGTTGTGCCGGTGTGGTTGGCCATCCAGAGCATCGCGATGAGCATCAGGATCGAGCCAAGCAGCGTGTAGAGGAAGAACTTGAAGCTGGCATAGACGCGGCGTCCGCCCCCCCAGACCCCGATGATGATAAACATCGGGATCAGACCGGCCTCGAAGAACAGGTAGAAAAGGAACAGATCGAGCGAGACGAAGACGCCGATCATCAGGGTTTCAAGGATCAGGAACGCGGCGAGATACTGCGCGACGCGCTTGTCCACATCCCAGCTTGCGAGAATGACCAGCGGCATGATCCCGGTCGTCAGGAGAACGAAGAGGATCGAGATGCCGTCGACTCCGAGCTTGTATTTCAGGCCCGCCAGCCAGTCGATATCGGTGACGAACTGAAAGCCGGTCGCTGTCGGCTCGAAGCCGAGGAACAGGACGAGGGACAGAAGAAACGTCACGACCGTAATGCCGAGCGACCAGCGCCGGGCAGCCATCCGCTCGGCCTCGCGACCGCCGCCCATCCACAGAAGGACGAGACCGCCGAAGAGGGGAAGCCAGAGGATCAGATTGAGGAGGAATCCTTCGCTGTTCATCGGATCAGCCCCCCATCACGGCAAAGGAGACGAGCGCGGCCACGCCGACGAACATCGCCAGAGCATAGTGGAACATATATCCGCTCTGCACCCGCGAATAGAGACTGGTCACAGCCGGGATAATGCCCATGGAGAGGCCGTCGATAGCGCCGTCGATGGTCTTCCCATCGCCCTTCTTCCAGAAGAAATTGCCCAGGGCCATGGCGGGCCGCACGAAGATCGTCTGATAGAGTTCGTCGAAATACCACTTGTTGAGCAGGAACTGGTAGACGCCCGGATTGGCCCTGCGCGCGCGATCCGCGACGCCCGGATGCAGGATATACATATAAAAGGCCAGCATCGTACCTGCGAGCATCGCGAAGAAGGGCATCGATTTGACCCAGAGCGGCGAGTAATGCGCGGCGTGAACGACGTTGTGCATCTCGTAATATTTCTCGATGAGAACGTAATTCTCTTTCGCGTGGTAGATGGAATGGCCCCAGAAATCATGCGCGCCATCGCCAACGAACATGCTGTAGAAGACCGCCCCCGCGATGATCGACCCGAGGAACAGGACGGCCATCGGGATCAGCATGACGGGCGGGCTTTCGTGGATATGGGCATAGGCCTGCGGCTCGCCGTTACGCGGGCCGTGGAAAACCTTGAAGATCAGACGCCACGAGTAGAACGCCGTCATCGCCGCGACGAGGATACCGAGTGCGAAGGCGTAGGTTCCCGCCGTCGAATGGGCGGCATGGGCGACCTCGATCACCATATCTTTCGAGAAGAACCCGGCAAAAGGCGGAACGCCGGTCAGCGCCATGGTCCCGACGATCATCAGGATGTAGGTCGGCACGATGAGGTTCCACAGGCCCCCCATCCGGCGGATATCCTGTTCATCCTGCATCGCGTGGATGACCGAGCCGCAGCCGAGGAACAGGAGGGCCTTGAAGAAGGCATGAGTGAAGAGGTGGAACATCGCCGCCTCATAGGCGCCGACACCGGCGGCGAAGAACATATAGCCGAGCTGCGAGCAGGTCGAATAGGCGACGATACGCTTGATGTCGTTCTGGACGAGGCCGACTGTCGCCGCGAAAAGCGCCGTGGTCGCGCCGATATACGTGATGAAGGTCGAAGCGGCGGGCGCGTATTCATAGAGATGCGACATGCGACACACGAGGAAGACCCCCGCCGTCACCATGGTCGCGGCGTGGATCAGCGCGGAAACGGGCGTCGGCCCCTCCATCGCGTCCGGCAGCCATGTGTGCAGGAAGAACTGTGCCGATTTGCCCATTGCGCCGACGAACAGGAGGAAGCCGATCGTGTTCAGCACACCCATCTCGTAACCGAGGAACGAGAAGGTCGCGCCGACCATGCCGGGAATCTGTTCGAAGACGACGTCGAAATCGAGCGAACCGAAGATCGCGAAGACGCCGAAGATGCCCAGCGCAAAGCCGAAATCGCCGACGCGATTGACGATGAATGCCTTCATGGAAGCGGCATTCGCGCTGTCCTTGTGGTGCCAGAAGCCGATCAGCAGATAGGAGGCAAGGCCCACCCCTTCCCAGCCGAAGAACATCTGCACGAAGTTATTCGCCGTCACCAGCATGAGCATCGCGAAGGTGAAGAGCGAGAGATAGGCAAAAAAGCGGGGCTTCGACGGATCGTGACTCATATAGCCCATCGAATAGACATGGACGATGGCCGATACGGTGGTGACCACGATCAGCATAACGCCCGTCAGCGTATCGAGCCGGATACCCCAATCGACGGCCAGCAGACCCGATTCCATCCAGCGGAACCACGGGATGAACTCTCCGTCCGCCTCGATAGCACCGGGCAGACCGGCCCAGGACATTATCGCCACCAGCACGAGAATGGCGCTGGGGATAATCTGCGCCATACGCTCCCCGGTCCAGCGCGAGCCGAATCCGGCGATCAGCGCACCGAGAAGGGGAAGAAGGACGATCAGCGAGTAATACATATGGCCCTCAGCCCTTCATCATCGCGACGTCTTCGACGGCGATGGTTCCCCGGTTGCGGTGGAAGCAGACGAGGATAGCCAGCCCGATAGCCGCCTCCGCCGCCGCGACCGTCAGTACAAACATGGTGAAGACCTGTCCGCCGAGGTCACCCAGATGCGTCGAGAAGGCGACGAAATTGATATTCACGGCCAGCAACATCAACTCAATGGACATGAGGATGATGATGACGTTCTTGCGGTTCAGAAAGATGCCGAAGATGCCGACGATGAACAGAATCGAGGCGACCGTCAGGTAATGCGTCAGTCCGATTTCCATGATTTTCCCTCTGGTCCCCGCCTACATGCTCTGGCCGGGGCGAACGTCCTTGAGTTCAACCGCCGTCTTCGGATCGCGTTGCATCTGCGCCCAGACATCCTGTGTCTTCACGCCGTCGCGGTGGCGCAGGGTCAGCACGATGGCCCCGACCATGGCGACCAGCAGGATCAGGCCAGCCGCCTGAAAAGCGTAGACGTATTTCGTATAGACCACCGACCCAAGGGCATGGGCATTGCTCATGCCATTGGCCGCGCGCGGCTGAAGGCTTTCCTGCTCCAGCCCGCTCCAGGCCGCGAACCCGACGCTCAGCTCGACGATCAGAACGACACCGATGGCCAGACCGAGAGGCAGATACTGGGCAACACTCCCGCGCAGTTCCGCAAAATCGATATCAAGCATCATCACGACGA
>CAKZUT010000104.1 GCA_937922185.1 uncultured Neomegalonema sp.
GGCCCGACACGGCGGCGACTCCGGCTTCGGCCAGCATCCGGCGCGAGAAGTCCATGCTGTCATTCGTCAGCGCGCCGACATCCGCATAGAGATAGAAAGCCCCGTCCGCCGGGGCGAAATCGCGGAAACCGAGGCCCGGCAGTGTGTCGAGCAGGAGGGCGCGGTTGCGGCGGTAGACCTCCAGATGGGCGCTCAGTTCCTCCTCGGCGTCCAGCGCCGCAAGGGCGGCGATCTGAGAGATATGGGGCGGGCAGATGAAATGGTTCTGGGCCAGCCGCTCGACGGTGCGGACCATGCCGGGGGGCACGACCATCCAGCCGATGCGCCAGCCGGTCATGCAGTAGTATTTCGAGAAACTGTTTATGACGAAGGCGTCCTGCGTCAGGGCGAGGGCTGAGACGGGCTTTTCGACATACCAGAGGCGGTCATAGATCTCGTCGGAAATCATGGCGGTGCCATGGCTGCGGCAATCGGCGATCAGGGCGGCCATGGCGTCGCGGGACAGGGCCGTGCCGGTGGGATTGGCCGGGCTGGCGAAGAGAAGGCCGTCGATCCGGCCCTGTTCGCGCGCCGCCGCCAGCAGGGCGGGATCGGGCTGGTATCCGCTGGCCAGCGTCGCCTCCAGCCGCACGGGGTCGATATCGACCGATGCGAGGATGTTGCGGTAGCTGGGGTAACCCGGATCGGCCAGTGCCAGACGGTCACCGGCATCGAACAGTGTCAGAAAGGCGAGCAGGAAGCCCGCCGAGGAGCCGGTGGTGACCACGATACGCTCCGCCGGGACGTCGAGATCGTGGATATCCGCGTACATGCGCGACAGGCGCTCACGCAGGGCGGGCAGGCCGAGGGCGACGGTATATCCGAGGGATTCGCCGTCCTGAAGCGCCCGAATGGCGGCTTCGCGGGCCAAACGCGGGGCAGGGGTGCCGGGCTGGCCGACCTCCAGATGCGCGATCCGGCCACCGGCGGCATCGGCCTTGCGCGCGGCCTCCATGACATCCATCGCCAGAAAGGAGGCGATGTCGGAACGACGGGAAACGGGGGGGGCGGTGCTGTCCATGCGGTTTGAATGCCCGGTTCGGGCGTGGCGCTCAACCCCGAATGCAGGGCAGGGCGGTCGCCGTCAGCAGCCGCCGTCGTGGACGGCGAGTTCGGTCAACTCGGCACTGAGCGAGAAATCGAGATAATCGAGTACGAGATCGGTCACGACGCCGTTCTCATAAAGAATGGCGGTGAACCGAAATTCCGGCATCGAGCCTGCGGTATCCCCTGTGCCGCCGGGGGGGAAGTAGACCGAATCGATATTCCAGCGGGCGATATCGTGAAGGTGATCGGCCCCGTCGATCGTGTCGGAGGCTTCGGCGTCTTCCGCCGATGTGATGCGGGTTACGGCATAGAAGACGGGCTTTTCGATATCCCCGTCAAAGACGGTCGCGGCATAGCGGTCTTCGCCCGCTCTGGCGGCATCCACGATGGCCCGGATATGCGCGAGGGGGGGCAGGACTTCCTCATCGAAGCTGATATCCTCGGCGGTCTCGTAATCCACCTCCGAGCTTTCTTCCTCGACGCTGAGATTGCCGGAGGCGGACTGGCCCGTCTCGCCGTTGAATTCGGTTTCGGTCGAGAAGCGGTAAAGGTGCCCGTCCTCGGCCTCATAGGCGGAGAGGCGGTAATCGGTGAGGACCGTGCCGCCGTCGCGGGCGAGGCGAACCACGAGGCGCTCGTTCAGCGTATAGCCCTCGCAGACATCTTCCAGATCGAAGACATAGCGGCCCTCCGCCCCCAGAATGCTCGCCGAACCGCGCGTCTCGCCCAGTTGGAGTTCATAGACGGCGCGATGACCGGGCAGACGGGTCTCGTCGGCGGTGTCGGGCTTTTCTTCCGCGAAGGACAGCGTGGAAACCGACAGGACGCAGGGTAGGACAAACAGGCAAAATCTATTCATTTCCAAGCCCTTTCGGTTTTTTCTTCATGCTATAGTTTTGACGGAGGACGTCAAGCGTCAAACGTTGGATATCACGAAGAACATGCTCAACCTGTAGCCCCGGTCCGCAAAAATTCGTAAACATACGACGAAATCTTCCGTGCGCTTCGATTGAGTCGAAACTAAGATCACCCCGGATGGGCCAGCAAGGCCCGAAAACGGGGCGGGAGAACGAGATGGACGCGGCAGAAAAAACGATCGAGGAGCGGTTGTCCGACCTGGGTGTCGCTTTGCCCGATGCTCCGGCGCCGGCGGCCAATTATGTGCCTTATGTCGTCTCGGGCGCGCTGGTCTTCATCTCGGGACAGTTGCCGATGGTGAACGGGGAATGCCAGCATCGCGGATTGCTGGGACGGGATGTCGATCTCGAACACGGGGTCGAGGCCGCGCGGGTTTGCGCGATCAATGTGCTGTCGCAACTCAAAGCCGCCTGTGACGGCGACCTGTCCAGGGTGGCGCGCTGTGTACGGCTGGGCGGGTTTGTCGCGGCGACGCCCGATTTCGAACAGCATCCGGCGGTCATCAACGGCGCATCGGACCTGATCGCCGAGGCGCTGGGCGAAGCGGGTGCCCATGCGCGGGCGGCGGTCGGTGTCGCTTCGCTTCCCTTCGGCGTTCCGGTCGAGGTGGAAGCCGTCTTTGAAATCGTCGCGGTGTGAGGATGCTCCCGGAGTTCTGGTCGCGCCCCTTCGCCCATCGTGGATTGCACGATGCCGGGGACGGACGCCCGGAGAACGGCCTTGCGGCCTTTGATGCGGCGATTGCCGGGGGGTACGGCATCGAGCTTGATGTGCAGCCCTCCGCCGATGGGGAGGCGATGGTCTTCCATGATTACGAGATGGAGCGGCTGACCGGGCAGACGGGCCGCATCGACGCGCAGGATGCCGATACCCTGCGCGCGACGGCGCTGACGGGCGGGGGAATGATCCCCGATCTTGCGACAGTGCTGGACCGGATCGACGGGCGCGCGCGGGTGCTGATCGAGATCAAGGATCAGTCCGGGGCCTTCGGCGAGACGGATGGAAAGCTGGAACGACGGGTCTGTGAGATCGTGCGGGCAAGCGGCCATGCGCCGACCTGTGCGGTCATGTCCTTCAATCCGTATTCGGTGCTGGCGGTCAGGGAACACTCCCCGGAGATTGCGCGGGGTCTGGTCTCCTATGATTTCGAGCATCCGCATGACGCCCATGTGGATGCCGATCATCGCCGGGCGCTGGCCGATATGGCAATGGCCGGGGATTGTGCGGTGGATTTCATCTCCTACGGGGCGAGCGGCCTTGCCCTGCCGCCGGTCGTGGCGCTTCGCGGGCGGGGCGTTCCGGTGTTCTGCTGGACGATCCGTTCGGCCCGTGCGGCGCGGACGGCGCTGGCGCATTGCGATCAGATTACATTCGAGGGGTTCAGCCCCTGACCGTCCGGCGCTTGAAGTCCTGTGCTGTGGGACCACCTGCCTTTGCAGGAGGGATGTAGAGGCGTGGACACGGAATCGCGGGTCGCAATCAGGATGCTTGACGGGATCGCGGAATGCGATGCCGCCCGGTGGGATGCCTGCGCCGCGCCCGAAGCGGCGGACGGGGGACGGGCGCGCGATCCGTTTGCCACGCACCGGTTCCTCAGCGCCTTCGAGGACAGCGGCTCGGCAAAGCCGCGCGCGGGGTGGGACGCCAAGCACCTGCTGGCCGAGGACGAGGCGGACGGGACTCTGCTGGGGGTCATGCCGCTCTATGCGAAGAGCAATTCCTACGGCGAATATATCTTCGACCATGGCTGGGCGCAGGCCTTCGAGCGGGCGGGGGGCTATTACTATCCCAAGCTGCTGTCCGCGATCCCGTTCACGCCGGTTACGGGGCGGCGGCTGCTGGTGCATCCCGATGCCGATGCGGAGATCGCGTCAGGCGCGCTGACCGCCGGGATGATACAGGTCGCGACCGAGAACCGGCTGTCCTCGGTGCATGTGAATTTCTGCACGGAAACCGAGAAAGAGCGGCTGGTCGGGGCCGGTTTCCTCGGGCGGCTGGGGCAGCAGTTCCACTGGCAGAACCGGGATTACGCGGATTTCGACGGGTTTCTGGCCGATCTGGCCTCACGCAAGCGCAAGGCGATCCGCAAGGAGCGGCGGCAGGCGAACGAGGCCGTGACCGTCCATGCCTTCACGGGCGACGATATCCGCCCTGAGCACTGGGATGCGTTCTGGGTGTTCTATCAGGATACCGGCGCGCGAAAATGGGGAACGCCCTATCTGACGCGGCAATTCTTCGAGATCGCGCAGGACAGTCTGCGCGACGATATCCTGCTGGTGCGGGCGGAGCATGACGGGCGCTGGGTGGCCGGGGCCATGAACGTGATCGGGCGCGAGGCACTCTATGGCCGGTACTGGGGCTGTACCGAGCATCACCCGTGCCTGCATTTCGAGCTGTGCTACTACCGCGCTATCGATTTTGCCATTGAACACGGGCTGAAGACCGTGGAGGCGGGGGCGCAGGGAGAGCACAAGCTGGCGCGCGGCTATGTGCCGACGGGAATGCACTCGGCCCATTTCATTCCCGATCCGGGCTTTCGCGAAGCGGTTCGCCGCTTCGTGGATCAGGAGGCGGAGATGGTGGGCGAGGAGATGGAGATGCTGGGCGAGTTCACGCCGTTTCGGAGAGGCGACTGAGCGGCGGGCAGGGACTGTTCGGGCCGGTTTGCCGGAACAGCCTGTGCGGCCAGGGGAATATCGAAACCGCCGAAATGAATGGCTGCCGCGAAAAAGTTATCGCCAAGCGCGCCGGGTTCAGCCGTGATCCCGGCGACGATGCTTGCATTCCCTTCCGCTCCGGGCCTTCGAGTCACGAAAACGCATCGGCCTCCGATGCCTTGCGTTTGGCCATGTAGGCTTTCAGGGCCTCGTCCATGGCCTCGTCGAGAGGCGGGGCGACGTATTCTTCGAGCTGGCGTTTCCAGATGGCATTGGCGCGGACGGCGCTGTCGCGGCTGCCCTCGGCTTCCCATTGTTCGTAGGAGCCTTTGTGGGTGGTCGTGGGGGTGTAGAAGGCGGTCTGGAAATTGGCCTGAGTATGGGCGCAGCCGAGGAAGTGGCCGCCGGGGCCGACCTCGCGGATGGCATCGAGGCCCTGCGCGTTCTCGCTGAGATCCACGCCCTTTGCGAGGGTATGCATCATGCCGAGCTGATCGCAGTCGAGAATGAATTTCTCGTAGGAGGCCACCAGCCCCCCCTCCAGCCACCCGGCGGAGTGGAGCATGAAGTTCACGCCGCCCATGACCGCAGGCAGGATCGTCGCGTTGCTCTCATAGGCCGCCTGTGCATCCACGGCGGGAGAGCCGCAAAGCGCCCCCCCGGACCGGAAGGGCATTCCATAGCGCCGGGCAAGCTGTGCCGCGCCGAAGAGGACGAGGGCAGGCTCAGGGGTTCCGAACATGGGCGCACCCGTCTGCATCGAGGTATTGGCCGCGAAGGTGCCGAAGATAACCGGCGCGCCGGGGCGCACGAGCTGGGCAAAGGCGGAGCCTGCCAGAACCTCGCACAGAACCTGCGTCAGGGTCGCGGCGACCGTCGTGGGCGACATGGCCCCCGCGAGAATGAAGGGCGAGACGATGCAGGCCTGATTATGCTGCGCGTAGACATCGAGCGCGCCGAGCATGGTGCCGTCGAGCGTCATGGGCGAGTTGCAGTTGATGAGCGAGGTCATCACCGTGTTGTTCTCGACGAATTCTTCCCCGAAGACGATCTTTGCCATATTGATCGAATCTTCCGCGCGCTCAGGGGCCGTGACCGACCCCATGAACGGTTTGTCGGAATAGCGCAGATGCGCGTAGATCATGTCGAGATGGCGCTTGTTCACCGCGATGTCGCAAGGCTCGCAGATCGTGCCGCCCGAATGGTGCATATAGGGCGACATATAGGTGAGTTTGACGAAGTTGTTGAAGTCCTCGATGGTCGCGTAACGGCGGCCCCTGTCGAGATCGGAGACGAAGGGCGGGCCGTAGACGGGCGCAAAGACGGTGGTCTTGCCGCCGATATGGACGCTGCGCTCTGGATTGCGGGCGTGCTGTGTGTAGTCCGACGGCACGGTTTTGAGCAATTCGCGCAACATGCCCTTCGGAAAGCGGACCCGCTCGGTCTCGCGGTCCACCTGTGCGCCCGCCTTTTCCCAGATATCGAGGGCGCGGGGATAGTCCTTGAAGCCGATCCCCACCTCTTCGAGCATCGTCTCGGCATTGCGCTCGATCAGGTCGAGACCGGCCTCGTCGAGAACCTCGTAGGGCGGCAGGCTGCGCTCGATGGCGGGCATCTGCCGGAGTTTCGGATTGGTGCGCGCGGCCCGCCGTGCCCCGGCACCGCCCGATCCGCCGCGTGTGCGGCGCTTGCCCTGTTCTCCGACCTGTCCGTCCATCGCGCGATCTCCAGAAAGCAGTTTCTTTGCGGATAAAATAGAGTGCGGCGACGCATGACCATCGCCCGATTTCGTCACTCGACGCGGCATCCGCGACGTGAGGGGGTGGACAGCGCGCGATGTGCGGCTTACCCGACCATTACCCATCGCCGGAGACCTTGCCATGACCGACCCCCATGCCGAACGTATTCTCATCGTCGATTTCGGATCGCAGGTGACGCAGCTTATTGCCCGCCGTATCCGCGAGGCGGGGGTCTTCTGCGAGATCGTGCCGTTCGACAAGGCTGAGGGCGCGATTGCCGGCGATGACCTCAAGGGCGTCATCCTGTCGGGGGGACCGTGCAGCGTGGGCGACGAGGGCAGTCCCCGTGCGCCGCAGGCCGTGTTCGAGCTGGGCATTCCGGTGCTGGGCATCTGCTACGGACAGATGTGCATGGTCGCGCAGCTCGGCGGTGAGGCGGCGGGCAGTACGGAGCGTGAATTCGGGCGGGCTTTCGTGGAGGTCCGCAATGCCTCGCCCCTGTTCGCGGGGCTGGCCGCGCCGGGGGAGACCGAGGAAGTCTGGATGTCCCATGGTGACCGGGTGACGGCCCTGCCGGAGGGGTTCGGGATCATCGGAGCCTCGCCCAACGCGCCTTATGCGGCCTTTGCCGACGAGGCGCGGCGGTTCTATGGCGTGATGTTCCACCCGGAGGTGGTGCATACGCCGCGCGGGGCGACGCTGCTGACCAATTTCGTGCGGGGCATCTGCGGCTGTTCGGGGCAATGGACCATGGCCGCCTATCGCGACGAGAAGATCGCCGCTATCCGCGAGCAGGTGGGACCGGAGGGGCGCGTGATCTGCGGACTGTCGGGCGGGGTCGATTCGTCGGTCGCCGCCGTGCTGATCCATGAGGCCATCGGCGAGCGGCTGACCTGCGTGTTCGTCGATACGGGCATGATGCGCGCGGGGGAGGCCGAAGAGGTCGTGACGCTGTTCCGCGACCATTACAATATCCCGCTGGTGGCGCGCGATGCCTCGGACCTGTTCATCGATGCGCTGGCGGGGGTCAGTGACCCGGAAACCAAGCGCAAGACCATCGGGCGGTTGTTCATTGATGTCTTCGACGAGGAGGCCACCAATGCCGGGGGGGCGGATTTCCTCGCGCAGGGGACGCTCTACCCGGATGTGATCGAGAGCGTGAGTGCGACGGGAGGGCCGAGCGTTACCATCAAGTCGCACCACAATGTCGGCGGCCTGCCTGAGCGCATGAAGATGAAGCTGGTCGAACCCCTGCGCGAATTGTTCAAGGACGAGGTGCGGGCGCTGGGGCGGGAACTGGGCCTGCCGGACAGCTTCGTGGGGCGGCATCCCTTTCCGGGGCCGGGGCTGGCGATCCGTCTGCCGGGGGATATCACGCGGGAGAAGCTGGATATCCTGCGGGCGGCGGACACGATCTATCTGGACGAGATCCGCAAGGCGGACCTCTATGATACGATCTGGCAGGCCTTTGCCGTGCTGCTGCCGGTCAAGACGGTGGGGGTGATGGGCGACGGGCGGACCTACGATCATGTCTGCGCGCTGCGCGCCGTGACCTCGACCGACGGGATGACGGCGGATTACTTCCCGTTCCCGCATGATTTTCTGGGGCGCGTGGCGACGCGGATCATCAACGAGGTGAACGGGATCAACCGGGTCGTCTATGACATCACGTCGAAACCGCCGGGGACCATCGAGTGGGAGTGATGGCTGTCGGATAACCGGGCCATCCCCGCATTCAGGGCGATGACCCGGCGCAGAGGCATCAACTCGTCTGGAGATAGCTTTCGAGCGAGTCGTCCAGTGCCTCGTTCCAGGGCGTGTGGTGGGCGGGAGCCATGGTGCCGGTCAGGGGCGAGGTGTGCCCGTGATTGCGGAATTCCATGATGCCTTTCTTCTTGTTCTTTTTCCATTCGAAGAACGCCTGATTGGCCGCTTCCACGTCGAAGCCGGGATAATCCGTCTCGCCCATCAGTTCCCCGGTGTAGGCCCCCTGATAGCGGATGGCACCGTAATCGTCCTCGATGGCATCTTCCGTCGCGACGCGGTTTTCGACATCGGCGCGCATGGCGGCCTCGTCGGGCAGGGCGATGCGACCCATGATGACGTCACGCGCCCACCATGCCTGTGCGTCGAACATATTGAAGGTGTACCACTGGTCCTGCATCCCCAGATACATGAGTTTGGGATTGGGGACGAAGGCGACGCCCTTGTAGAGATCGGCGGTGGCGAGGCGGTTGGCGGTCCGCAGGCGCAGGGCATCCTCCATGAAGGGGAAATGATGCTGATAGCCGGTACACAGGATGATCGCGTCGATTTCCCTGCTGGTGCCGTCGATGAAATGGGCCGTGCGACCCTCCATGCGGTCCAGCTTCGGTACTTCGGCCCAGTTGCCGGGCCAGTCATAGCCCATGGGCGCGGTGCGGTGGGCAACCGTCACGGATTTGCAGCCGTATTTCCAGCACTGGGAGCCGATATCCTCCGCCGAATAGGACGTGCCGAGGATCAGGATATCCTTG
>CAKZUT010000105.1 GCA_937922185.1 uncultured Neomegalonema sp.
AGAACCTCGCCGCGCCGCAGGTCGAGATCGATGCCCTTGATGATCGGCAGCCAGTCATCCCCGGTCTTCCCGTCGATCTTCACGCCGCGCATCTTGAGGAGGATATCGTCGCTCATGTCTCAGGCGTCCTTTCATCCAGCGCCGTCAGGCGATGTTCGTGATGCGCCACGTGCCCGGCGAGCATGTTCAGCAGCAATCTATTTCCGTCCGGCGTCATCTCGACGGTCCCCGGTCGTTCCTCCACCGGGAGCAACCATCCGTTGATCGGGGCCACCCGGTTCCGAATTCCACACAAGGGGTAAAGGGAATGATCTTCGGGCTTTTCCGCCATTCTCTTATTCCTTCAACCCGCTCGACCGGTGCAGCATCCAGTCCACCACGAAGTTGACCGCGACGGTCAGCAGGGCGATGGCCCCGGCGGGGTAGAGCGGCACGGCGACACCGAAGCTGATGAGGGTCGCATTGTCGCGCACCATCGATCCCCAGTCGGCGGTCGGCGGCTGCACCCCGAGGCCGAGGAAGGACAGTGCCGAGATCGTCAGGAAGACGAAGCAGAAGCGCAGCCCGAATTCCGCGATCAGCGGTGCGGTCGCATTGGGCAGGATTTCGTTGCGGATGATGTACCACAACCCCTCTCCGCGCAGGCGCGAGGCCTCCACGTAATCCATCACCACGATATTCATCGCGACCGCCCGGCTCAGGCGGAAGACGCGGGTGGAATCCAGCACGGCCATGATGAGAATGAGCGCGGCGGTGTAGAGCCAGGGCGAGGGGTTGTCCATCCGCCCGATCCACGTATTGGCGACCGTCAGGGCCAGCAGCGCGAAGATCAGAGTGGGGATCGACATAAGCACGTCGATGATGCGCGAAAAGATCTGGTCTATCCACCCCCCCAGAGTCGCGGCGAGCATCCCCAGAGTGCCGCCCAGCATGAAGGAGATGAAAGTGGTCAGCAGGGCGATGCCGACGGTATTGCGCGCGGCATAGATCAGCCGCGAGAGCATGTCGCGCCCCAGATTGTCGGTTCCGAGCAGGTAGGTCGCGCTCGGTTCCTCGAATTGCGCGCCGACGATTTCCCGCTCACCGAACGGGGCCAGCACGGGCGCCAGCACGGCGACGAAGACATAGATCCCGATCACGATCATCCCGAACCACGCGGTCAGCGGGGCCTGACGGAAGGCGCGGGACATGCGGGTCCATTTCGATTCCTGCTCCACGCGCGGGGCATCGGCATCGGCGCTCAGGGCTGTGGGGTCGTTGGTTACATCGGTCATTCTGGTGCCTTCCCGGCGTGATTTCCGGCGCTCATTTCGGGTGCAGCAAACGCGGGTTCGTCGCGATAGCGAGGATATCCGCAAGCAGGTTGAGCAGGATATAGGTTGCCGCGAAGATCAGGCAGCAGGCCTGCACGACGGTCACGTCACGCTTGGTCACGCTGTCCACCATCAATTGTCCGACGCCCGGATAGACGAAGACCACTTCGACCACGACAACCCCGGTGACGAGGAAGGCAAGACTGATCGCGATCACATTGATGATCGGGGCCAGTGCATTGGGCAGGGCGTGGGTGACGATGACGCGCCAGGGCGACATTCCCTTGAGCCGCGCCATTTCGACATAGGGCGAGGCGAGCAGGTTGATGATCGCGGCGCGGGTCATCCGCATCATGTAGGCGGTCACCACGAGGGTCAGCGTCAGGGCGGGCAGGAAGCTGCGCTCCACCCGCTCCCAGAACGGCGCGCCCGGTGCGATATTCGAGATCGAGGGATAGCTGGTGACGCCCTGCATCTGCGGGTGCCATGTGCCGGTGATCAGGTTGGCCAGCAACGCGCCCCCCACCAGCATGACGACGGCGGGGATCAGCGGGAAGATCCGCCCGATCTTGCGCCCGGCCCGGAACGATCCCCAGCCCTCCATCAACAGCCAGAGGCCGATAATGGCCAGCAGCCACGACATATCGAACGGATAGCCCACGGCCAGCATCAGGATCAGGATATAGGCGACGAAGAATTCGGGGAAGGAGATCGAGCTGAGCGTCAGCACGTTGATCATCCGGTCGAACCACGTATTGCGGTACAGCGCGGCCAGCAGCCCCAGCACGATGGAGATCGGCACGGAGAGAATGGCGGCGAAGGAGGCGAGGAACAGCGTATTGCCCAGCCGCGTGGACATCAGGTCCGAGATTTCGCGCTTGGAGGCCAGCGACTTGCCGAAATCGCCCTGCACGGCATTGCCGAGCCACTCGAAATATCGCTCGACGGGGGGCTTGTCGAGGCCCAGCTCCTTGCGGAAAGCGGCCACTGTTTCGGGGGTCGCGGCCTGTCCGAGGATTTCCTGGGCCAGATCGCCCGGTAACATCTCGACAGCCGAGAAGATGATAACGGAGACGACGAGCAACGTAAGAAGCCCAAGCCCCAGTCTCTTGAGCGCCATGCTCGCTATAGGATGCATTTTCCGACCAATCCCCTGACTATTCAGTCCGTCTACGTTAGCAGGCGATGCGCGGGTGGCAACGCTTAACTGGAGCGGATCATCTCGAAACCGCCGTTGCGGCGACAGGGGCGCACAGGGTCGTCGATATGCCGCGCGATGGGCGGGTACGGGAGAAACGCGATTGCATCGGTTTGCGTTGCGACGCAGGATTGTGCCGCACCGCGCATCCCGCTGAAGGAAACCCCGTGTCCATAGTTTTTTGCGCCGAATGCAACCATGTCGTCTCTTGCTATGCTTCGGGATGCAGGCATTGTGGCGCGCCGATCTCGAAAGCCAAACCCAGGCCGGAAGAGCCGCCTGCCCGCAAAAGCCCTTTTGGGGCCGTGGTCGTCACGGTCGCCACTATCGGGGCCGGCGTCGCATTCTTTGGCGATCCCGGCAAGGGCAAGCCCGGCACCTCTTTCCCGTCGCCCCGCCAGCTTTTCATCCCGGAGATGGGCGGGTTGGCTGATGAGAGGCTATTGATACCGGGGTGCCGCCATGACTGGCGCACGTGCTCTGATAACGATGACTGGATCAGGAACGCCGATTTGAACGGGCCTCGCGGCGCTTGCCTCGCGGCGGTTGCCGGGACCGGGGCCGCTTACCGCGATACCGCTCTCGATCACTCATGGAACGGGCAGAGATTCGCCCGTCATATCCCCGGCACGTCGATCCGCCGGGGCTACGTTGTCCTCGTGGATGACGCCGGGTTGATCCGCGATACGTCCGGTGTCTGGTTCCGCACATCCTTGCACTGCGCTTTCGATGTCGGTTCAGGACGGGTGCTGAGGGTCGGAAGCCCCTGAACCTTGCCAGCGATGCGCGTTGGCCGCATGGTCGGCGCTCGTCTCGGGGACAGGGGAGTCAGGACGGATGCGTACGACAAAGACGATCCACGTCGTTTCCTGCCATGCCGGGGGCGAGGTTGGCGATGTCATCGTCGGCGGTGTCGCCCCGCCCCCCGGCGAGACGCTGTGGGCGCAGCGCGACTGGATCGCCCGCGATGGCACCCTGCGGAATTTCATGCTCAACGAGCCGCGCGGCGGCGTCTTTCGCCATGTGAATCTGCTGGTTCCCCCCCGACACCCCGAGGCTGTCATGGGTTTCATCATCATGGAACCGGAGGACACGCCCCCCATGTCCGGCTCCAATGCCATCTGCGTCGCAACGGTCCTGCTCGACAGCGGGATCGTCCCGATGACCGAACCCGTCACCGAGATGGTGCTGGAGGCCCCTGCCGGTCTGGTGCGGGTGCGCGCCGAGTGCGCGAACGGCAAGGCCGAGCGGATCACGGTGCGGAACGTCCCGGCTTTTGCGGGCGATACCGGCGTGACGCTGGCGGTGCCGGGTCTGGGCGAGATCACGGTCGATATCGCCTATGGGGGGGACAGTTTCGTGGTGGTGGATGCGGCGGCGCTCGGTTTCTCGCTTGTCGCATCCGAGGCACGCCTGCTTGCGGAGACGGGGGTGCGGATCACCGATGCGGCCAATGCAAGCCTGCGCTTCGATCACCCGGAGAACCCCGACTGGGCGCATTTCTCCTTTTGTCTATTCGCCGGGCCGCTACAGCGGGAGGCCGGGCATCTCAGCGCCCGTGCGGCAGTGGCGATTCAGCCGGGCAAGATCGACCGCTCCCCCACCGGCACCGCCGCCTGCGCCCGTATGGCCCTGCTCCATGCGCGCGGCGAGATGCAGGTCGGGGAGTGCTTCACCGCCCGTTCGATCATCGGGTCCGAGTTCCACGGGCGCATAACCGGCGTTACCACGGTCGGCCCCCGTCCCGCCATCATCCCCGAAATCACGGGCCGCGCCTGGATCACCGGCACCCACCAGCACATGCTCGACCCCGCCGACCCCTGGCCCGAAGGCTACCGCCTCAGCGATACCTGGGGGGTCGGGCAAGGGTAGCATATTTCCCTGCCCCGGACCCCGATCCTGCCGGATGCATACCTTTCATACGATATCGCAACCCTTGCATCGTCATTCCGCGCAATTCACCACGTGAACTCAATCCCCGTCCATTGCTGAATCCCTCGTGCCGTATCCAGCAACACCTGCCAGAACGTGTGCGTCTGTCCGTCCCCGTTCCAGTCGCGCGCGGTCGCGATCCAGTCCAGACTCCATACCGCGCCCTCGAACAGGCCCCAGACCACGGCCATCGACACCACGCTCCACAGCGTCAGCCACGCGGCCACGACCATCCGGTCCCCGGCCTCGAACTCGTCGTAATTTCGCTTGAAGGGCATGAACGCCACCACCCGCCGATGCCCGAAGGGCAGGGCGGGAAACACCGCGAAGACCGCGCAGAACAGATGAACCGCCGTCGGCACGAGC
>CAKZUT010000106.1 GCA_937922185.1 uncultured Neomegalonema sp.
TGATCTCGTCGGCTATGGCTGCACGACCTGTATCGGCAATTCCGGGCCGCTGCCGGAACCGATCTCGGAAGCGATCAACGAGGGCGATCTCGTCGCCTGCTCCGTACTGTCGGGCAACCGCAACTTCGAGGGCCGGGTGAATCCGGATGTGCGGGCGAACTATCTCGCGTCGCCGCCCCTCGTGGTCGCCTATGCCCTGCTCGGCACGATGACGAAGGATATCACCACCGTCGCACTCGGACAGGATCAGGAGGGCAACGACGTCTTCCTGAAAGATATCTGGCCGACCCAGGCCGAGATCAACAAACTGGTCGAAGAGACGGTCACGCGCGAGGCGTTTCAGTCGCAATATGCCGACGTCTTTGCCGGAGACGATAAATGGCAGGGCATCGACACCGAAGGCGGCGACACCTATGGCTGGCCGTCCGGCTCCACCTATGTGCAGAACCCGCCCTATTTCGAGGGGATCACCCCGGAGGTCGGTGAGATTCAGAACGTCGAGAAAGCCCGTATTCTGGCACTTCTGGGCGATTCGATCACCACGGACCATATCTCCCCCGCCGGCAGCATCGCCAAGACCTCGCCCGCCGCCGACTACCTACAGGAACGTCAGGTCGGCGTGCGTGATTTCAACTCCTACGGTGCCCGTCGTGGCAATCATCAGGTGATGATGCGCGGTACCTTCGGCAATATCCGCATCCGCAACCTCATGGCTCCCGGCACAGAAGGCGGAGTGACCAGGCATATTCCTTCCGGCGAGGTAATGCCGATCTTCGACGCCGCGATGAAATACAAGGATGAGGGCACACCGCTCGTCGTGATCGCGGGCAAGGAATACGGCACCGGCTCATCGCGGGATTGGGCGGCCAAAGGGACTGCGCTGCTGGGTGTCACGGCAGTGATCGCGGAGAGCTACGAGCGCATCCACCGCTCGAACCTCGTGGGCATGGGCGTCGTGCCGTTGCAGTTCACCGGCGATGACGGGCGTGAATCGCTTGGCCTGACGGGCGAGGAAACCATCACGGTCGCGGGCCTGTCCGATGTCACCCCCCGCGCGACGGTCAGGGCGACGATCGAGTATGCGGATGGCAAGTCGAAGGAAATCGACCTGCTCTGCCGCATCGATACGGCTACGGAGATTGACTACGTCAAGAATGGCGGGGTGCTGCACTACGTGCTGCGCGATCTGGCACAGGACGAGAAAATCGCGGCGCAGTAATCCCGAACGCGGCGGATCCAGCCCCTTTCGTTGATGAATCGACGGCCACCGCTCATAGGAGCGGTGGCCTTTTCGTATATGCCAGCCCCGTCACCCTTGACGCTGTGAAGGGGCTTCGCGAAAAGGGGCGCGAACTCAATCGAGGATGGACCCATGACCGACATCACCCTGACCCTGCCAGACGGAGCCACCCGCACTTATCCGTCCGGCACGACGGGGGCGGATGTGGCGGCGGATATCTCGAAGTCCTTGGCCAAGGCGGCGATTGCCTGCCGGATCGACGGAGAACTGTCGGACCTGTCGATCCCGATGGAGGCGGACCACGCCTTCGGCATCGTCACCGGCAAGGACACCTCGGAAGCACTGGAACTGGTGCGCCATGACTGCGCGCATATCATGGCGCGGGCGGTGCAGGAAATCTGGCCCGATACAAAGGTCACTATCGGCCCGGTTATCGAGAACGGCTTCTACTACGATTTCGACCGGGCCGAACCGTTCTCGACCGAAGACCTCGACGCCATAGAGAAGAAGATGCGCCAGATCATCGCGCTCCGCGATCCGGTGCGGACCGAGGTGTGGGACCGCCCGCGCGCGATCAAGCATTACGAGGATAATGGCGAGCCGTACAAGGTCGAGCTGATCGAAGGCATCCCCGGCGACGAACCGCTGCGGATGTACTGGCATGGTGACTGGCAGGATCTCTGCCGGGGGCCGCATCTGGCCCATACCGGACAGGTGCCCGCCGATGCCTTCAAGCTGACCTCTGTGGCCGGGGCCTATTGGCGTGGAGATTCCAGTCGCGCGATGCTGCAACGCATCTACGGCGTGGCATTCCTGAACAAGGCAGATCTTGCCGCCTACCTGCACCAGCGGGCGGAGGCGGAAAAGCGCGACCATCGCAAGCTCGGCAAGGCTCTGGAGCTGTTCCACTTCCAGGACGAGGCACCGGGCATGGTGTTCTGGCATCCGAATGGCTGGGCGATCTACCGCGCGCTGGAAGACTACATGCGAAAGCGCCTGACCGCCGCCGATTACAAGGAAATCCGCACGCCGCAGGTTGTGGATCGCAAACTGTGGGAAGCATCGGGGCACTGGGACAAATACCGCGAGAATATGTTCATCACGGAGATCGACGAGGAACACGCCAACGAAAAGCGTGTAAATGCCCTCAAGCCGATGAACTGCCCCTGTCATGTGCAGGTCTATAATCAGGGACTGAAATCCTATCGTGATCTGCCCCTGCGTCTTGCCGAGTTCGGATCGTGCCACCGGTATGAGCCATCCGGCTCGCTGTCCGGCCTGATGCGGGTGCGCGGTTTCGTGCAGGACGACGCGCACATCTTCTGTACCGAAGACCAGATCGAGGCGGAAACCGCCGCGTTCATCGAACTGTTGTCGAGCGTCTACAAGGATCTCGGATTCGAGAAATTCGATATCAAGTTCTCCACCCGCCCCGAAACCCGCGTTGG
>CAKZUT010000107.1 GCA_937922185.1 uncultured Neomegalonema sp.
GAGTGGTCTTGATGGCCAGCCCTTCATCAAGGCCCGTCATCCGCTTGAACTCACGGGCCTTGATGATGAAGCGTGAACCGTCGGTGAACTGGCGATCTTCGGGACCGATGATGAAACGGATCAGGCCATTATAGATAAACATTACCCCGATGGAGGCGATCAGGTAGATAACCGGCGTGGATCGCTGACGCCTGTAGAAACGATAGACGAAACGATCGCTGACAAGAACCAGTCCGATGGTCGCGAGGATACCGACCGGCAGGGCCAGCAACGCCGTGGGCAGCGGGCCGAGAGAGATACCGACGCTTTGCAGCCCCCATGTGGCGAGAATGACGGCCATGGTTCCGAAGGCCATTGTCTCGCCATGGGCGAAGTTCGAGAACCGCAGGATGCCGTAGATCAGCGTGATCCCAAGCGCCCCGAGCGCGAGCTGGCACCCGTAGGTGACCCCCGGAACGATCAGGTAATTGCCGAGCAGGGCGAGGGCGTTGAGGGTTTCCATCGCGGCGCTCAGTCCCCGGCCTTGCAGGTGCCGAGATAGGAAATCGTCATCGGCCCCTCGGTCAGGTGAACCGTATAGCGGGCATCGCCGCCGGTGGCGCGGGTCAGCAAATGGATCGCGCCCTCCCCTGTAGCGGTGACGGTACTATGGTTCTCGCCGTCGCCCGCAATGGCGGTCACGCGCAGGGTTTCGGAGATGGTTTCGAGGATCGGGATGCCGTGATCATCATGGCCGATCACCAGGGAGTAATCGGTTTCGGTGCATTCCTCCGCATCGAAGCATTCGGTGGTGAAGCTGCATTCGACGGCATAGGCGGCGCGGGCCGTGCAGGCCATGAGGGCAGCGATGATGAGTATTCTCATGGATTTTCCTTATCCTCCTAAAAACGCACGGCGGACTTCGGGGTCGGCGAGGAGGGTTGCGCCGGTATCGGTGTAGCGATTGCGGCCCTGGACGAGGACGTAACCTTTGTCGGCGATGTTCAGAGCCTGCTTGGCATTCTGCTCGACCATGAGGATTGCGATACCGGTGCGGGCGATCTCGATGATGCGGTCGAACAGCTCATCCATGACGATGGGCGAGACCCCGGCGGTCGGCTCGTCGAGCATGAGGACGGAGGGTCGGGTCATCAGGGCACGACCTACGGCGACTTGCTGACGCTGACCGCCCGAGAGTTCTCCGGCGGGCTGGCGGCGCTTCTCGCGTAGGATTGGGAAGAGGTCGAAGACCTGATCCATCGTCTCCGCAATATCGTCCTCGCGGATGAAGGCCCCCATCTCCAGATTTTCCTGCACGGACATGGAGGGAAAGACATTGCCGGTCTGGGGGACAAAACCCATGCCCTTTCGCACGCGCTCCTGCGGGGCAAGCGCGGTGATATCCTCGCCATTCATGGTGACAGTACCCGTCCGCAGGGAGAGCATTCCGAAAATGGCCTTCATGGCCGTGGATTTTCCGGCACCATTGGGGCCGACGACAACCGCGATTTCTCCGCGCTCCACGCCGATGCTGCAATCGTGAAGGATATCGGCACCGCCGTATCCGCCGGTCATGGACTGGCCGAGCAGAAAGGTCATGTTTGCCATCCCGGTGTCATTCCCACGAACGCGGGAATCGCGCTGGTGGAGAGAGGTTCCCGCTTTCGCGGGAATGACAGAAGGGCGCTCACGCCGTCGCCTTGTTCTTGAGACCGGTGCCGAGATAGGCTTCGATCACTGCCTCATTGGACTGCACCTCCGCCGCCGTACCCTGCGCCAGCACCGTGCCCTCAGCCATCACGATGACCGGATCGCAGAGGCGGGCGATGAATTCCATGTCATGCTCGATCATGCAGAAGGTATAGCCGCGCTCGCGATTGAGGCGCAGAATGGCATCGCCGATGGTGGAGAGCAATGTGCGGTTCACGCCCGCGCCAACCTCGTCCAGAAAGACGATCTTGGCATCGACCATCATGGTGCGGCCCAGTTCGAGCAGCTTTTTCTGCCCGCCCGAGAGGTTGCCCGCCAGTTCATCGGCGACATGGCCGATCTCCAGAAATTCGATGACCTCATTGGCTTTAGCGCGCACTTCCTCTTCGCGTTCACGGACCGCTCCGGGATGAAACCATGCGCTCCAGAGCGTCTCACCGGGCTGGTTCGGAGGGACCATCATCAGGTTGTCGCGCACGCTCAGGCTGGAGAATTCATGGGCGATCTGGAAGGTGCGGAGCATTCCCCTGTCGAAAAGCTCGTGGGGCGGCAGGCCGGTGATATCCTCACCATCAAGCAATACGCGGCCCGAGGTGGGGCGGTAGACGCCCGCGATAACGTTGAACAGGGTCGTCTTGCCCGCACCGTTCGGGCCGATCAGGCCGGTGATGGTGCCGCCCCTGATCGTGAGCGAGGCCCCGTCCACGGCGCGGATGCCGCCGAAATGTTTGTGGAGGTTTTCGACGGTTATCATGAGGTGACGCTTTCGCTGCCCCGGATGCACTGCGGCGCGAAGTGCCGTTGTGCTGGTCCGGGGCCTCTGGCTTTGACTGACCCCGGACCAGCGAGGCAGCATTTCATGCTGCATCGCATCCGGGGAAGCGCCGACTGCACTAGCGGAACTTCGCCGTGGTGTTCTCGCCGTCCTTGACGAGAATCTCGCGGTAATTGCCGGCGCTCTCGCCGCCGCGTACCAACTCGACCGCCGTGGCACCGACATAATCCACATCGCCGCCATCGGCGAGGATCTTCAGGGCCTTTCCGAGTTCGCCAGGCAGGATTTCCTCACCGGGGGCATTGGCGACATCGAAGACGTGATCGCGGAAGACCTTGGAATCGGTCGATCCGGCTTTCTGCATGGCCAGCAGGATCAGGGCGGCGGCGTCATAGGACTCTGCCGAGAAGGCATCGGGGGAGATGCCCGCATCCTTGGCCATCTTGTCGAAGATGTCCGCGCCCTCGCTGTCGGTGCCGGGGACCGTGCCGTAGGAGCCATCCAGATCCGAGCCGATCGCCTTGGGCAGGGCATCGCCGATCATACCGTCGGGCAGGACAAAGGTATCGAAGGCTCCGGTATCGAGCGCCCCCTGAATGATGCCCTTGCCGCCCTGATCGAGATAGCCCGCGACGACCAGCACATCACCGCCCGCCTGTGCCAGCGCACCGACTTCCGCCGTGTAGTCGCCCTTGCCGTCCTCATGGGCAGCGGAGATGGTGACCTTGCCGCCTCGGTCCCTGAAATTGGTCTCGATGCTCTCGGCAAGGCCCTTGCCGTAATCATTGTTGGTGAAGGTGATCGCGATTTCCTTCACGCCCTTGTCTTCGAGGATATCGGCGATGACCTGTCCCTGACGTGCATCGGAAGGGGCCGTGCGGAAGAAGAGGTCGTCATCCTCCATGTCGGACAGGGCCGGAGAGGTGGCGGAGGGCGAGATCATGACGACGCCGTTGGCCATGGCGACGTTCTGGAGAATGGCCGTGGTCACGCCGGAGCAATCCGCGCCGACAATGGCATGAACCTTCTCGGAGGTGACGAGGCGTTCGGCAGCGGCGGTGGCGGCGGCGCTGTCCACGCAGGTCGAATCGCCGCGCACGGGGGTGACTTTGGCCCCGTCCATGAGCGCGCCGCTGTCGGTGACTTCCTTCATGGCCAGCTCGGCGCTTTCGGCCATGGCGGGGGTGAGGGATTCGATAGGGCCGGTAAAACCGAGGATCACACCGAGCTTCACGTCTTCGGCCATGGCGGGCGATACCAGCATGGTCGTGGTGGCAAGGGCCATCAGGGTCTTTTTCATG
>CAKZUT010000108.1 GCA_937922185.1 uncultured Neomegalonema sp.
CAGCGACGAGATGGACTGCCGTCGCGTGCCGGAAGCTGTGCGGCGTCACCCGCTTCGCCGCGAGACCAGAGATATCCTTTTCCGCCGCTTTCACATATGTAGCCAGCTTGAAGCGAACGCCCGATGCGCTGAGCGGTGCCCCGTAGCGGTTCACGAAGAGCGGCGCGTCTGCGGGCCTTGGCATCCGTTCGAGCAACGCCTTCAGCAACTCGACGGTCTCCGGCCAGAGGGGGCTGATGCGCTCCTTCCGTCCCTTACCTGTAACGACCTGCAATCATCGGGGTCTCGACCTGCACTTATCGGGTAATTTTTGCCGGCATTGATTGCGTCTATCGTGGGTGTTGAACCGGTGCTTTGTGCGAGTGAACCGGGATTATTTGCGACGAACCTGCAATCATCGGGTTTTGCCGGGATTATTTGCGACTATCGGGGTATGGGAAAGGGGCGTTTGATAGCCACCGGGACAAGCCCGGAAGTGCTATCTGATATGCCTGCATAATTTTGTCTGTTTATCGAGTTTGCGAAACATCGTATGTCTTCATGCATCGCCGTCAAGTTTTCAGACATTTCTCATGCTCATCGGATATGCGCGCGTTTCAACTGAGGACCAAAGCCTCGATCTTCAGCGAGACGCGCTGAAGGGGTGCGGATGCGAGCGTGTCTTCGAGGACAAGGTGAGCGGTGCGAAGACCGAACGTCCCGGCCTGACACGCGCCCTCGAAGAACTGCGGGAAGGTGACACGCTCGTGGTCTGGCGGCTTGATCGTCTGGGGCGGTCACTCAAGGATCTGATCATCCGCGCAGAGGAGCTCAAGGAACGGGACATCGGCCTGCGGAGCCTGCAGGAATCCATCGATACGACCTCCAGCGGTGGCCAGTTGATCTTCCACATGTTCGGGGCACTGGCGGAATTCGAGCGCAACCTGATCCGTGAGCGCACCCATGCCGGGCTTTCCGCAGCCCGTGCGCGGGGAAGGATGGGCGGGCGCAAGAAGGTGCTGGACGTGAAGCAACGCCGCCATGCCGTCGATCTCTATCGGTCGAGGAAGCACACGGTACGGGAAATCTGCGATCTGATGGGGATCGCGCGGGCGACGCTCTACGCCTACGTCGCCGAGTTTGCCCATGAAGCGTAAGGGCACGACCATTCCTGCCGAGACGCTGCTGTCCTTGCGCGGTCGCCTTGGTTCCTTGCCGAAACGGTCCCCTGCCCGGCGCGAGGAGGTCGAGCGCATTGCCACCCTCTTCGACGTAAGCTCCTCGACGGTCTACCGCGCCCTGAAGGCGCTCCATCAGCCCAAATCCCTGCGCCGTGCGGATCGCGGTCGCCCGCGCGGCCTGTCCGAGGCGGAGATGACCCGGTATTGCGAGATCATCGCGGCGTTGAAGCTGCGGACGACCAACCGGCAGGGGCGGCACATCTCGACGGTCCGGGCCATCGAGCTGCTGGAAGATCACGGGGTAGAGACGCCGGACGGCTTCGTGCAGGCCCCGAAGGGAACGCTGAAGCGCACGACCGTCAATCACTGGCTTCAGACCTGGGGGTATGACCAGCCACGCATGACGCGCGGCCCGGCGGCGGTACGGTTCGAGGCGAAGACCTCGAACGCGCTCTGGCAGTTCGATATCAGCCCGTCCGATCTCAAGCATATCGACCAGCCTGAATGGATCGACCCGAAGAAGGGCCATCCGACGCTGATGCTGTTCAGCGTCGTCGATGATCGCAGCGGTGTGGCCTATCAGGAATACCGCTGTGTTTATGGCGAGGATGCCGAGACGGCTTTGCGGTTCCTGTTCAACGCGATGGCCCCGAAGGAGAATACGGCTTTCCAGGGCATTCCCGAGGCGATCTATCTGGACAACGGCCCCGTTGCGAAGAGCCTGGTGTTCCAGACGATGATGGAACGGCTGGGAGTGAACTGGCAGACTCACATGCCCGCCGGATCGGACGGCGCGCGCGTCACGGCGCGCTCGAAGGGGAAAGTCGAGCGTCCCTTCCGAACGGTGAAGGAGGCGCACGAGACCCTCTACCACTTCCACAAGCCGCAGACCGAGGTGGAGGCGAATGCCTGGCTGCGCAACTACATCGACCGCTACAACGACAAGCCTCACCGCCGCGAGGCGCATAGCCGGATCGAGGACTGGATCGCGCAGCTTCCCGAAAGCGGGGTGCGCGAGATGTGCTCGTGGGAGCGGTATTGCGCTTTTGCTCGGGAACCGGAACGGCGCAAGGTCGGTGCCGATGCGCGCGTCGCGGTGCAGGGCACCTATTACGAGGTCGCAGCCGAACTCGCGGGCGAGGAGGTTCTGCTCTGGTGGGGGCTGTTCGACCATGAGCTCTATGTCGAATGGAATGACCAACGGTATGGGCCCTACAGGGCCCTCGGTGGCCCCATCCCGCTTCACCGGTATCGTCGTCAGGCGAAATCGACACGGGAGCGGCGTGTCGAGACGGTTGCGGGGCTGGCCGAGAAGATATCGATCCCCAAGGCAGCGCTGAGCGGTCTGGGCGGAGCCGAACCGGCCAGCGCCGACATCATCCCCTTGCCCAAGATCGCCTTCGCGGACCCTGACCCCTGGGGCGAGATCGCCTATGCGAACCAGCTCAGCGCACGGCGAGCGATTTCCAATCAGCTAGGCAAGCCCCTTGCGGAGCTTTCTGCGGACGACCTAACCTTCATCACACAGCTGGTGGCACGCACTCTCGACAAGTCGGGTATCGAAACGGCAATCAAGGAGCGCTTCTGGCGCAGGCAAAAAGGATGAGGGTGCAATGCTGAGTAGCCAGATCATGCAGCACTTCCGGATCGTGAAGGACTGGAGCAGTGCCGGATACTTCGAAACGGCCCAGCTCCAGCAGTTCGAGCGCGATATCCGCATGGCTGTTCTTTCGGGCAAGCTGATCGCCATTACCGGTGCGGTCGGTGCAGGGAAGACCGCGATGCTAGGTCGGTTGCAGGACAGGATTTCCAGCGACAAGAAGATCATCGTGGCTCGCAGTCTGTCGGTAGACAAGCAGCGCTTGGTTCTGCCTTCCCTGATAACGGCGCTGTTCCTGGACATCTCGGGCGATCCGGAGATGAAGGTGCCGACACAGCCAGAGCGGCGCGAGCGGATGCTGCAGGATCAGATCAGGGCCGCCCGAAAGCCGGTGGTTCTGTTCATCGACGAAGCCCACGATCTGCATGGTGCAACGCTCACGGGGCTCAAGCGCCTCATGGAAATGGTCGATACGGGTGGCGGTACGCTCTCGGTCGTCCTTGCAGGGCATCCGCGTCTGCACAACGATCTGCGCCGCGCGACCATGGAAGAGATCGGGCATCGTACGATCAAATTCGAGTTCAGCAGCATTGCCGATCAGCGGCAGGAGTTTCTGACCTGGTTGCTCGAACAGTGCCTCGCCGATGGCGTGACACCGGAAAGCGTCATCGAAAGCGAGGCGCAGGACTTTCTGGCGGAAAGGCTCTCGACGCCGCTGCAGTTCGCAGAGCATCTGAACCGGGCCTTCACCGACGCCTATCGCATGGGCGCCGATCAGGTGACGCGCGAGATCGTCGAGGAAACCATCGCTGCCGG
This sequence comes from uncultured Neomegalonema sp., assembly GCA_937922185.1. Lineage (GTDB taxonomy): Bacteria > Pseudomonadota > Alphaproteobacteria > Rhodobacterales > Rhodobacteraceae > JAHDDY01. The sequence goes on from CAKZUT010000108.1 coordinate 3,577, forward strand.
GTTCGATCATCTCGACGCGCGGCTTTCCCGCATCGGATACACTCCGAAAACCCTGTCTGAATTGACCGACACCCATCTTTCCGAAATGCGGCGCTTCCTGAAGGGCAAACTCGATGCCGAGCGCACGGAGGAACTGTCTCTCGTCCTGAGAAAAGCAGGGTTGCCGATATGAGAGGCGCGAGATGCAAAGCCAAGGGTAGAAAGATGGACCAGATTGTCAGAGAATAATTATAAGTGAAAACAATGATCTGCTCGGGTGGCTATCAAACGCCCCTTTCCCATACCCCGATAGTCGCAAATAATCCCGGCAAAACCCGATGATTGCAGGTTCGTCGCAAATAATCCCGGTTCACTCGCACAGAGCGCCGGTTCAACACCCCACATAGTCGCAATCAATTCCGGCAAA
>CAKZUT010000109.1 GCA_937922185.1 uncultured Neomegalonema sp.
ATCACGTTCATGGAGCGATCCTCCATGTCCCATGTGATGATCGCCACGTCGCCGTCGGTCGTGTATTTCCAGTTGATCATTCTTCTTCTCCGATTAGAGGAGTTTTCCGCGACCTGCTCTCATTCTCTGCTTGAGAGCTGCACGATCAATGTATTCGGGTAGCCGAGTAGTTTCGTCGATCACTGATCCAGCGAGTTGATCGACGGTAAGGTTTTTTGCGCCCGTCATATCGACGCCTTTGAGAATCGTTTTCTTTAGAACAGCGCCCTTGAAGTCCGCATCTCTTGCAGTTGCCCCGGTCAGGTCGGCTCTGGAAAGGTCTGCGTCTTTCAAACTAGCCCTATCCAAGTTCGTTCGGCGAATGAATGCCCCTACAAGACGGAGTGAACGTCCATCGGGTGGAATGATCGGATTGTAAACGCTCATTCATCATCTCCAGAAGGAAGGCGAGGGATAACAATACTCATGATTTCTCGAACATCAGGAGGCGGTTCAGAGTCTCCATAGTCGAGGTCAGCAAGGTAGGCCGTCAGAAGGTCGACTGTAGATCGAGAGAGATCGGGATATGATTCAACGAGTTCCCGCAAAATCAGGATCGCCCCCAGCCTCACATGTAGTTTTTCGTCATCCAAGCGGCTCACCGTGTCAGCAAAAAGCGCCGTAACATGCTCGCGTCTGGATTGGGCAACTTGCTGAGCCTGTGACTTGGATTGACGATCAGCCGCTAAAGCGCGCCAAAATGCGATACCGACACCTCCCACCGCAGCGGCAACAAGTGCGTAGTTGCGAATTATTTCGCTTACTTCAACACCGGTCATAGCAGGGTTCATTTGGCGAGTTCGGCAAGGGCTTCATGGTTCTCGTCCATGATGCGCTGAACCATTCTGAACTGCATTGCGGCTTCTTCGTTCATCAGGGCCAAGCCATTCGCGGTTTGCACGACTTCCAGCTTTTCGCCGTCAACAAAGCCCATCGCTTCAGCATCTTCAAAAGATGCATCTGCGACACGAACGCCATCCTTCAGCCTGAACGTCACTTCCATCGCCGTTCTCCCTTCACCGCCAGTCTATCACACCCGCTCGATCACCGTCGAAGCGCCCATGCCGGAGGCGATGCACAGGGTGCATAGGGCCGTGCCCCCGCCCGTGCGGTCCAGTTCGTCGAGGGCGGTGCCGATGATCATCGCGCCGGTTGCGCCAAGGGGGTGGCCCATGGCGATGGCGCCGCCATTGGGGTTGAGTTTGGCGTGGTCGGCATTGAAAGCCTGAATGAAGCGCAGCACGACCGAGGCAAATGCCTCGTTGACCTCGAACAGGTCGAAATCGCTGATATTCATCCCCGTCTCACGCATCACTTTTTCGGTCACGGGCACCGGGCCGGTGAGCATGATGGTCGGGTCGGTGCCGATCTTGGCCGTGTGCCGGATGCGGGCGCGGGGTTTGAGGCCCATGCGCTCGCCCGCTTCCTTCGAGCCGATCAGCAGGGCCGCCGCCCCGTCAACGATACCCGAGGAGTTGCCTGCGTGGTGGACGTGGTTGACCCGCTCAAGCTCGGGATATTTGAGCATCGCCACCGCGTCGAAACCGGGCATCTTCTCGCCCATCTCCGCAAAGCTGGCTTTCAGGCCGCCCAGCGACTGCATATCGGTGCCGGGACGCATGTATTCGTCATGATCGAGGATGGTGACGCCGTTCATGTCTTTTACGGGCACGATGGACTTCGCGAACCGCTTGTCTTCCCATGCCGCCGCCGCGCGCTTCTGGCTTTCGACCGCGAAGGCATCGCAATCGTCGCGGGAAAAGCCGTATTTCGTGGCAATGATGTCGGCGCTGATGCCCTGCGGCACGAAATAGGACTTCATGGCCGGGATCGGATCGACGGCGATGGCAAAACCGTCACTGCCCATCGGGACGCGGCTCATCATCTCGACGCCGCCCGCGACATAGAGATCGCCCGCCCCGCCCCTGATCTGGTTTGCCGCCAGATTCACGGCCTCCATGCCCGACGCGCAGAAACGGTTGATGTGCAGCCCCGGCACACTCTCATCGTAATCGGCCTGAATCACCGCCGTTCGCGCGATTTCGCCCCCCTGCTCGCCCACCGGCGTGACGCAGCCGAGGATCACATCCTCGATCAGAGCGGTATCGAGATCATTGCGGTCGCGGATCGCCTCCAGCACGGTCGTGGCGCATTTCAGCGCCGTGACCTCATGCAGCGAACCGTCTTTCTTGCCTTTGCCGCGCGGGGTGCGAACGGCGTCGTAGATATAGGCTTCGGTCATTGTCTTCTCCCTCGTCGCGCGCAGGCAGCATTCAGTCTGCCTCTCGACACGGTGTATCTGGATGGGCGCATGTGTCTTCGCGTGTAAAACGACGCTGCATTTAATTCTTTACCGTGCAAAATATTACCACCGGCGATATTTTTACGTGACTCCACAACCTCAAGATGGTTCATATTGGTACAGGTTTGCGTGGAGACGACAATGTCAATCAACGGTTTTGCCGGTTTTCCTTTGCTCGATGGAATCCCCAGAGGGTACAGCTTCGTGCATTTCATGCGGTCCCAGGGGGCATCGCATACGTCGATCACGCAATCGTCCTCCAACGGGCCTGCCGTGCAATCCGCCTCCCCTGTCGGGCCGACGCAAGGAGGCTTCGACGATGCCGGTGGCCACACGGTCACGTCGGAGAACACCACCGATCTCGGCAACGGCACGACCCGCACAGACCTCAATCGCACGTTCGACGACGGCTCCAGCAGCACGGCTTCGTATCTGCGCCATGCCGACGGCACACAGAATGTCCTGAGCGAACGCCGCTCCCTGCCGGATGCCGAGGGATACCAGAAAGTCCGTGTTCGCGAGGAAACCATCGATGCCGACGGTACGCGGCATGTCACTATCAATACCTTCCGGGTTCCGGCGGGCCTGTCGATGGACTGGAAAAGCGACGCCGCGCAGCAGTATTTCCTGCAAGCCACCAGCAAAACGGTTCCGCCGGGAATGGAATGGGAAGACGTCCCGGAGAACCGCCCGGTCGAACGGGCCGGGGACACGCCGGACCCCATACAGAACGATTCCGCATCGGACAATGCGAGCAACCCGCCCGTCATCCCATTGCTCACCTGATGCTGTTGCTGCGCCGGGGTCATCATCAGGTCTTCGCACCGAGCGGATATCCCGGCATCAGGTCGTAAGGGGCTTTCCAGCCGGGCAACGCCTTCACACGCTCCTGCCACGCCTCGATACTGGACCAGCGTTCATCTTCCGACCATCCGTATTCCTCACGCGGATAGAACAGATATCCCGAACAGGCGATATCGGCGACAGTCGCGCGGTCGGCTGCAATCCATTCACGGTCTTTCAGATGGTCGTCCAGCACCGCGAGAGCGGCAGTGACCCGCCCCTTCAGAAAGCGGTTCACATCTTCGTTACGCGCCTTCTCCGGCGCGAATTGCAGCATGAATCGGTAAATGCCCTGAAAGCTGTTGAGCTTGTGATTCTCGAACAGAACCCAGCGCAGGATTTCACGGTGTTCTTCTTCGGTCGCGGGGCCGAACCTGCCGAATTGCTTCGACAGGTAGTCGAGCATCACCCCCGATTGCGTCATCGTCAGATCACCATGGGTCAGAACAGGGCATTCGCCCATCGCATTCACGGCACGGAACTCCGGCGACCGGGCCTCACCATTGAAGAAATCGACAAAGACCGGCTCCCAATCCGCATCGCACAGCGCGAGCATCAGCGCGGCCTTGTAGGAATGACCCGACTGGGCGAAGCAATGTAGCGCATATTCAGCCATCGTCTTTTCTCCTGCGTCCCGGTTCAGCTCTCACTTGCGGATCATCGCGTCCGGGATCGCGGTGTCAATGAATGCCTCTCAGGCGATGCCCTTCCTGGCATCCGCCGCCCTGAGCGCCGGGCGATTCAGAATACGGGCGACCGTGGCTTTGAGGTGTGCGTCTTCGGGTTCGGGGAATTTCGCCTTCGTCGCCCAGCGCATCAGATGACCGAGCAGGAGGTCAGCGATGGTGAAATCGGGGCCAGTGAGGTAATCGCCGCCACCGAGCCGGGCCGTCAGATTCGCGAGGCCGCGCTCGTATTCCTTCTTCGCGGTCTCGCCGACGCCCGCGACGCGGTATTTTTCGGGCAGGACAAAGCTGTGCCTGGCCTTGGTCCAGAGCGGGCCTTCCAGTTCATCCAGAATCATGAAGAGAAGCGCGTCGTGACGGGCGCGCGCCGCCGTGCCGGGCTGCGGCACCAATGCCGAATGCTTGTCAGCCAGATAATAGAGGGCCGCCAGAGAATCCGGCACCGACAGATCACCGTCCCGCAATACGGGCACTTTTCCGCTGGCATTGATGGCCCGCGCCTCATCCGATTGTGGCATGGCGGGTATGACGCTGTAGGACGCGCCCAGTTCCTCCAGCATCCAGATCAACCGGATCGCACGGGTATCGGGATGGCCGATGACTTCGTACATGCCGCTTCCTTGCTCAGTTCCCGTGGACCATCAATGCAACCGTGACCGGCTCGATCTTCAACCCATCGCCCGAACGGTAGATATCGGGGTGATCCCGCAATTCCTTCAGGACCGTCCCGTATATCGCCGGATCAATGCGCGCGGCCCGCATGGCCTCGGTCAGCCGCACCCCGCCGCCCGCGTCGATCTCCATGGCAATGGCCCGTTCATTGCGGGTGACCATCTGTTTCACCCTGCCCCGTTTCGCATCGTAACCGGCATTGCCGATCGCCGAGGAGATCGCCGCACCGGGCAGTTGCCACAGCGGCGGGATATGCGAGGCTTCACCGGAACACCCGGCAAGCCCCGCAACCAGCACACAGACCGGTATCTCAGAACGACGCCGCATCAAGCGCCATCATCGACCCCGCACCGGACTTGATCCGGGCGAGATGCGTGCCGGTCATCGGCATCACACGCTGCATGTAATAGCGCGCCGTTACCAGCTTCGCCTCGTAGAACGCCGGATCGTCAGCATTGCCCGCAAGGGCTTCCTGAGCCGTCTTTGCCATCTTCGCCCACATATAGCCGATGGCCGTGTAGCCGAAGAGATGAAGGAAATCGGTGGACCCCGCCGCCGCCTCATTGGGGTCTTTCATGCCATGCTGCATGAACCACATGACGGCCTCCTGCAACTCCTTCGACGCCTCCTTGAGCGGATCGCAGAACTCGGCCATGTCGCCGTCGTCGTTCTCCTTGCAGAAATCCTTGACCATGCCGAAGAAGGTCTGCATCCCCGCGCCGCCCTTCTGGGGCAGCTTGCGACCGATGAGGTCGAGCGCCTGAATGCCGTTCGCGCCCTCATAGATCATGGCAATGCGCGCATCGCGCACGAACTGGCTCTGCGACCAGTCCTCGGTATAGCCGTGGCCGCCAAAGACCTGCTGCATATTCACGGTCGTCTCGAAGCCCTTGTCGGTCAGGAAGCCCTTTACCACCGGGGTGAGCAGGGCGATCAGCAAACCGGCCTCGTCACGGGTCTTATCATCGGAATGCCTGCCCTCCTCATCAATGAGGGTGGAAGCCCAGTAATAGAAGGCGCGACCGCCCTCGACGAAGGATTTGGCATCCATCAGCATCCGGCGGATATCGGGATGGACGATCAGCGGATCGGCCTTGTCATCGGGGAATTTGGCCCCGTCCAGCGCGCGGCCCTGAAGGCGGTCCCTCGCGTATTCGGCGGCGTTCTGATAGGCGATGGACGCCTGCGACAGCCCCTGCATCCCGACCAGAAGACGCGCTTCATTCATCATCAGGAACATGGCGCGCAGGCCCTTATGCTCCTCACCGACGAGCCAGCCGGTCGCCTCGTCATAGTTCATCACGCAGGTCGAGTTGCCGTGGATACCCATCTTCTCCTCCAGCTTGCCGCAGGAGAGAGAGTTCCGTTCGCCGAGGGAGCCGTCATCATTGGGGATGAATTTCGGCACGACGAAGAGGGAAATGCCCTTCACGCCTTCAGGTCCGCCGGGGATCTTGGCCAGCACGAGATGGACGATGTTCTCGCTCATATCGTGTTCGCCGGAGGAGATGAAAATCTTCTGACCCGACACCTTGAACGACCCGTCGCCATTCGGCTCGGCTTTCGAGCGCAGAAGGCCCAGATCGGTGCCGCAATGCGGCTCGGTCAGGTTCATGGTGCCGGTCCATGCGCCCGAGACCATTTTGGGCAGATAGGTATTCTTCTGGTCCTCGGAGCCGAACCCCTCGATGGCCTTGATCGCCCCGTGGGTCAGGCCCTGATACATTGAGAAGGCCATGGCGGCGGAAGACGCGAACTCGCCCACCACGGCATTGATGAGATAGGGCATCCCCTGCCCGCCGTATTCTTCCGGCAGATCGATGCCGGGCCAGCCGCCCTCGCATTGCGCCTGATAGGCTTCCTTGTATCCGTCGGGAGTGCGGACGACGCCGTTCTCCAACGTGCAGCCCTGCTTGTCGCCGGCCTCGTTAATCGGCAGCAGAACCTCGGAGGCGATCTTGCCCGCCTCGCCGAGAATGGCGGACGTCATGTCCTCCGTGAGGTCTTCATAGCCCTTGATCTCGCCAGCATCCTGCACACGCAGGACTTCATGGAGGACGAACTGGGCGTCACGAACGGGGGCTTGATAGATTGCCATGGATGTTCTCCCGGTAGATCAGATCGAAAAGGAAGACGCTAAATCGTCCGGTGCAGGACACGATCGCGCCCGATGTCAGTCGTTCTTTTTCTCGTCGAGCAGATTATTCACGAAGTTCATCTGTTTCTGAAGTTCCTCGATGGCAATGGTCAGCTCGTCGCGCTGACGCCGCATGTCCTCCAGCCGACGACCCGCGACTTCGATGGTCCGGGTCAACTGCGATACCTGCGTATTGTCGGTATCGTAGAGGTCGAGCAGTTCCCCGATCTCGGCGAGGCTGAACCCGAATCGCTTGCCCCGCAGGATCAGAGCAAGGCGAGCGCGGTCCCGCTGATCGAAACGTCGGCGCATCCCCTCTCTCGCGGGGTGAAGCAGGCCCTTGGCCTCGTAGAAGCGCAGGGCGCGCGGCGTGACGTCGAACTCGCGACATAGCTGTGTCACCGTGAAGGTCTGAGTCATATCGGACTCTATATTCATTGAACCATCCATGGATGGTTACATAGGTTACGCTTACGTTAACGTCAACATCATTGTGCTGTTCCGGCGTACATCATGCCAGCATTCCGCGATCAATCAATTCTAAAGGGGTATGCCGTAGAGATCAGTCATGGACGCCAATCTGGACGGTGCCCTCCCGGAGTTATGAGCGGAAACATTGGTCATGATCCAAGGCGAGCCTCTTGAAGAGACCCCTGCAAAAGACGCTGACAGCGCGGAATTGCCCGCAATGGGGCCTGTCATGCACGCACCGGCTGCGGATCGCTCAAAGGTGCCCGTGAAGGATGCCGATCACGCCTTCCGCCCCGCCGAATCAGCGGATGCAAAGACGGATGACAAAGCCATGGATACTCTGGACGCGGATGTCGAGCAGTTGGTGAGTGCCCTCGCGGATGCCGAATCCGAACGCGATGCGGACTGGATCGAGACCGAGCAGGAAGATGACATGGCTGAGACCAGCGAAAAATCCTCCCTATTCGACGACCGCATCGAAAACGAGACCGGAAGCGCGGATGAGGAGAGCAAGCGACCCGCCGTCGCCCTGTTCGATGACGTCGATGCATTCGATGCCGGAGATCTGCAGGACGAGGCCCGCGAATCGCTGTCCGGCAAAAAGCAGGAAACCGATGAGCTGATCGACGCGGTCCTTGCGACATCCACCGATGCCCCGTCCGAGACGCCCGCCCCGGATGCATCGGCAGCCGGGGAAGCCATTCATCAGGCGACAGAGCCGACGGTGAAAGCCGATGACGAATCGCCGAACCTTCTGGGGTTGCAGGCGATCAATGTCCTCAATGAAAAGATCACCTCTTCCGAGACCCGCTACGACGATGCCCTGACCAAGATCGGGCACGCACTCGGATTGATCGCAGAGCGCATCGACGGTCTGGAAGCAAGAATGACAGACCAGAAAATGTCGAGTGTCGCCTTTGCCGCCCCTGCCCCGATGATGGACGAGCCGCCTATCGACGACAGCGTCGCACCCTATATCGCACGCGCGGAGAGAGAACTCAAAGCCAGGAAGGAATCGGGTTCGATGGACATATTTGACCGGATTGCAAAAGCTGCTGAAAGCGAATTCGACGGTCAGGCTTCCGGCACCGAAACCAGGATCATAGAGAATCCCGGTGATGGTCGCCGCGTGGGAACCAAACGCTGGCAGCCCTCGAAAACCGTCAAGCGCCGGATGGAACAGCTCGAACAGGCGCGCGATGGCGTGGTCGGGGCAGAGGATGCATCGTCGGAGCCGAAGGAACCCGCAGCGCGGAACCTGCGGACCGATATCGATGCGATCACAGCCGCGACCGCCGCTGCACCCGCCGCCGCCGTACAATCGGGCGTTCAGGCCGGAACCGCGCCGGAACCGCTGGATCTTGATGACGAGGAAGAAGACGATTCGGGCCTGAGCGTCGTGCCGGGTGTCCGGGGTCGTCGCCGTCATCGTGCCCGCAAGTCGCGGCTGGATGAGGATTTCGAAAACGTCTTCGTCGAGGATGAGGAAAAGCCCTCCATCCAGAGCCTGCGCCGCAAGATGCGCGACCGCCCCGCCGAGGAGCCGGAAGAGCCGGAGACCAAAAAGGGCAGTATGCTGGGCAATATTCTCGGCAAGAAAACCGCGAAGAAGGCCGTGCCCGTCGAGATAGACGAGGACGAGGATGACGATGAAGACCTGATGGCTGCGTTCGACGCGCCGGAACTCCGCGAGGAGAAGACGGCGAGGAAAGGCACCAAGGCCAGAAAGCTCGATGAGATCGACGAAATCGAGGATGATGAGATCGACGAGAGAGGCGCCCGTTTTGCCGGGAGTCCCCTGCTCTATGTGCTGATCGCCGGCGTGGCTGCGGCAGGTTTCTTCCTCTGGAAAACCTTCATCGCCTGACGAAAGCGCCGCGTCCGCCGTCCAGAGCGATCATCGCTCATTCCGGTCCGGCGGGTTCGACAGACGACCCTCTCTCCATGGCAAAGGCCCGGCGACTCGCTCGCCGGGCCTTTGCTGTATGGTGAGTCAGCACACAGGCCGGGGAACCGGATTTCAGCATTTCTCGACAATCCCTCCTGCGCCCGGTATTCGCCATGATCAGGATCAGAAGGTGGATACGTGTCGATGACGGACCTCAGCAAGCGACTCACCGAAGGGGTTGCCGCCTCCGACGGTGAGGGGGCCGTCCTCGCGGGCGTACCGCATTCGGCGGCGATGGGGATGCGCCTGATATCGGCTGAGGGGGGCGAGGCGATTCTCATGCTGCCCTATTCCGACGAACTGGTCGGGGATATCACGACCGGCGTACTGGGCGGCGGAGCGATCACGGCACTGCTCGATACATGCTGCGGGGCGTCTGTCTTTGCCTGCAAAACCAAAGACATCCTCTCGACGGCAACCCTTGATCTCAGAATCGATTACATGCGCCCCGCGACACCGGGAAAAGATGTCTATGCCCATGCCGAATGCTATCGCATCACCCGCTCGGTCGCCTTCGTGCGGGCGCTGGCCTGGACGGAGGGACGCGACAGGCCGGTGGCCACGGCCTCGGCGGCCTTCATCGTGGACCGCAAGCGGGAGGCAGGCGGATGACCGAACCCGGCGCACGATCCGAACTGCTCGACAGCCTGTCGGCCTCAATTCCCTATATCCGCTTTCTCGGCCTCATCTTCGAGCGGCGCGGCGATGAGATCACGGCCCTGATGCCCTACAAGCCGGACCTGATCGGAAACGCGCTCCTGCCCGCCCTGCATGGCGGGGCAACGGGGGCTTTTCTGGAAATCACGGCGGTCATGCAGCTCGTCTCCGATACGGCCCTGAAGGACATGGCGGCGGCGGGCGGAAAGCAGCCGGAAAATTACGCGCCTGTCATGCCCAGACCCATCGACATCACCTTTGATTACCTGCGCTCGGGCAAATCGCTCGACACCTATGCCCGCGCCATCGTGCAAAGGCGGGGACGACGGGTCGCGAATGTGCGGATCGAGGCGTGGCAGGAGGAGCGATCAAAGCTGATCGCCACGGCACACGGGAACTTCCTGCTGACCAGCGACAGGTCATGACGGGCGGGGCCGCGCGCGCCATTACCGGGCCGCGCATCCTCGCCATTGCCCTGCCGGTCGTCCTGTCGAATGCGACCGTGCCTCTTCAGGGGGCGGTGGACACGGCGATTATCGGCAATGTCGGGTCACAGGCGGCACTGGGCGGCGTAGGGATCGGCGCGGCGATTTTCTCCATCGTCTTCATGGCGTTCAATTTCCTGCAAATGGGCTGCTCAGGGCTGACGGCACAGGCACTGGGAGCCGGGGATGCGCGGCGGGTTCTCAACACGCTGGCACGGACCTTCGTGATCGCCCTGACCATCGCGCTGGCGCTGATCGCGCTGCAAGCGCCGATCCTCACGCTGGCAATGCGGTTCTTCGAGGGCGGCGCGGAGCCACAGGCCGCCGCCACGACCTATTTCATGATCCGCATCTGGGGGGCACCGTTCGAGCTGGCCAATTACGCCGTTCTGGGCTGGTTCGCGGGTCAGGAGAAAACCCGCCTGCTGTTCCGGCAGCAACTGGTCACGACACTCTCGAATATCTCGCTGAGCCTGATCTTCGGCTGGTGGCTGGGCTATGGACTGGCGGGAGTGGCCGGGGCGACGGTGCTGGCCTCGGCCCTTGGCCTCGCCTACGGGCTGTGGATGGCCAGAGAGCGGCGCGGGGTGCTCATGCCCGACTGGGTGCCGGACTGGCCGCGCATCCTCAAGCGAGACGAACTGGTGCGGGTCATGACCCTGAACCGGGATATCTTCATCCGTTCGGCCCTGCTGACCGTCAGCTTCGCGTGGATCACCCGGCTCGGCGCGCAGCAGGGGGAGACGATCCTCGCCGCGAATGTGGTGCTGATGCAGTTGCTCGCGATCTCTTCCTACGGGCTGGACGGCTTTGCCATGGCCGCCGAGACGCTGGTGGGGCAGGCCAAGGGCGCGGGTGACCGGGCGATGTTCCGGCGCGGGGCAATCCAGACGAGCCTGTGGTGCGGGGGGCTGGCGCTGGGGGTCTCGATGCTGTTCTTCCTGTTCCGAGAGACGTTGATCGGCCTGCTGACCGACCTGCCCGAAGTACGGGAGGTCGCGGCGGTCTATGCGCCCTGGGCCACCTTCGCGCCCATCGCGGGATTTGCCTGCTATCAGCTCGACGGCATCTTCATCGGGGCGACGGCCTCCGCCGCCATGCGGAACGCGATGATCCTGACCGCGCTCGTCTATTTTCCGCTCAGCGTCTGGCTGGCGGGGGCATTCGGGAATCACGGCATATGGATGGCGCTCTACGCGATGTTCGCGCTGCGGGCGGGAACATTGCTCACCGCCTACCCCGCCGTCGAGCGGAAGGTGTCGATGCCCACCGCCTGAGAGACATGGGTGAACCCGTCCCGCTCCAGTAATCGCGCAAGATCGAGCGCGATGATGCGGACGAGATCGGGGCCGTCATAGGCCAGCGCCGTGTAGAGCTGCACAAGCGAGGCTCCGGCCCTGATCTTGGCATAGGCGTCCGCGCCGCTGGAGATGCCGCCGACGCCGATGAGGGTGATCCTGCCCTCGGTGCGGGCGGCGAGGCGGGCCAGGATGCGGGTGGAGCGGGTCATGAGGGGCGCGCCGGAAAGGCCGCCTGCCTCGGCCCGTGCCGGGTGGCGCACGCCCTGCCGCGACAGGGTGGTATTGGTCGCGACGATGGCGTCGATCCCGGTGGCCAGTGCAATTTCGGCCACATCCTCGATCTGGGCATCGGTGAGGTCGGGGGCGATCTTCAGCAACAGCTTCACGCGCGGGGCGATCTCGTCGCGGACAGCGAGGGTCCGGCTCAGCACCTCCTCCAGAGCCTCGCGCGCCTGCATATCGCGCAGGCCGACGGTATTGGGAGAGGAGACATTGACGGTCGCGAAATCCACCCACGGGGCGAGGTGGCGCAGGACCGTGCCGTAATCGCCCGCGCGGTCTGCGGAATCCCTGTTCGCACCGAGATTGACCCCGACGACCCCGCCTTCCCCGCGTGCGGCGAGGCGACTGCCGATCACCTGCATCCCGTCATTATTGAAGCCATAGCGGTTGATCGCGGCCCGGTCGGTGGCGAGGCGGAACATGCGGGGGCGGGGATTACCGTCCTGCGGCTCGGGCGTGACCGCGCCGACCTCGACGAAGGAAAATCCGGTATCGAGCAGCGGGGTGACGGCCTCGGCATTCTTGTCGAACCCGGCTGCGACACCCACGGGATGCGTCAGTTCAAAGCCGAGCACACGGCTCCGCAGGCTGGTGGGCACGGGGCCGGACCATGCCGGGACCAGACCGCCCCGCAGGGCGCGCAGCGCGATGCCATGGGCCTTTTCGGGGTCCATGCGTTGCAGGGCCTTCAGGCCGAGAGACCGGATCATAGATCTATCGCATGGGTGCCGTCCGCGCCGAGGGGCATGGGGCGGGTCCAGCGGATCTCATCGACAGTCATCGGGCGATAGAGATGCGGGAACAACGCGCCCCCGCGCGAGGGTTCCCATTTCAGGGCCTCGCCCAGATCATCGGCCTCGATGGCAACGAGCAGCAGATCGTCCTGCCCTGCGAAATGCTTCGCCGCCGTCCCGGCAACCTGCTCTGCGGTCGAGAAATGGATAAAGCCGTCGGCAAGATCGACGGGTGCGCCGTCGAAGCGCCCCTTCGCCTCGGCCTCCTGCCAGAGATCGACAGGGCAAATCTTGTAGATGAGCATGATGCTTCCCTCGTTTGCGGGCGGTGTAATCGCCGCCCCGCGAAAAGGAAAGCATGATGCCCGCGATGCTCAGGGCTTTTGCAGCGGCAGGGGCGGGAACCACTCAGGCACCTTGCCCACAGACGCCCGCGTTTCGAGCGGCACGATCCACGGATCGGGCGAAAAGAGGTTTCGCCCGGTGGCGGTCAGATCGACAGTCGGGTCGATGAAAGCCTGCGCCGGTCGGCCATTGAGCGACACGGTATACCGGGCATAGATGCGGACGGACGGCCACCCTGAATGGGATTTCAGCCGCTCGCCCAGCCAGATCGCGAAATCCCGCGAGAGATCGGCCCGCGTCATCACATAGCGGGCGCTTCGCGGCCCCAGCACATCGGCGGGATCGAGGAAATACTGTTCACCGGTCTCCGGGTTCGCCGCCACATATCCCCCTTCCACCTTCCTGCTGTAAACACGCATCCGCCATGAGAAACGATGCCCGTCACCCGTCCAGCCGACAAGATTGGGGAACAGGGCCTGCCGCACAGGGAGAAAAAGCTGAACGGAGAACCAGACGACGAGCAGGATCGATAGTCCCGTTCCCATCGGGCGCAGGGAGCAGGATGCCGCCCGGTCAGGATGATCTGCCGCAGGACGCGCCGCCCTCCCGAACCATGCCCGCCCCCGCCGCAGGAGTTGCGACGGCCAGTCAGGATCGAAGAAGATCAGCGTGATGGCGATGGTCAGCCACGGAAAGATGCCGATATTGAACAGGACCGCGTTGGAGATGTGGAAAAACACATAGATCAGGAACACCGCCAGCCGCGTCCTGCGATACAACAGGAGCGGCGCGCCCAGAACATGCAGCGCCACGACGGCCCATGAGGTTGCGATGATGAACGGCTCGCTCTCGAACAGCGCGCCATAGAACACGGCATCCCGGTTCGGCGGCAACCAGAGCAACAGCGGTTGCCCGCGCAGCCAGTCATCGGTGATCTTCACCAGCCCGGCGAAGACGAGGATGATCTCGGTCTGCAACCGGATCGCCGTGACCGGCCACCGGGGTATCCGATCCGCCCGCGCCGTCAGGCCCAGCAGGGCATCGACCGACCAGACCCGGTTCGCCGGAGAAAGGGCAAGAAGCACGGCGTAGAGCAGAACCATGTAATTGTGGTTCAGATACTGCACCCGATCGAGAAGAAAGAAATATCCGAACGCGATGATAAAGACGATAATGGCGGCACGGAAAAACAATCCGAGCATGATACAGGCCGCCGATACGCCAACCGCCCCCCATGCGACGTAAATCCAGGGTTCCGGGAAAGGCTGGATGAAATCGAGACCGAAATAGGGGAACTGCACCGGCGGCAGGACATAGAAGCCCAGAATCCGGTTGCCGGTCATATAGCGCACATAGTCCCACAGAAGGATCGCGCCGAACAGGATGCGCGTCACCGCCAGCGATTGCCCCGATATCGGTTCGGACAGCGATGCGCGCATTCTCGTGAAGACCGTCATGGTCCGACATACCCCGAAACCGGGCACTGCCCCGTGCCCTCACTGCCCGCGATGGTAACGGAAACGGGGCCTGTCAGGAAGCGCGGCGTGATCTCGCAGGCCCGCATAATTTGAAGACAGGAGCCTTCATCCCTACTATCGCGAACAGCATGAATGACCTGTCCGATCCCGACCGTCCCGATCCCGCCGCGCTCACCATCGTCTATGACGGCGAGTGCCCCTTCTGTGCGAGCTATATGCGGCTGGTACGATTGCGCGGGACCGTGGGGCAGGTGGACCTCGTTGATGCCCGTCGGTCCCATCCGGTGATCGACGAGATACGGGCGCGCAATCTCGATCTCGATCAGGGCATGGTCGTGCGGATCGACGGGGAATATCTTCATGGTGCCGCCGCGATGACGGCCCTCTCGCTGCTCTCGACGCGCGCCGGTCTGTTCAACCGTGCCATGCGCGCGCTGTTCCGCAATCCCCGCCGGGCGGCGGCGCTCTATCCCGTCATGGTTCGGGGGCGCAATGCCACGCTGCGGCTGCTGGGCCGCAAGCCCATCGGAACGGGGCAGGATGCATGACATGATGACCATCACGGAGTTGACCACCCGCTCGATTTCGCCCTAACACGTGCTCGGACGCAGCGATTTGTTACCGGATTGCGGGCTGCGCGGAGGAAGACCTCCGAACCAAAACCGCTAAAGAGGAGGATTCCGGCATGACCGACCGACTGCACCCGCGCACCCGCATGATCCATGACGGCTCCGACCGCCGCGCTTTCGGTGAGATGTCCGAGGCGCTCTATCTCACTCAGGGCTTCGCCTATGCCAGCGCGGAAGAGGCCGAGGCGCGCTTTGACGGGTCGGACCCCGGCTTCGTCTATGCGCGTTACGGCAACCCGACCGTCGCGATGTTCGAGGAACGGCTGGCCTCGCTGGAGGGGGCAGAGGCGTGCTTTGCCACGGCGTCGGGGATGGCGGCGATGAACGCGGCGATGTTCTCGCAACTCAAAGCCGGGGATCATGTGGTGGCCGCAAGGGCGCTGTTCGGCTCGTGCCATTTCATCATCGATACGCTGCTGCCGCGCTTCGGGGTCGAGACGACGCTGGTGGACGGGACCGATCTCGACCAGTGGCGCGCGGCGGTGCGGGACGGGACGGTGCTGTGCTTTCTGGAGACGCCGTCGAACCCGACGCTGGAAATCATCGATATCGCCGGGGTAGCGGAGATCGCCCATACGGCGGGGGCGAAGCTGGTCGTGGACAATGTATTCGCGACGCCTTGCTATCAGCGGCCCCTCGAACTCGGGGCGGATATGGTGATGTATTCGACCACCAAGCATATCGACGGACAGGGGCGCTGTCTCGGCGGGGCCTTGCTCGCGAGTGCGGAGACGATCAGGGGGCCGGTGCTGGAATATATGAAGCATACCGGGGCCGCGATGTCGCCGTTCAATGCCTGGGTGATGCTCAAGGGGCTGGAGACGCTGTACCTGCGATGCGATGCACAGGCGCGCAGTGCAGAGGCGATTGCGCGGTTTCTGGCCGGGGATGGGCGGGTGAAGCGGGCGCTCTACCCTGCTCTGCCGGATCATCCGCAGCACAGTCTGGCGATGGCGCAGATGGACCGGGGGGGGACAGTGGTCGCGCTGGAACTGGCGGATAAACGGGCGGCGTTCGGGTTCCTGAATGCGCTGGAGATTGCGAAGATTTCCAACAATCTCGGGGATGCGAAGACCATTGCGACGCATCCGCCCACGACGACCCATCAGCGGCTGACCGAGGAGGACCGGCTGTCGCTGGGGATCACGCAGGGGCTGATCCGGTTGTCGGTGGGGCTGGAGGCGGAGGAAGATTTGATCGCGGATATCGCGCGGGGTCTGGCGGCGGTTTAGAGTCATCCGCGATCAGGTCGAGCCAACCTGATCGGAGATGGCTTTAAAGTGAGACCAACCGCCTTTGACTCTGACCGCTCTTCCCCGGATGCAATGCAGCATGAAATGCTGCTTTGCTGGTCCGGGGCCGGGTTCTGACGCGGAGAGACCCCGGACCAGCAGCGCAGGACTGCGTCCCGCGCCGCATCCGGGGAAGCGCAAAAACAGTCAGCCTCCAAGGCGGTTGGTGTGAGACCCCCGCAAAGGCGGGATTCTCACTGAACGAAGGGAGATTTCCGCCTTCGCGGGAATGGCAATCTTTACCCGATCGCCTCAAGCAGTGCCTCGCCCAGACCGGCGGGGTTTTCGGAGACGATGACCCCGGCGGAGCGCATGGCTTCGATCTTGTCTTCCGCGCCGCCCTTGCCGCCCGAGACGATGGCACCCGCGTGGCCCATGGTGCGGCCCGGAGGGGCCGTGCGGCCCGCGATGAAGCCCGCGACAGGCTTTTTGCGGCCCTTCTTGGCTTCGTCTTTCAGGAACTGGGCGGCGTCTTCCTCGGCGCTGCCGCCGATT
>CAKZUT010000110.1 GCA_937922185.1 uncultured Neomegalonema sp.
CGACTTGCCCGAGCGGCTTAAGCTGTAAGAAACTTCACTGCGGCATGATCCGACATATCGAGAGTCATTCACGATCATGTCGAACCGTGAAACGCGCCCGGAACCGCACGTTTCACGCCTCTTACATGATTCGGCCTGATCTTGATTGACCGCAAGCATACAGCCGGAGCATCCGATGCCGCGCCATTCCCTCACAGCCATTGCAATCGCCCTAGCCCTGACCGGCGGAACGATTGCCACATCCTCGCCCGTCCTTGCAAAAGCCTATGCGACCGGGGCGGATGAGACTTTCGCACGTGCCGAGAAACTGTTTACGAACAGCAAGCTCCGGGACGCTTCCATCGAGCTGAAGAACGTCCTTCGGGCGAACCCCGACCATGCCCCCGCGCGGTTGCTTCTCGGCAAGATCGCCCTGCTCGGCAATGATCTGGAAACGGCGGAAAAAGAAATCGGACGGGCGCACCGCCTCGCACCGACCGACGAGAGCGCGGTCCTGCTGGGAGAAATCGCCCTTCAGCGCGGCAAGCCCAAAGAGGCCCTCGCGGCAGCCGCAGGCGATGCGGCGACCGATGACCTGCGCGTGCAGAAACTGGTCATCCGCGCGTCGGCCCTGGTGGAGCTGAAACGGCTGGACGAGGCCGAACAGGCAAACCGCGACATCCTCGCCATCGACTCGCGCCGGGTGGAGGGTCATTTCGGCCTTGCCCGCGTCTATGCCGCCCGCAAGGACTACGTTCGCGCCACCGACAAGGTCGATGAAATCGTCCGGGGCAAACCCGATTATGCGCCGGGCTGGATTCTGCGCGGCGAGGTATCGCTCATCACCGGCGACAAACATGCCGCCTTCCTGTCATTCGACAAGGCCGTGGCGCTGAAACCCGATGATATCGGTCCGCTGATCTCGCGCGCCCGCGCATCGCTGGCGAGTGGCGATATCGAGCAGGCCAGACAGGACGCAAAAGAAGTTGCCCGCCTGTCGCCCAGTGCGCCCATCGCCCATTATCTCGACGGAGCCATCGCCTTCGCCGAAGGGGATTACGACACCGCGAATAACAGCTTCACGCAGCTTCAGCGCAGCTTCGACCGCTTTGCGCCCGCCGTTCTGCTGGGCGCCCTCATCAAGACGGAGCGCGGGGAGTACAGTCAGGCCGATTCCCTGTTCATGCGCTATATCGCGATGGAGCCGGGCAATCTGGATGCGCGGCGCGCACTGGCCAATGTCCGTATGCGAATGGGTCAGCCCAGCAACGCGGTGGATATCCTCGAAAAACTGCTGTCGGCAACGCCGGACGATGCCGGAACGCGGCGGCGGCTGGCAGGGGCCTATCTTGCGCTCGACCGTTACGATGATGCGCGCAAGCATTTCACCATCCTGTCGGAGGAAGGCAGCCCGACCGAACGGCGCGATGCGCGCAGCGCGCTGGTGCTGCTCGATCCCAGGGCGGAGGGTGACGCGACCCTGCGTCTGGCCATGCTGAAAGCCAGCACCGCGCTGATGAATGACGATGCCAAATCGGCACAGGCCGTGCTGGATGCCCTGCCCGATACCTTGCAGCGCGCCCCGCGCATAATAGCCCTGCGCGGGGGTATCGCGGCAAAGCGGGGCGATACCGACGCAGCGCGCCGCCATCTCGACGCGGCCCTGTCGGCAGAGCCGAACATGCTGGCGGCCCATGTCGCGCTCGAACAGCTCGATCCCAGCCCCGGCACGGCAATCAACCGGCTGAGCACCATGGTCAAGGCCAATCCCGACAGCACGTTCCTGACCATGCGCCTTGCACGGCAACTGTCGGAGAACGGGCGCAATGATGATGCCCTTGCGGTTCTGAGCGAAGGCATCCGCCGGGTGCCCGATTCAACCGATATCTCGGCAGCCTTCATCAGCGGGACGATCCTGACCGGGCGCACCGATGAAGCGGCGCGCGAGGCACAGCGCCTGTCGGCAATGCCCGGTGCCACGCTCGAAGATCTGTCCTTCGCCGCGACCTCGCTGATCGATGCGAAGGCCGGTGATGCGGCGGTGGTTGCCGCCGACCGTCTGGTCAGGCGCGCACCCGACTCGCCCCGTGCCGTCATCATCCTGGCCGAGGCCCTGTCGGAAGCAGGACGCAGCAAGGATGCCTATGCAACCCTGCGCGCCGGTCTGAAACGCTGGCCCGGTCATGTCGGGGTCGCCGGTACCATGGCGACAATGGCCATCGAACGGCGCGATGCGGAGGTCGCCAAGGAAGCGGCCAAGGCCCTTGCGCGCCACGATGCCGGAGCCTCCGCACGGCTCATGGCGCATGTCGCCGCCGAAATGGGTCAGCCCGTCGTCGGAGTGCAGGTGCTGGAACAGGCCTTCAGCCGCAAACCGGACAGCCGCACGGCCACGGCCCTCTATGCCGCGCGCATCCGCGCCGGACGCGAGGAAGCCGCGAAGAACGGCCTTCGCAAATGGGTCACGGAAAACCCCGGCGACCGGGGTGCGCTGATCGCCTATGCGACGTCCCTGATGGATCGGGAGGACTTCGCGGAGGCCGAGGCGGTCTATGCCGAATTCCTGAAGCTGGAACCGAGCAATCCGGTGGCGCTGAACAACTACGCATGGCTGCGTCACCGGGCGGAACGTCCCGATGCGCTGGATTATGCGGAGCGGGCCTTCAAGGCTGCGGGCGGTTCACCGGAAGTCGCCGATACCTATGGCTGGATGCTGGTCGAATACGGCAAGCTGAAGCGGGGCCTGGCCCTTCTGTCGCGGGCGGCGAAGATGTCGCCGAACAACCCCGAAATCGGCTATCATTACGCTGCCGCTCTCTCGAAAGCGGGCCGGGGCGCGGAGGCACGGACGATCCTGTCCGGTGTTCTCGACAACAGCGGCGGCTTCGCTGCGCGGGACGAGGCGGAATCGCTTCTGTCAACGCTGCGATAGGATCACCGGCGATGCGTCATGAAATGCGCCCGCAAGCCGCGCCCTTCATGACGCTCCATCGCCTCGCGGGTCGCTCCGCTCGCGGATCATGCGGACGAGAACAAAGCTGATCGTCATGAGCAGGAACCACGAACCGAGTTTGCCGAGTGGAACGGGTCGCCACCCGTCCTGCTGCGAGGGATAGAGCCAGGTGCCGGTGACCGAACCGATATTCTCGGCGATGTAGATCAGGATCGCCGTGACAGCAAAGAGGACGAGGACGGGCACCCGTGGCCCGTCCCCGTTGCCGAACCGGGCCATGGCCGGGCCATAAAGCACCGCGATGGCGACGAAAAGACCCGCGCGGATATCCATGACATAGTGATGCGTGAAGAAATTCACGTAGATGGCCACGGCCAGCAGGGCGGCCAGACCTTGCGGGGGCGCGCGCTCCAGCCGCATATTGCCCAGACGCCAGAACCGCGCGATATAGCTGCCCACAGCCGAATACATGAAGCCGGTAAAGAGCGGAACACCGCCGATGGCCAGCACGGATGCCTCCGGGTATTCCCATGAGCCGATAGCGGTCTTGAACACCTCCATGACCACGCCGACGACGTGGAATACGGCGATGACCCTCGCCTCGCGCCATGTCTCGCGCCCGGTGGCCAGCAGCCATATCTGCGCGGCGACCACGGCGATGAACAGAAAGTCATAGCGATAGAGCGGCCACTCATCCCGCCACACCGCTTTGGTGGCGAAGAGCAGGACAAGAATACCGATACCGAAGATCGCGGCGCGCGCCTGAAGCGCGATGAACCGCCCCGCAGCGGTCATCGACCCTCGAAGGAGGGCATCCGCTTTTCGAGAAAGGCGGTGGTCCCCTCAAGGAAATCACGTGTCCCCGCCGCCTCGCCCTGCCCCTTCGATTCCACGGCAAGCTGGGCGGCGAGATCATTGTCCAGACCCGCGCGCATCGACTTTCGGATGAGAGCGAAGGAACGGGTCGGCCCCTTGGCCAGTGCGCCGGTCAGGGCGCGGGCCTGCTGCATCAGCGCGTCATCGGGTACGGATTTCCAGATGAGGCCCCAGTCGGCGGCGCGCTGGCCGTCCACAGGTTCGGTCGTCATGGCCATGCCCATCGCACGGGCAAGGCCCACCTGCCGGGGCAGGAAATAGGTCAGGGCGACATCGGGCAT
Source organism: uncultured Neomegalonema sp. (assembly GCA_937922185.1). Lineage (GTDB taxonomy): Bacteria > Pseudomonadota > Alphaproteobacteria > Rhodobacterales > Rhodobacteraceae > JAHDDY01. The sequence goes on from CAKZUT010000110.1 coordinate 4,090, forward strand.
AAGACCGATACGCGCGAAGGCGATCACGAATTGCGAGGTATGCCCCGCGATGACGATATCGGCGAGAAGCGCAAGGCTGGCCCCTGCCCCCGCCGCCGCACCATTGACCGCGCAGACGACAGGCAACTCGCAATCGAGGATCGCGTGGGCCATCGGCTCATATTCTTCGCGCAGGGTGCGCTCGACATCGGGGATGCCGGTTTCGGTTTCGCCCAGATCCTGACCGGAGCAGAAGGAACGGCCCTCGCCGGTAAGAAGGATCGCACGGGCCTTCTCCGCCTGCGCGCGCTCGACGGCATGTTTCAACTCGGAGCGCATGGCGGCGTTGAGGCTGTTGAGCGTATCGGGCCGATCAAGCGTGATCTCGGCCACATCGCCCGCGAGGACGTAGCGAATGACGGTGTAGTCGGCCATGGGTCGCTCCCTGTCTTGTACGGAAGACGGGATAGCAGACAGAGGGACCGGTGCAAGGGTGTCGTAAGGTGACGCAAGGAGAGCACGCCCCCCCTCCCGCGCGAAATGCCCTATCGCATCGCGAGGCTGTCCGCCCGTAACGCACCGGGCTTGACGCCGCGCAGCAGGATGGATGCGCCTTTGCCGAGCGGGATCAGGGTTCCGGCCCCGACCGCCCGTGCCCGGCGAAGAACGGCGGCATGGTCCCGCAGGGATGGCGGCAGGGCGATGCGGTCGGTGCCGGGGCGAAAATCGACGATCTCCAGCCGCCCGAGCGGGGCGGGGCCGCCCTCGGCCTTGCGTCCGACATAGAAGGTATCGGCCCCCGGTCCTCCGGCAGCGATGGTGATGCCGCCTTCGGCGACGATGCGGTCATCGCCGCGCCCGCCCGCCAGCAGGTTGAAGCCCAGCCCCCCCGCGATGGTGTCATTGCCGTCCAGACCCGCCACGATATCATTGCCGTCCTCGCCCAGGATCATGTCGGCCTGTGGCCCGCCGGCGAGGAGGTCATTGTAGCGGCTGCCCCTGGCGCGGCCCTCTACGACGCTGTGACGGGCGAGGGGCAGGGTCGTACCGTCGGGAAAGACGGGGACGATGGCCCATCCGGGATGCTGGCCGAATCCATGCTCGCCGCCCTGCATCGCCGGGGTATTGCGGACCAGCATCGCATAGGCCTCCGCCAGCAACGGATCGGCGAAAGCTCCGAGCATCGCAGCATAGCCCGCGCGGGCCTGTGCCGCATTGCCCGTCGCGCGCTCAGGCTGTCCCGCCTGGGCGACAGGGCGCGGGTCGAAGCGGCGGGCGGCGATATTCGCGCGCGCGATCTGCGCCCATGTGGCGTAGGGTGCGCCGGTTGCCGGATCGCGGTGCATGGTTTCAGCGGCAGTGGCCCAGCGGGGATCGAAATCACCGCGCAGAAAGCGGTTCAGAAGCCACGGGCGCATCATGCCGAAGACGGCCCCCGCCTCCACGACCCCCATGCGGGCATTGCCCGCAAGCGTGGCGACGAAGATATCCTGCTGCCCGTTTCTCAGCGACCCCCCCGACCCCTCGATCCAGCCCGCTGTCTCGGCGGAGGCGGGGCCGCCGAGGCGGTCACTGCGGCGATAGGCACGGGCATATCCGGCCATGCGCGCGCGCAGGTCAGCGGTCAGGGCGCGTTTGGCCGGATGGTCATCCGGGGTGATCCATGCGGCATGGCCATGGGTGCGGTTGATCCATGCCTGCGCCTGCACCTCCATGCCTTCCAGCATCCCCGTTTCCCCGTCGCGACGGGCGGGAGGATGAGCGAAGTATCCGGCGGCGACCTGCGCGTGCAACTCATCGAGCAGGTAACGGTCGCCGGAGACGAGATAGGGGATATAGGTCAGGCCCGGCTGATGCGCGGCACCGATCTGCCAGCCGTCCACATCCGTTTTGATCGGGCCATGGCCGTTCGCTGCCCGCGTGGCGCGGGCGTCCATCCAGTATTTCGGATGGTCCCGGAAGGCGGGCGCGCGCCGGGTGCCCGGATCACGCAGATGCCACGGGACGGAACCTGCCGCCTCGGCGGTCTGCATCATGGCGCGGTAATGCTGAGGCGACTGGGTTCGCAGCCATGCGAGGGTCCATTCGGGGACAATCCCGATATCGCCGCGCTCCCCCGCCTTCCGCATCGCCTTGCCGATCAGGGCATTGCCCATGGGGCCGGTATCGGCGGAGGCCAGCTTTTCGGGCCAGCCCTCAAGATAGCGGCGATCTATCCTGAGTTCGGGGTCATAGGCGGGCACGGCCCCGGTCGCGATCATGTAGGGATAATCATAGGCGACATGGGCGCTCGATGGCTGCGCCCCCGCCCAGACGACCTCGCGCCAGTTCGCATAGCGATGATGCGTCACCGTGCGCTCGACCATGGCCTTGCCGCTCATGCGGATCGTGTAGCCATAGGTGATGTCGAGATTATTCGTCTCGATCATGGAGTCATTATGCATCGAAACGGAGGTACGAACCGCCCCGTCCGCCAGCACGCGGATGTCGAAAATGGCGGTCAATTGCTGCGTCAGACGCCGTACGATACGGATTTCGGAGGCAAAAGGGCCGTTCAGCCAGAGATCGGGACGGGCATCGGGACCGCCTCTGACAGCCTGTTCCAACAAGGTCGCCACATCAAGCGTGACCTTGCGCCCCTTGAAATCGAAGACGACCGCAAGATCGTAGCCGCGTTCCAGCACCGACGCGATATCCACCGGCTTTGCCGACGGGACGGGATCGGCGACGCGCAAGGCAAGCTGCGCCGTCAAAGCGGGTGGATTGCGAAGCGACAGGATCGCGTGACGAACCGAACCGTCGGCATGGCGCGCCTTGATATCGGTCTGGAGCGGGATGCGCTTTCCCCCCGCCTCGGCGACGAGCGCCCTGCCCTTCGGCCAGTCGCCCTTGCGGAACACCTGTCCGAAACCGGTCACCCGGCCCTCCTGTCCGCGCAATCCTTCGAGCCGGACCCCCACGACCGCATTCTCCCCGCGCGGCCTGTCCACCTTCATCGCGCCCGAATTGGCGGAAAGGCGCGACAGGAAGGCTCCGTCCGCATGGGCGGGGAGGGTTGAACCGGCAAGAATCACGGTCAGGCACAGGGCCAGAGGGCGGTACATGGCAGAGGAATCCTTCTTGCTGAGGGGGCGGACCCGTCGCCGGGCATCATCGCGCCGGAGTCTTCAGAAATGCTCAACTGCAACGCTTTATGGTCGTCCGGGAATGCCGCCGAATCCGGTGGCGGCGCCTCGAAAACAGTGGGAATGCATCCATGGTACGGTTTTTCGGTCATTCCGTGAGGATATCGGTCCTCGTACTCGCGCTGATCGAAGCGCTGACGGTCTATGCCGCGATCTTCGTGATCGCCACGCTGGTCGTATATTCGCCCGACGGACCATCGGGCCTGACCAGTGCCGCCGCCCTGCCCGCTTTCCTGATCATCACGATGATGCTGGCGCTGGGCATCTACGAACCCGATGCGCGGGCAAGTCTGGCGACAATGACCGAACGGCTGGGCGTGGCCTGCGTGGTCGGGGCGGGGATGGGCTTCGGGATCATCTATCTCCTCGGAGATATCTGGGTCTCGCCGCTCTATGCGATCGCCTGCGCGTCCTTTTCCTACGGGGCGGTGGCGATCGCCCGCTATATCTTCGGGCAGTTCCTGCATTTCATGCCGCTGCAACGACGCATCATCGTCATCGGCACCCCGGCCTCTGGCGAATCGGTGAGCGAGGTGGCACGGCTCGGTTCCGGCGGGGGCGATGTGGTCGGGGTGATCGACCCGGCGGATGCCCGCGAGGGCCTGCTCGGGAAGGCACGGGCGCTGGATGCGGCGGAGATCGTGGTGGCCGACCGCTCGGCCCCGCTGCCCGCCGCCGCCCTGCTCGATTGCAAAGCCGCCGGAATGCGGATTCTGGATTCGCTCGATTTCGGGGAGCTGGAGACCGGCAAGGTCGATCTGGAGAACCTCTATCCCGCGCGCTTCATCTTCGCGCGCAATGCGGGATATGCGGTATGGTCGATGCGGGCCAAGCGGGTGCTGGATGTGGTGGTTTCGGGAGCGGCGGTGGTCGTGCTGTCACCCGTACTGTTGCTGGCCGCGCTGGCGATCCGGCTCGACAGTCCGGGGAGCGTGTTCTACCGCCAGACGCGCGTGGGCCTGAACGGTGCCCCCTACGAGATCGTGAAATTTCGCTCGATGCGCTCGGATGCCGAAGTCGCGGGCAAGCCCCAGTGGGCGCAGGAGAACGACAGTCGCGTGACCCGCGTGGGCCGCTTTCTGCGCCAGACGCGGATCGACGAGTTGCCGCAGATTCTCAATATCCTGAAGGGTGAGATGAGCCTCGTGGGGCCGCGCCCCGAACGCCCGTTCTTCGTGGAAAAGCTGGAAGAGGCGATGCCCTTCTACGCCGAGCGCCACCGGGTAAAACCCGGCCTGACCGGCTGGGCGCAGATCAAGTATCGCTACGGCGCGACAGAGGAAGACGCGCGTGAAAAGCTGCGCTACGATCTGTACTACGTGAAGAACTTCAACGTCCTTCTCGACATCTTCATCATGATGCGAACCGTGCGGGTGGTACTGTGGCCGGACGGGGTGCATTGATAACAGCAGGAGCATCCCCCATGCCCGCAAAGCCGACAATCTGTGTCTATTGCGGTTCCTCCCCCGGCGGGGACGAGGCGTATATGCAGGCGGCGACCACGCTGGGGCGGACGATTGCGGAGCGCGGGGCGCGACTGATCTACGGGGCGGGGGATAATGGCCTCATGGGCGCGACGGCGCGGGGGACGCTGGCGGCAGGGGGCGAGGTGATCGGGGTGGTGCCGGAGGTGCTCGCCGGTCACGAGGGGCGCACGGATGTCAACATGACCCTGATCCGCACCGAAACCATGCATGAGC
>CAKZUT010000111.1 GCA_937922185.1 uncultured Neomegalonema sp.
CGGGCCAGAGCGCGACGACCGGTGTGTCCGGTGACAGCAAGGCTTCCGGCATTATGTCCGGCGCGTCGTCTTCGGTCGGTGCCACTAGTGACAAAGCCGCCGATCTTTCCGCCTCCGCGAAAGGTGGAGTGTCGGGTTCCGCTGAGGGTCTGAAATCGGGCCAGAGCGCGACGACCGGCGTTTCCGGCGACAGCAAGGCTTCCGGCATTATGTCGGGCGCGTCATCGGGCGGTTCGGCGAGTGACAGGGCCGCCGATCTTTCCGCCTCCGCGAAAGGTGCGGCATCGGGTTCCGCTGAGAGCCTGAAATCGGGCTATGGCGCGACGACCGGCGTTTCCGGTGACAGCAAGGCTTCCGGCGTCATGCCGGGCGCGTCGTCTTCGGGTGGTTCTGCGAGTGACAGGGCCGCCGATCTTTCCGCCTCCGCGAAAGGCGGGGTGTCGGGTTCCGCTGAGGGCCTGAAATCGGGCCAGAGCGCGACGACGGGTGTTTCCGGCGGGTCTTCTGACGGCTCGGCGGCGGCTAAAATGGGCGGTGCTGTGGCGGCGGCCGGCGCAGCCGCTGTTACGATGAAGGGAACAGCCTCCGGCGCATCCGGTCAGCCTGTCGGTGGCGGGACGTCCGGGAGTGGTTTTGTCTCCGGCGATACATCCCGTGACAGTGCCGGAAAGATCGGTGGCGGTGCTGACGGGTCGCTTCCCGGTGCCACTATCGGGCAGGAAGACGGCCATATCTCCGGTGCAGAGGACGGGGTATCCACGGGCCGTGTGGGGCGCGATGCGAGTGCTCTCTCGGGCGATGACCGCGAGGCCCTCCGGCTCATGGAGGGCGGCGGAGAACTGTCACGGCCTGCGATGGCCCTGGCGTCGCCCCAGACGAACCGCGCTCCCGACGATCTGACGAAGATCAACGGCATCGGCAAGGCGACCCAACGTGTCCTGAACGATGAGGGTATCTTCTATTACGATCAGATTGCCGGATTCGGCGCACAGGACGTCGCCTGGGCCGACCGCAAGATCGATGGTGAGGGCCGCGTCGTCAGCGACCGCTGGGTTCCGCAGGCCCGCGACCTCGCGGCAGCCGGTGGCACCGCAGGGGCCACGTCCGCCTCCGCCTCCGCGTCCATGACAGGGAGTGACGATGCCGGAGACGGCGCTGTTGAATCCGAGGTGGACGTGCCCGAAAGCCTCAGCAGCGAGGAGCAGGAAGCCGAACGCCTGATCGCGTCCGGTGAGGAGGTCGGCAAGCCCGCCTCCGCCCTTTCCGCGCCCGTGGCGGGCCGCTCTCCCGATGATCTGAAACGGATCAAGGGGATCGGTCCGAAAATCGAGACCACGCTGAACGGCGAAGGCATCTATTACTTCGATCAGATTGCCGGATTCGGAGGGCGCGATATCGCCTGGGCCGACCGCACTCTCGCCATTAAGGGCCGTGTCGTGCGCGACCGCTGGGTGCCGCAGGCGAAGGGTCTGGCCGCTCTCGGCCCAACAGCAGGTGACGGGTCGGTCGGTGGCGATACCGCTTCGATGCGTCAGCGGTTCGCCTCTCTTTCCGACGAGGCCGAGGATGCTGCGGCTGCGGGCAGCGGCATGGATGCGGGGGCGCTCGATATCCCCGATGCCCTGAGCGATGCCGAGCAGGAGGCCACACGCCTGCTCGAATCCGGTGAGGAAGTGAGCAAGCCGCAGAGTGCTCTGCGGAGTCCCGAGCAGGGCCGCGCGCCCGATGACCTGAAGCTCATCAGCGGAATCGGGCCGAAGATCGAGGGGGTGCTCAATGACGAGGGCATCTATTACTTTGACCAGATCGCCGATTTCGGCGGGCGTGACCTTGCCTGGGCCGACAGGACTCTCGGGTTCAAGGGCCGCGCCGTTCGCGACCGCTGGATTCCCCAGGCGAAGGGACTTGCCGCCCGTCGTGATCGTCAGGGTTCCGGGACGGGCGGGGCATCGCGAGGCGTCAATGACGCCGCATCCGGCAGTTCATTCGCCAGTTCACCCCTGCGGATCACCGAAGCCGAGGCCCTGCGCCTGATCGAGCGGGACGGAGGGTATGCGGCCACATCCGGGAACCGGCCCGATATACTGATGCGTGATGGTCCGGTCGGCGGTCAGCCGGACGACCTGCAGCGTATCAAGGGTATCGGTGAAAAGCTGGAATCTACGCTGAACGGCATGGGTATCTACTACTTCCGCCAGCTTTCGAGCCTGTCTGCCAGCGATATCGCCTGGATAGACAGCAAGCTGAACTTCAAGGGTCGCATTATCCGTGACCGCTGGGTTCCGCAGGCCGAGATGTTCGACAGGAAAGCCTAGGCTCTTCGCGCAGGAAATACCCTGAGAATGGGTATTTCCTGCGTCGATGCCGCCCCGGCGTCATCACTTCCCGACCACAAAGCACAAATAGCGCGGTCCCGAAGGACCGCGCTATTGTCGTATTACCGTCTGACGAAAAAGGGGCCTAGAGGCCGCCTTCGCGCTGGGCTTTCTTCCGTGCGAGCTTGCGGGCGCGACGAATGGCTTCCGCCGATTCGCGGGCGCGCCGCTCCGAAGGCTTCTCATAGTGCTGACGAAGCTTCATTTCGCGGAAGATGCCTTCACGCTGCATCTTCTTCTTGAGCGCCTTCAGCGCCTGATCGACATTGTTGTCGCGAACCAATACCTGCACGGGAACCGTTCCACCGTCTTCGTTTCTGAATTTCGAAGGTCGCCCTATATCAGCCGATATCGACCTTGTCGACTCGCCCGAAGGAAAATTCGATGCCCGATGCTCCCCTCGATACGATCCGCGCACAGGTGCTGGATGCCGCGCTGCCCGATGTGCCCTTTGACGGCTGGTCGGAGGCGCTGTTCCGTCGTGCGGTTGCCGAAGCGAAGGTCGATCCCGGCCATGCCCGACTGGCCTTTCCGCGCGGCGCTCTCGACCTTGCCGTGGCCTTCCATCGCCGGGGCGATATGCAGATGCTGGAGCGTCTCGATACCGCCGATTTCGCCGCTCTCGGCATGACGGCGAAGATCACCGCCGCCATCCGCACCCGGCTCGATATCGCCGAACCCCATGAGGAAGCGATCCGCCGGGCCACCGCGATGTTCGCACTGCCCCCCTATGCCCCTGAAGGTGCCCGCCTGACATGGGAAACGGCGGATCGCATCTGGAATGCCGCCGGAGATACGGCGCAGGACTATAACTGGTACACCAAGCGCCTGACACTGTCGGGCGTGTTTTCCTCGACCTTGCTCTGCTGGCTGGGGGACACTTCCCCCGATAAGGAAGAGACGGCGGCATTCCTCGACCGGCGTATCGCTGATGTCATGCGAATCGAAAAGCTCAAGGGCCGGATGCGCGCCAGTCCTCTGGGGCGTATGGCCATGGCCGGACCGAACGCCCTGCTGTCCCGCATCCGCGCCCCCCGCGACGGTTCGGGGCCGCAGGGACCGGGCGTCGGTCTTCCCGGCTCACCAGGTTGATTGCAGGCAGCGGTGGATACCGCTAGGGTCGCGGTCCCGGATTCGCCCTGAAAAGGTTTCGCGGACATGAAAGTCATTGCAGAGCGCGCCGCTCTCCTCAAAGCCCTCGGCCACGTCCAGAGCGTCGTCGAACGCCGCAACACGATCCCGATTCTCGCGAATCTGTTGCTCAAGGCCGATGATGACGGTCTGTCGATGACCGCGACCGATCTCGATATCGAGGCTATCGTGAAGATGGATGCGAAGGTGGAAAGCGCCGGAACGGTCACGATATCGGCGCAGACGCTCTATGAAATCGTTCGCAAGCTGCCCGACGGCTCCGAAGTCTCGCTGACCCATGATAACGAGGAGCAGCGGGTCAGTGTTGCCGCCGGACGCTCGCGCTTTGCGCTGGCCACCCTCCCGGCGGAGGATTTCCCCGTCATGGCCTCCGACAATTTCGACCATCAGTTCGAGATGACCGGGGCCGTCCTGCGCCGCCTGTTCGAGAAAACACGCTTCGCTATCTCGACCGAGGAGACGCGCTACTATCTCAATGGCGTCTATCTGCACGTAAACGGGGAGGCGACGAAGACCCTGCGCGCCGTGGCCACCGACGGCCATCGCCTCGCGCGTCTGGACACGCCCGTCCCCCCCGGCGCGGAGGAAGCCCCCGGCATCATCGTCCCCCGCAAGACCGTGAACGAGCTGGTCAAGCTGCTGGAAGATGACGATCAGGTCGTGCAGGTCGCCGTCTCGGAAACCAAGATCCGCGTGACCACCGGGCGCACCGTACTGACCTCCAAGGTCATTGATGGACAGTTCCCGGACTATACCCGCGTCATTCCCGACAAGAACGACAAGACCCTCAAGGCCGATGCCGCGATGTTCGCCAGCGCCGTGGACCGTGTGGCGACGGTCAGCTCCGAGAAATCCCGCGCCGTGAAACTGGCCCTCGACGAGGATCGCCTGACCCTCTCCGTCAATGCTCCCGACAGCGGCACGGCGGATGAGGAGATGATTGTCGCCTATGCCGACGAGCCGATCACCATCGGCTTCAACGCAAAATACCTGCTGGAGATTGCGGGCCAGATCGAGCGCGAGAACGCGGTGTTCGAGTTTCTGGATTCCGGCGCACCGACCCTGGTGCGGGAAGAGGGTGACGACGCCGCGATCTACGTTGTCATGCCGATGCGGGTGTAGGGGATAAGGCTGTTCGCTATCCGGTGTCGGAAACCGGGTAGAGTCCGGCATTCTGTCAGCCTGCAAAACAGTATCATTCCGCGATCAGGTCGCAGGGTAACGCCATCCCGTAAATGCCGGTAAGCTACAGGGTCGGGTTACCTTACCGGGCGTATGACAGAACTACCCTGTTACCAGCCGTGTGACATGCCCCATCTTCCGACCGGGCCGTGCCTCGCCCTTGCCATAGAGATGCAGGGCGGCACCCGGTTCGGCCAGAAGGGCGGGCACGGCGTTGATATCGTCTCCGATCAGGTTCTCCATCACCGCATCTGAATGCCGTGCCGGATCGCCCAGCGGTATGCCGCAGACGGCCCTTACATGCTGTTCGAACTGGCTGACGGCGCAGCCTTCGATGGTCCAGTGGCCGGTATTGTGGACGCGCGGGGCGATCTCGTTCACCAGCAGGGTGCCACCGGGCATCGCGAACATCTCCACGCCGATGACGCCCACGTAATCGAGTTCCGTAACGATCCGCTCCGCCATGGCCAGCGCCGCCGCGCGGGTGGCGTCATCAATGCGTGCGGGGACGGTGGTGGTCCGCAGGATGCCCTCGGAATGGTGGTTCTCGCCGGGGTCGTAGCAGCGCACGGTCCCGTCGGTCCCCCGCGCGGCGATCACGCTGATCTCGCGCTCGAAGGCCGCAAACCCCTCCAGCACCGCAGGCGCGCCCTTCATGGCGGCAAAGGCATCCGGCGCATCCTCCGGCCCGTTCAGACGCGCCTGTCCCTTGCCGTCATAGCCGAGACGGCAGGTCTTGAGCACGCCGCGCGGCCCGATCTCGCCCAGGGCGGCGGTCAGGTCGGCCAGTGTATCCACCGCCCGCCAGGGGGCGGTGTCGATACCGATACCGTTGAGAAAGGATTTCTCCGCGATCCGGTCCTGCGCGATCTCCAGCGCCTCTGCCGACGGATGCACCGGTACCCGCGCGGCGAGAAACCGGGCCGTCGCGGCGGGCACATTCTCGAATTCCGTCGTCACCGAATCGACTGTTTCCGCGAAAGCCGACAGTGCCGTCTCGTCATCATACCCCGCGACGGTCACCGCCGCGCTGACCTGTCCGGCGGGCGGGTCGGCTTCCGGGCAATAGATATGGCAGTCGATGCCCAGTCGTGCTGCCGCCATTGCCAGCATCCGGCCCAGTTGCCCGCCTCCGAGGATGCCCAGAGTTGTCATGCCGGATCATCCACGGGGCTGTCGCCTACCGCATCCGCCTGTGCCTGCATCCACCCGTCGATCCGCGCCGCCAGGGCCGCATCGGTTGCTCCGAGGATGCGCGCGGCCAGCAGTCCCGCATTTGCCGCCCCAGGCTCGCCGATCGCCAGCGTGCCCACGGGGATGCCCCTGGGCATCTGTCCGATGGACAGCAGGCTGTCGAGGCCCGAGAGTGCGCGGCTCTGCACGGGCACGCCCAGCACCGGCAGGGAGGTCTTGGAGGCCAGCATTCCCGGCAGATGCGCGGCTCCGCCCGCCCCGGCGACGATCACCCGGATGCCCCGCTCTCGGGCGGTTTCGGCATAGGTGAACATGCGATCCGGGGTGCGATGAGCCGAGACGATTCGCGTCTCATAGGCCACGCCCAGCGCATCGAGCATCGCGCAGGCGGCTTTCATCGTGGGCCAGTCCGACTGGCTGCCCATCAGGATGCCGACGAGCGGCTTGACCGCGCTCATGCGATGATATCGGGTTGCAGGCGGTCCATCAGCCGTGCGATCTCGTCCTTGAGCGCCAGCTTGCGGCGTTTGAGGCGGGTCACGAGAAGCTGATTCCGCATCGGTCCGAGGTCGCCTCCGGCGATCTCCTCGTCCAGCGCGCGGTGTTCGGCGCGCAACTCCTCAAGGCGGGCGCGCAGGTCGGCTTCGTCTTCGAATTCGGTCATGCTGGCCGGTCTCGCTGGCTCGGGAGTCCCGTCGGGGCGGCCCTTATACGACAGGGAAACGCGATATGGTAGAGCCGACGGCGCAACCGGGGACAGATGCGGACCGTTTCTGGCAATTTGCGCTGGCCGTCTATCTGCCGCAGGAGGGCCGGGCGCTGTTCCTGCGCCTTCAGGACGAGGGGGGCCTCGATGTTCCGCTGGCCCTGTTTTGCCTCTGGTGCGGGGCGGAGACCCTGTGCCTGTCGGAACCTGCGATGCGGCAGGCTATCGCCTTCAGTGCGGCATGGCGCAGGGAGAGGGTCGAACCGCTGCGCGCCCTGCGCCGGACATGGAAACAGGTGCCCGGTTCCCTGCCGGCCCACCTGTCAGAAGCCGCGCGTCAGCGGGTCGCGCAGGCCGAGCAGGCGGTCGAGCGTTTGCAGATGGATCATCTCGTGACCCTGCGCGAAGGCGTATCAGGTGGCCTTGGTGCCGCCGCAGACAATCTGGCCCTGTATTGCCAGCTCGCCCCTCTGTCACCGGATCGGGGCGATCTCGCCCGGCTCGCGCACCTCTCCGCAACCGCCATTGCGCGGGATCAATAGCCGCGATAGAATTGGGACGATCAGTCTCAATTTCATTTGCCAGTCCTGGTTTTTCGTGGAACCAGACGTTGTTTCGCCCCGCTGTTCATGCCATGAGCGCGGGATACGCACTCCCTTAAGACGGAGGCACTCATCCTGTGTCGTTAGCCCCCAACTGGTCTCTGCTCCAGCCCGCCATATGGTGGCGCTCTGTCACGCGCGACACCGTGCGCGCGGACCTGATCGCGGGCCTGACCAATGCCAGTATCGTGCTGCCACAGGGGGTCGCCTTCGCCACCATAGCGGGTCTGCCGCCGATCTACGGCCTGTATACGGCGATGATTACGCCTATCGTCGCGGCGCTCTGGGGATCGTCCATGGTGATGGTTTCCGGCCCGACCACGGCCATCTCGGCTGTGGTGTTCAGCACCCTTGCCGGATTGTCGGTGCCCGGCAGTGTCGAGTTCATCCAGCTTGCTCTCTTGCTGACGCTCATGGTCGGTGTGATCCAGTTCCTGCTGGGGTTCGCGGGGCTGGGGCGTCTGGTTGCCTTCGTCTCGCATTCGGTGATGCTGGGTTTCACTGCCGCCGCCGCCGTGCTGATCGGGGCCAGTCAGATCGCCCCTGCCATGGGGGTAGCCATCGAGCGGGGCGGATCGGTCATCGAGCGATTGTACCGCACCCTGGAGGCGGTGGAGCATATCAATATGCTGGCGGTCGCCATCGCCGCCACCGCCTTCATCGTCACCGTCCTGTCCCGGCGCATCGCGCCGCGCTCTCCGACTTTCCTGATCGGCCTGACCGCCTCGGCAGTTCTGGCCTGGTATCTTGAGGCCGAAAAGAACGGGGTCGCGATGGTCGGGGAACTGCCCTCCATCATTCCCGTCTTCTCGCCGCCCACCGCCTCGATCGAAACCATCGGCATCGTGACGGAAGGGGCCTTCGCCATCGCCCTTATCGGCCTGCTGGAGGCTGTCTCCATCGGGCGCGCCTTCGCCTATCGCACCAATACGCGCTTCGATGCGAACCGCGAGATCGTGGGGCAGGGCCTCTCAAACATCGTCGGCAGCATGTTTCAGGCCTATCCCGGTTCCGGTTCCTTCACCCGCAGCGGCATTAATTACGAATCGGGTGCCAGGACGCCGATGTCGGCCATATTCGCCGCGATCTTCCTGTTCATCATCCTGCTGTTATTCGCGCCGCTCGTGGCCCATATTCCCATTCCCGGCCTTGCGGGCCTGATTCTGCTGGTCGCATGGAAGCTGGTCAGCTTCAGGGAAATCTGGGAAATCGCGCGCACGAGCGGGACTGAACTTTCCATCATCGCCGCGACCTTTCTGGCGGGCACGATGGTCGAACTGGATTTCGCGATCTATGTCGGCGTGATCCTGTCGCTGATGATCTTCCTGTCAAAGACCTCGCGCCCCAACCTCGTCATCTCCGCCCCGGACGAGAACGGCGTCTTCCGCGACCCGACGCTCTACTCCCTGCGCGAATGTCCGCAGGCCATGTTCATCCGTATCGACGGCCCGCTCTATTTCGGGTCGGTCGAGGCGATTGAACGCGGGTTCCGCAAGGTCGAGCGTTCGCGCCCCTTGCAGAAGCACATGGTTCTTGTCCTGAAGGGCGTGGGCGATGTGGATCTTGCCGGTGCCCATGCCCTGATCGATGAGGCCAAGCGGCGCAAGAAACGGGGCGGGGGCCTCTACATCGTCACCCGCTATGAACCCCTGATAAAGCGACTCGAACGCCTTCATGTCATCGAGGAGATCGGCGAGGACCATATCATCGCCTCGAAGGGCGATGCGATCAAGGCGGTCACAGCGCAGCTTTCCGATGATATCTGCTCCACCTGCGATGCCCGCATCTTCCGTGAATGTGCGGGGCGACCGAATGCGCTGGTGCCGAAGATGGAAGTGGCGGAGTAGCTTTTCAGGACGTGCAGGGTGCCATCGTGACCCGCGCCACCGCATCCCTGCCGAACCGGCCTTCCGATATCGTGCCCCCGGCATCGACCCTTACGCTTGCTCCGGTGATCTCTGACCCCGATACCATGATGCCGTAGCCGCTCGTCGTATCGTCCACATCAATCGTGAAGGCCACCCGGTCACCGGGTGCGAGGCTCCGCAAGGTCAGCGACAGGGCGGTATCGCCATCACCGACAGCGGGCAGGGCGGTCAGCAGATCGGCCCCGGATACGGCCTCGAAGGGCTGGAACACCTCGATCCCCGCGCCTGATCCGGTGACGTCGAAGATCAATTTCCCCGCCGAGCCGCCCAGATCGACTGTGACGGTTGCCCCGTTCAGCGCGCAATCGCCCGTATTGAGGATCGTGAAGCGGTCCTTCGGCGCTCCCTCGTCGAAATCCACGCGGATATCGGCCAGTGCGGGTGTGGCGAGAAGCAGCACGGGAATGATCAGTCTATGCATAGCTTTTCTGCTCCGAGAGGGCCGACCCGGTGAGGTCGTTGATCCGTGTCTTGATCCGCGCGCGTTCATCATTGGTCTTATAGACGGCGCGCGCTTTCGCGATGAAATCGGGGCCGAAATCGCCTGCCCGCTCCATGGCGCGCAGGGCGTCCTCGATATCCCACAGCGCGCGGTTCACGCCCTCGATCTCCCGAACCAGCCCGTCAAGCGCGGGGGACCGGGTGACAGTCTCATCCCGCCGGGCGACCAGCAGGTCATGTTCGCGGCGAATATGCATCAGCTTATCCTCATCCGCGATTCTCTCCAGCTTGATCGCGAGAATGGTGATCCGGTCGATCAGATCGCCGACCGAAATCGGTGTCTCCACCAGCAATCCGGTCATGACACCATCGCCTCCAGATCGGCCCGGACCGTTGCGAACGGGCCGGACCAGTCCCCGGCCACGTTTTGCCGGATCAGCCGCACACTGTCGTACCAGTATGTGCTTTCCCCATACGGCCCCCAATACCAGAAGGCGGGCCGTGCCAGTAAAACCCATGTAGGGCGGCCCAGCGCCCCGGCGATATGGCCGAGGCCGGTATCCACCGTGATGATGAGGTCCATATGCTCGCACAGGGCTGCGGCATCGGCAAAATCCCGGTCCATCGCGGCGGCATTCACAACCAGCCCTTCGGCACCCTGTTCCGTGATATCTCCCTCGCGCTCGCCCTTGCACATCCCGAAGAGCTGAACGCCGGGAATATCCGCCAGTTCCATGAAATGCCGGAACCCCGCCGCCTTGCGTTTGGCCTGAACGAAGGTCGGGCTGCCCGCCCAGCAGATGCCGATCCTGAACATCCCGGCATAAGGGGCCGTGATCCGCGCCGCGCGATCACGCGAGTCCTGCGGAATGTTCAGCGGTGCGGGGGCAGGACAGGTCTGTGGCGTCAGGCCGTATATCCGCATCAGTTCCATCGCCGGAACATGGGCGTCCTCCGTGCCCTCGGGGGGCGGAGCGGCCTTTGGAAAGACCTGATCAATATAGGGCAGGTTCTCGAATAACCGCCGGGTCGGTTCCCGCGAGGTGAGCCAGATTTCTTCCCACGTCTCCCGCAATCGCGGCATGAAACGCGATACAAGCACCATGTCGCCCAGCCCCTGCTCGCTCATGACCATCAGGCGTTTGCCGGTTGCCGGTCCCCCCTCCCAGCGCGGGGACTGCCGTTTTGGCTCGCTGCGCGGAGAGAAGCGGAACCGCTCGCGGTAATCGGACAGACCGGCGGTATAATCGCCGGTCATGAAATGCGAGGTGGCGCGCAGGATACGCAATTCGGCATCGGCGGGGTCTTCCGCGATGGCCCTGTCGAATGCCCCGAGTGAGGATCGCCAGTGCCCCATGCCCTGAAAATCACGGGCGACCGTCGAGGCGGAGCCTGTGGTCGCTCCCGCCTGTTCGATCAGGGCCATGCTGCGCGCTTCGCTGAATCTGCCCTCCTCGCGCAGGGCATTGCCCAGATTGGCGATGGCGGTCGCGTTCCGTGGCCCGTGATACAGCGCGCGCCGGTGACACAGGATGGACGCCGCCAGATGCCCCGTCGAGCGCAGGGCCGCTCCGAGATTGGTCCAGATCAGCGCATTGTCAGGTTGTTCGCGCAGCAGGCGGCGATAGGCGACGATGGCCCTCTCATGCTCACCCCTGCGGTGCCATTCCACGACGTCCCTGAGCGTCAATGGCGCAGTATTTCTCATATCGCGGTCCCGGCTTATCCGCGCGTTGTCTAGACCGGATAGGCCGGGACCGGAACCGCTTTTACAAGCAATTGATGTATCGGAAGCAGGTCGCTCCTACTCGATCACGTAATACCGACTGATATCGAGCACCGGCTCGCCGTTTCGTTCGATCTGATAACGGCCATGGTACTCGCCCGCCGGAAGCGGTTTGCCGTTCGCGGGCCGTCCGACGAAGCGCATGATCTGCGCCTTGTCACGGTCCAGCGGCTCACCGATGCTGCCCATCGGCTCGAAGCCTTCGGGGCCGGTCAGTTCGATCTTTTCGATATCGCCCTTCTTCAGCGCCACGGCACGGGCATAGAAGACGAGCGCCGGAGCATCGGCAGCAGGGTCTGCGGGGGCGCGCTCGATAATCGCCATGGTGACCGGCGCGCTTGTGAAGCCGCTCTTGAAGATGAACGGCCCTGCATCCGGCTGCCAGTGATCGGGCACCGTTCCCGCCCAGAGACTGCCCTCATCCGTGCCGCAGGCCGCCTCGCCGCCGATGCTGCGCCCGGTGAACGGATCAATGCGCGCGTCGTCCTTGCGGATGGAGACGTGGACATGCGGAAATTCGGCGCGGCCCGACATGCCGACGCTGGCGATCTGCTGGCCCTGCTCAACCATGTCGCCCTGTTTGACGGTGACAGAGCCGCGACGGAGGTGGCAAAGCTGTGTGACATATCCGTCGGCATGTTTCAGCGCGATGCCATTGCCGCAATCGCGGTCCCCGATGGCCTCGCGACCCTTTGCCAGCCATGCGCCGTCATATTCTCCGTCGCGGATGCCGATCACCTCGCCGTCGGCGGTCGCCAGAACCGGAACCCCCCTGAGCATCGTGGGCAGGTCGAGGATCCTGAAATCGACACCCTGATGCTCATCATAGGTGCGTCCGCCACAGGCGGGGTCGGATATGCCGGGTCCGG
The DNA here is from genome assembly GCA_937922185.1 of uncultured Neomegalonema sp. Taxonomy (GTDB): domain Bacteria; phylum Pseudomonadota; class Alphaproteobacteria; order Rhodobacterales; family Rhodobacteraceae; genus JAHDDY01. Next base: position 12,236 of record CAKZUT010000111.1, read on the forward strand.
CTTTCATATCGACATGATTCTGGACCACGCAGGCAAGCGGGTCACTGCAATCCATCGGCGCGATAAATTGCATCCCGACCGTCTTGGGTCCGGTCAGTGCCGCTGCGGTCTCTGATTTGCCCCCTGTCAGCAGCCACAGTGCGCCGACGGTCAATGGTGCGATGATAAGCACCGGCATCATGAGGTTCTTCATGGCTGAGCCTTCTCCGAAAACTAAGATGTAGAGAAGTACGGGAGACTTCTGAAAAAGGACTGAACAGGATGGCGGTGGCTGTGATCGGAACGGGGCTTGCGGGTCTCGCCTGCGCGGAAGTGCTGCGTGACGGGGGTGAGGATGTGGTCCTGTTCGACAAGAGCCGGGGATATGGCGGGCGCGTGGCCAGCCGCCGCCGGGAGGGATTCGCCTTCGATCACGGTCTTCCCGCCTTTGATCCTGTGGATGCCGAGACGATCACGGCCCTTGCCGATCTGCCCCGGTGGCAGGACCATGGCCGGGTCGCGCAGCCCCGGATGAACGCTTTGCCGCGCAGCATCGGCGAAAGTTTTTGCAGCCGGATGGGTGCCCGCATCACCGCTATCGACGCGCATGATCTCGGTCTGACTGACGACAGCGGAGCGCATCACGGCGGCTTCTCGCGTATCGCCGTCGCGATTCCGGCCCCGCAGGCCGGGGAACTGCTTGCGGATCACGATGCGGCCTTCGCCGCCCTTGCCGGGATACGCTATACGCCTTGCTGGACACTGTTGCTGGGCGGTATCGCAGAGCACACATCCATCCCGGATCGAATCGAACCGGAGAGCGGCCCCCTTGCCCTCGTGATCCGCGATGATGCCAGACCGGGGCGTCCTGCTCCCTCTCCCTGCTGGGTTGCCCATGCGCGGGAAGACTGGTCCATCGCCAATCTTGAGCGTGATGCGGAGGACGTGGCCGAAGACCTGTGCGCCGCCTTTGCCGCCCTGAGCGGTCTCGATCCCGCCGCCGCCGGATACTGCGCGGCCCATCGCTGGCGCTTTTGCCGACCGGAGCGTGTGGTGCCGTCCCTGTTCCTGCTGTCGCGGGATGCGCGGATCGGGGCCTGTGGTGATTGGGCAGGGGCCGACCGCAGCGGTGGTGATGCCCGCGCGGCATGGCGCAGCGGCGAGGCGCTGGGCCGGGCTATGCTCGGGGCCTGATAGCTCTATCGTTTCGCGTTCAGGAGCGGGGCGTCGGCATACCCGATGCGTCCGCGCCCTGAGATCGACGGATATTTCATGAAGAACTCGTGACAGTCGAAGCCTTCCCCGTCGTCATGGGTATAGCTGCCATCTCCGTTCATTACCCAGCTATTGGATTCATCGCGCAGATTCGCGGCCATGACCTGCTGGAGAATCTGCCGCTTCACGGTCGGGTTCTCGATGGGGCAGAGCGCCTCGACCCGGCGGTTGAGGTTGCGTTCCATCCAGTCGGCGGAGGAGATGAAGACGCTCGCATTCTTCCCCGGCAATCCCTCGCCACGACCGAAGCAGACGATGCGCGAATGCTCCAGATAGCGCCCGATGATGCTTTTGACGCGAATATTCTCGGACAGGCCCTTTACGCCGGGCCGAACGCCGCAGATGCCGCGAATGACCAGATCAATCTGCACTCCGGCCTGACTGGCGCGATAGAGCGCGTCTATCACTTCGGTTTCCATCAGTGAGTTGAGCTTGACCCAGACCTGTGCGGGCCGACCGGCGCGGGCATGGTCCGCCTCTTCCTCCAGCAGTGCGAGGATGCGGGCCTTCATGCCCATGGGCGAGATGGACACCTTCGCCAGATCGCGCGGCTCGGCATATCCCGTGACATAGTTGAATACCCGACCCGCATCGCGCCCCAGCACCGGATCGGCGGTGAAATAGGACAGGTCGGTATAGAACTTGGCCGTGATGGGATGATAGTTGCCGGTGCCGTAATGGGTATAGGTGACGAGCTTTCCGTTCTCGCGCCGCACCACGGATGACATCTTCGCATGGGTCTTCCACTCGATGAAGCCGTAGACGACCTGCGCGCCCGCGCGTTCGAGCTGTCGTGCCTGCACGATATTCGCCGCTTCGTCGAAGCGGGCCTTCAGTTCCACGAGGGCCGTGACCTGCTTGCCCAGTTCCGCCGCCTCGCACAGGGCCTCCACGATGGGGCTTTGCGCCGATGTCCGGTAGAGCGTCTGCTTGATGGCCAGCACATCCGGGTCGCGCGCGGCCTGTCGCAGGAACTCGACCACCACGTCGAAGGTCTCGTATGGATGGTGCAGCAGGAAATCCTTGTGCCGGATCGCCGCGAAGCAGTCATTGCCGAAATCGTTCAGGCGTTCGGGGCGGCGCGGGGTGTAGTTGCGCCAGCGCAGGTCGGGGCGGTCATCCACGATCAGCTTTTCGAGATCGGACACGCCGACAATGCCCGAGACGTCGATTACCTCGGCGGGGCTGACCCCCAGTTCGCGGTAGATCCATTCGCGCAGGCTGTCAGGGGTGTCGGACGCCATTTTCAGCCGGATCACCTCGCCCCGGCGGCGGCGCTTGAGGGCAATCTCGAATTCGCGCACGAGGTCTTCGGCTTCTTCCTCTATTTCCATGTCCGAATCGCGCAGCACCCGGAAGAGGCCCGATCCGCGCACGTCATAGCCGGGAAAGATGCGATCCAGAGACAGGGCGATCATGTCCTCCAGTGCCACGAAACGGATGACATCGGAGTCATTGCTGCGGGGCAGCCGGGTGAATCGCTCCAGTTGCGCCGGAATGATCAGCAGCGCGTCGATCTCCTGATCTCCGTCCTGCTGTACCAGTTGCAGCGCCAGCGACAGTGCCTTGTTCGGTACGAAGGGAAAGGGATGGGCCGGATCAATGGCCAGTGGCGACAGAACCGGGAATACGTCATCCATGAACTTCGCATCCAGCCAGATGCGGTCATCCCCGGTCAGATCGTCCCTCGCGACGACGATGATCCCCTCGGCCTCCATCTCCTCGCGCAGGCCGGTCCAGCGTTCCTGCTGTCCCTGCATCAGCGCGCGGCAATCGGCGTCGATCTTCTCAAGCTGTCTGGCGGGGGTCAGGCCATCGACGCTCGTGCGGGTGATGCCCGCATTCACAAGTTCCCGCAGCCCCGCGACCCGCACGGTGTAGAACTCATCGAGATTGGAGCCGGAAATCGCCACGAACCGCAGCCGTTCGAGCAGGGGGTGGCGGCGGTCATCGGCCTCGCGCAGCACCCGGTCGTTGAAGGACAGCCACGAAAGCTCGCGGTTGATGAACCGCTCGGGCTGATCCATCGTGAATCGGGCACCGCCGGTCGTTGCTCCGGCCCGCGTGTTCAGAAAATCGGCATGGGGGGCCGGACTATGCGTATTCGCCTCCGGGTCGCCCGATTTTTCCACCGTGACCGACTGTTCACCGGAATCGAGCGTTACCATCCGAAAACCTCTCTCGCCATACCCGTCGTGACCGGACGTTTGGTTCGCACGCTGTAGCTGTCGAGCGCCTCCACCATGTCCTGCGCTGCACGAAAGCTGCGTTCGGCGCGCATGGCGAGGTATCCGGCAACCCGTGGGTCGAGCGTTATATCGCGGTCATCGAACAGTTTAAGGAACAAGTGCGACAGCAGCGTGACATCGGGCCGTCCGACCTGAAAAACCGGCGGCAGGCTCATCCGGGACGCCAGATCAGGCAAGGCTATGGCCCATCGTGCCGGTGCTTCGCGCCCGCTGAGCAGCAGACGCCCTCCCTGTTCGCCCATCAGGTTGAACAGATGCATCAGCCCCTCCTCGGCGCGGGGCGCGTCCGGGGCCGTGGCGAGGCGATCAGGCACATCCTCCACCACCACCGCCCCCAGTGCGGCGACATCGCGGATATTATGCGGGTCGAGCGCGGCGGCATCAATGAACTGCGCGCCTGCCCGTTCCGCCCAGATCGCCGCCAGATGGGTCTTGCCGCAGCCTTCGCCGCCGCAGATCACGAGCCGCCCGTCCCGCCAGCCGTGCCAGTCCTCCACCGCCGCCAGTGCCTCACCGTTGCACTCGCCCTCGATGAAATCGGCGCGGGTCAGCGCGCGCTTGCGCGGCCAGTCCAGATCGAGCGGAAGCTGGCGCGGCAGGGATGCACCGGCCCTCACAGTTCGTCTTCCAGATAGAGGCGGCTCTCGCGATAGCGTGTGATGCCATGGCGGGTCAGCACCCCCACCACCGCCGCTGCCGGAACCGCGATCAGCAACCCCGCGAAGCCGAACAGCGAGCCGAAGGCGGCCAGGGCGAAGATCAGCCAGACGGGATGCAGGCCCACACTGCCGCCGACGAGATAGGGCGTCAGGAAATTGCCCTCGATCACCTGTCCGGCCACGAAGACGCCGAGAACAGCCAGCACCATCCCCCATTCGCCCCAGAACTGGGTGAAGGCCAGCCCCATCGACAGCACCAGCCCCAGGATCGCCCCGACATAGGGAATGAAACTCGCCATGCCCGAGATCATCCCGACCACCAGCGCGAATTCCAGCCCGATCACCGACAGGCCGACGGCATAGAAGGTGCCCTGAATGATGCAGACGAGGAACTGTCCACGCATGAATCCCGCCAGCACCTCGTCGATATCGCGGGCAATTCCGCGCACCTCGTCGAGATGTCGGCGGGGAATGAGATCATCCACCCGCGCGATCATCCGGTCCCAGTCCAGCAGCAGGTAGAAGGCGACGACGGGCGTGACCACGGCGGCGGCCAGCGCGCCAACGAAAGCCAGCCCTCCGCTCCAGATGCCTTTGAGCAGTTTACCGCTGAGGCCCTGTGCCGCCTCGCGTAACTGCGATGTCGCCGGGTCGGAAGTCGTGTCATCGGTTGTCGTGGACGGGCCGATGCTTCCGATGATTCCCTCGATCCGACTGCGAAGCGTATCGATATAATCGGGCAGGTTCTTCGCGAGTGCGGTGAACTGTTCGATCAGCAGCGGCAGCACCGCCACCGCCAGCAGCGCGAATAACAGCACCGCGAGAATGAGAACCACGACGGTTGCCAGCAGGCGGGACAATCCGCGCTTTTCCAGCCGGTCGGCGATGGGATCACAGAAATAGGCGATGGCCGCGCCGAAGATGAACGGGGGCAGGATTTCCGAAAAGACGAACAAAAACAGCAGGAATGCCGCCAGCACCCCGCTCCAGATCGCCAGTTTCTGACGCTGCGTCATCATTCGCCCCGCTACATGGTCCGCAAGCCCCTGTGTAGCGTGAAATAGGCCGGTACGCACCGGAGAAAAGCGGAACCTGAAGCGTGTTGTGTTCAGGTCGGATCGGAATTCACATCAAGACGTGTGAATCCCGATGCACTCCGGTTCAACCTGAACACAATACGCTCTAAAGCAGTGCCGCCTGCACGTCTTTCGTCCAGCCCACATGCACGGCCCCGCCCGTCTCGATCACGGGTCGTTTCATCAGGGTCGGATGTGCCGCGATCAGGGCAACCGCCTTCGCATCATCCAGATCGGCGCGCTCGGCCTCGTCCAGTCCCCGCCACGTCGTCGAGCGTGTGTTGAGCAGGGTATCGCGCCCCACGCACTGCATCAGGCGGGCGATGGTGTCCGTCTCCATCCCATCGGCGCGCACATCCACCAGCTCCGGCCTGTGCCCCGCCGCCTGCAATGCTTTGATGGCTTTGCGGCAGGTATCGCAGGCTTTGAGATGAAAAACGCGCATGGGATTTTCTCCGGTTTCATTCCTGCGAACGCGGTAATCGCGCTCTACCCGACAGTAGGCCCGTACTCACGGGTATGAAAGCCGCTCACAGCCCCCGCACCACTCCAACCTGCATCACCGCCGGATCATAGGCTTTGCGCGCAAATACGGCCCGCACTTCATCCTCGAAACTTTCCAGCGGATCACTGTCATAATCCGGGTCGAAGCTCGCCTGATCCCAGCGTTCGCAGAAGGCCGCGCAGCTCTCATAGAAGGGATGATCCCGGAATTTCTGCCGCTCTTCCGGGTTCCAGCCGTAGTGATGGGCGTAATAGACCATCTGGAAGATACCGTGATGCTCGACGGTCCAGACCACCTCGTCGCGCATGAAGGGGCGCATGATCTCGGCGGCGAATTTGTCGTGGTTCTGGGGCGCGAGGCCATCCCCGATATCGTGCAGCAGAGCCGCGACCACCCAATCGACTTCCACCCCTTCCCGTCGCGCGCGGGTCGCCGATTGCAGCCCATGCTCCAGCCGCGTGACCCTGTAGCCGGAAATCGTCTCGTCCTCCTGCGAGCGCAATTCGCGCAGCAGGCGGTCGGCGGTGCCGGTATTGTATTCCCGCTCATGCTCGGCCAGCAGGGCATAATCCTCCGCCGTGCCGTCTTTCATCGCCGTGAAGGAAACCGTCTCCGCCATTATGCCGCTCCCGAATAGAGCGCGTCGGTGCTGTCCAGCCCGTTCGCCAGCACCCCGGCTTGCGTTCCCGTCACTTCCCGGTAGAGCGCCATCTGTGCCGGGGTGAAGTTTCCTGCCAGGGGCGCGACACAGGCCCGGATGCCATGTCGATCCACCCCGCGCATCATCACGCCGAAATCCTTGCCCTTGCCGTCCGAGGGCGTATCGGGCCGGATGAAGCGCAGCACCAGCCCGATCCGTCGGTCATCGGTCGTGTTCGGCCCGCTGCCGTGGAACAGCCGCCCATGGTGCAGCGACATCTGCCCCGGTTCCAGAGCTGCGGCGACGGCATCGGCCTCGTCCACCTCGACCGCGATCTCCTGTCCCCGACTCAGCAGGTTGTCTTCGGCGAAGGTGTCGTTATGCGGCACGAGTTGCTTCTTCTGGCTGCCGGGGACGAATTTCATGCACCCCGCTGCTTCGCTGGCCGGGGATAACGCCACCCATGCCGTGACCTCATGATCGCTGCCATCCATGCCCCAATATGTCAGATCCTGATGCCAGGAGACGATCTTGTCGGTATTCGCTTCCTTGATGAAATACTCGCAGGACCACAGCATCAGGTCTGGCCCGAGGATGCCTTCCACCGCATCCAGCACCCGTGCATCCCGCGCCACGCGCAGCGGCACATCGGTCGCGAGATGGGCTGCAAGACGCAGATACGACCCCACCGGCTGCGCGAGCTTGCCCTCGAAATCCCGCTCCAGTCCCTCCACCAGCGCCCGCTCGGTCGCGGCCTCGTCTGCGCTCAGGACGTCTACGGGACAGAGAAACCCGTCCCGTTCATATTGCGCGCGCTGGGTGTCGGTGAGATGTGGCATGGTCTGTCTCCCTGTTCGGGATCATGCTGCCGTGTGCAAGGCGGTTAGTTCAAGACCGATAGCGACACGCAAGGCGTCGTTTCTCACTCCTCCCCGGCCACGAACCGATACCCTGTCCCGTCCCGCTCGACCCGTCCGATGCCGGGAAAGGGCAGGTGAAACCCCACCATCGCCATGCCGTCCCCTGCCATCCGGTCGAGCAACCCCGCGCGCGTCGTCGCCCCTTCGCCTGCGTCCTGATCGGTGCCGGAGGGCCATGTCGGTTGCTCGAAGGCAACATGATGATTGGCGACCGCATCCCCCACGATCATCACATCGCCCACTGCAAAGGACATATGCCCCGGCGTATGGCCGGGCGTCCCCACCGCCTCGATCCCCGGCAAGACCTCATCCCCGTCACCGAACACGCCCAACCGCTCGCCGAGACTATCGAGAATCCGCTTCGCCCCGACCGCAAAGGGCTGTCGCATCGCATCCAGCCGGTCCAGCGTCTTCGGGTCCAGCCAGTAATCGCGCTCGGCCCGCCCGATCAGGTATTGCGCCTCCGGGAAGGCAAAATCATCGAATGCGTCATAGACGCCCCACAGGTGATCCGGGTGGCCATGGGTAAAGACCACATGGGTCACGTCCTCCGGGGCCACGTCGATCTCGGCCAGTGTGTCGAGGATGGTTCCTGTCGTCGGCATGAAGTTCGGCCCCGCCCCGATATCGAACAATACCGTGCGCTCTCCATCGCGCAGCAGGGTCAGGGTGCAATCGGGTTCCAGCATCTCCCCCGTGATGCCATGCCGTGCGAGGATCGGGGCCAGATCATCGGGGGGTGTATCGCCGAACAGAAAGCTGCGCGGTACCGTCAGATGCCCGTCGCTCACCGTATCGATCCGAACGCCGCCCCGCTCAATCGCCGCATGGGCGCGAAAACAGGTGCTGGCCGCGCAGAACCCTGCCGTGCGGGCGAGGAAAGATCGTCGGTCCATGGGAGCGCCTCGCGATACATTGCGTTTCACGAATATGTTGCCGCGATTTGCACCGGGGCGCAACTATTCCGAAAACCGCCCCTGCCGCAGCAACGGCCCCAACAACCGCGCGACCGGGGCGTGGTCGTCGGTGAGGAACACCCGTTCTGACTCCGGCACCACCCGCCGCATCCCCGCCAGCGGCACCCGCACCCATTCGCGCCCCGACCCATCCGAGGCGGTCAGGCGATCCTTTCCCGTGGGCGTCGTGCTGGCCAGCACGATCCACGTCGTCCGCGCCTCTTCGGTGGAGACGGCGCTCCGGTCCAGCCACAACTCGACCACCGCAAAGCGCCGCGACAGTGTCTCCGCCAAGGACGTCAGAAAACGCGGGTGCCGCAGCAGATCGACGACATTCATGGCGTAGAATCCACCCGGAGCCAGTCGCGCCGCGATCTCCCCATGGAACTCATCACTGACCAGATGCGCCGGGATCGAGATATCCGCAAAGGCATCTCCGATAATCGCATCGAAGCGACGCGATTCCCGCCCCAGTGCCACCCGCGCATCCGCATGGCGCACGGTAAAATTTGCCGGATCGACCCAGAGTCGCTCCCGCGCCATGGCCGTCACCGCCGGGTCGATCTCCGCAACGACCAGCGCAGACCCCGGCCACCGCGCCGCCCATGCGCGCGGCAGGGTATAGGCTCCACCCCCGATGAAGAACGCGGTTTCCGGCCCTGCTTCTCCGAACCGCCGTTTTGCGATCTCGTCGATCAGCGCGACATAGGGCGAATGCAGGCGCGTGGCTTCGTCCCGCTCGTTGACCCCATGGGCCAGATGATCCAGTGCCAGCACCCGCGCACTGGCCGACACATCATCGACCCGAATACAGAAATACCCGCTTTCGCGGTGACAGGGCGACCACGCCTGCCCGAACGCCGCCGTCGCCGCCAGCACCCCCAGCGCAAACAGCCCCGCCGCGATCTGCACCGATCCCCGCGCCACCAGCATCGCCGAGGCGGCATAGGCCACGGCCACCATCGCCACCGTCCAGACCGAGCCAATGAACGGGATCAGCAGCAATCCGCTGCCCAGTACCCCGACAATCGCGCCCACGGCTCCCAGCGCATACATCCGTCCCAGTACCCGGCCCTGCTGCCCCTCGGCACAGGTCTCCAGCGCCAGAAAGGTCGCCATAGGCCCCACGGCCCCCGCGAACAGGCTCGGCAAAAAGAACACCAGCGCCGTCAGCACCACGACCCCCGATACAGGATCAAACGCGCTCAACACGCCCCCGGCCAGCGCCCGCAGCAGGAACTGTGTGGCAAAGGCCGTCACCGCCCCGGCGACCAGCATGGCGAACAGCCATCGCCTCCGCCCCGCCAGCACGCCGCCGACCCAATGCCCCAGCGCCAATCCGCCCAATACCACGGCAATCACGGCGGTCCATGTATAGAGCGACATGCCCACATAGGGCGCGATCATCCGGCTCGCGACAATCTCCAGCGCCATTGACGCGGCAGAGGCGACCGTCACTACGATGGACAGACGCAGTGGCGTCACCGGGTCACCCCTCCGCGACCGGCTCGCGCATCGTCACCAGTTCTTCCGCGCTTGTCGGATGCACGGCCATGGTCCGGTCGAAATCGGCCTTCGTCGCGCCCATCTTCACGGCAATCGCCGCACACTGGATCATCTCACCCGCATGGTGACCGACGATATGGACGCCCAGTACCCTGTCGCTGGCTTTGTCCACGATGATCTTCATCAGCGTCTTTTCCTGCCGGTCCGGCAATGTGTGGATCATGGCGCGGAAGGTGCTGCGATAGATCGCGACGTCATGGTCCTTACGCGCATCCTCCTCGGTCAGGCCGATGATGCCGATTTCGGGTTGGGTGAAGACGGCGGTGGCGATCAGCTCATGGTCGGGGCTGGTGGGATTGTCGTTGAAGACCGTCTCGGCGAAGGCCATGCCTTCCCGGATCGCCACGGGGGTCAGTTGCACCCGGTCGGTCACATCTCCGATGGCATAGACCGACGGTACGTTCGTCCGCGAATATTCGTCCACCTCGATAGCCCCACCCCGGCCCATCGCGATCCCGGCATCCTCCAGCCCCAGGCCGTCCGTATTCGGCTTGCGCCCCGTCGCCGCCAGCACGGTATCGACGCTCACCGTGCTGCCGTCGTCGAAGTTCACCAGCTTGCGCCCGTCTTTCTCCTCGATCTTCACGGGGGTCACGCCGAGCCGGATATCGATGCCCTTATGCTCCAGCGCCTCGATCAGATGCGCGCGGACATCCCCGTCATAGCCGCGCAGCAGGGTCGAACGGTTCGACACCGTGACCTTTGTGCCCAGACCATGGAACACGCAGGCGAATTCCAGCGAGATATAGCCCCCGCCGACGCACAGAATGCTGTCGGGCTGGCGCTCGATATCGAAGATATCATCCGAGACGATGGTATGCCCGACCCCCTCGAAGGAGGGCAGGGCAGGCCGCCCGCCCGTCGCGATCAGGATCGTCTTAGCCGTGACCCGCTTGCCGTCTGCCAGCTCGACCGTATGTCCGTCCACAAGCCGTGCGCGGCTGTCGATCATCGTCACGCCGGAATTGCCGAGCATCTTGCGATAGATGCCTTCAAGCCGGTTGATCTCCGTGTCCCGTGCGGTCTTCATCGCGGCCCAGTCGAAACTCGGCTCCGCCACGGTCCAGCCGTATCCCCGCGCATCCTCGAACATCTCGGAATAGGCGGAGGCATAGACCATCAGCTTCTTGGGAACACAGCCCCGGATGACGCAGGTGCCGCCATAGCGGCTCTCCTCGGCGATGGCGACTGTCGCGCCCATGCCCGCCGAGACCCGCGCGGCCCGTACCCCGCCCGAACCCGCACCGATGACAAAGAGGTCGTAGTCGAACTGGGTCATGGCAGAGGTCTTTCGCTGGATATATGGATACACCCCATGTAATCCACCGCGTCTTGCTGCGCCACCGTATGCTTGGCCCCTGGGTGGTATTGTTTATGTCTTCCGCACGTCCCGCGCGGTTCCCTCGGGTGACCCGATCAGCGCGCGCGAGGCCATGCCGAGAAAGAGGCCGTGTTCCACGACGCCGGGGATCGCGCTGAGGGCGGCGGCGAGGGCGGGGGCATCGTCGATGCTGCCTATTCGGCAATCGATCACGTAATTGCCCTCATCGGTCAGGAACGGATCATTTCCGCCGCGTCGTTCGAGCGGCACATCGCCCACGACTTCCGCAAGCCGCCGCATCGTCGTGCCCCAGCCCAGCGTCGCGATCTCGACGGGCAGGGGGAAGGCCCCCAGAACGGGGACCAGCTTGCTCTCATCCGCGATGATGATGAGGTTGTCGGAGGCGGCGGCGACGATCTTCTCGATCAGGTGGCACCCGCCCCCGCCCTTGATGAGGTCGAGTGCGGGGTCGATCTCGTCCGCCCCGTCCACCGTCAGGTCGAGCCGGTCGAAATCATCCAGCGCGCGCAGGGGAATCCCGCATTCCCGCGCCAGTGTTTCCGTCCGTTTCGACGTCGCGGTGCAGGCAATATCGAGACCGCCCCGCATTATGCGTTCGCCCAGAAGGCGCACGAACCAGTCGGCGGTCGAACCGGAACCCAGCCCCAGCGCCATGCCGCTCCGCACATGGCCGAGAGCCATGGCGGCGGCGGTCTTCTTGCCGAGTTCGGCTCCGGTCGGTTCGGTCATCTACTTGGCGACGCTTTCCAGATACGCGATCACATCCGTGATCTGCTGCTCCTTGCGAAGGCCGGCGAAGGCCATCTTGTTGCCCGGCAGGTATTTCTTCGGATTGGCCAGATACCCGGCGAGGGTCTCCGCATTCCAGGTCAGGTCAGCTTCGGCCATGGCCTTGGAATACTTGAAGCCTTCCACAGCGCCGGAAGCGCGGCCCACGATGTTCACGAGATGCGGACCAACCTTGTTCTTCTCCTTGTCCACCACATGGCAGGCCTTGCATTTGCGGAAGACTTTCTTGCCCGCTGCGGCATCGCCCCCGGAAGCGGCGGCCATGACGGTCTCTGCTTTCTTCGGCTCGGCCTTCGCGGCGGCCTTGACGGGTTTGCCGCCCCTGTCGAAGACGAGGCGCAGGGTCACCGGGGCAACGCGGGTGATACCGGGCAGCTTGGCCAGTTCCATCAGCTTGTCGATTCCGCCGTCAAGGCCGAGTTCGGCCATGGTCAGCATGATCATGCCGTCCGTCGAGACCATGGCCCGCTTGTCGCTGATGCGGGTGACGGCCATGGAGGTCTCGATAGGCACATCCTGCCCCGCGAAGGTCAGCATTCCCTCCACATCGACCACCGACATCTCGCCGGGGCTGAGCTTTTCCAGCGCCCCCGCATCGACCTGTGCCGTGATCGTGGCGGTCGGATTGTCTTTGCCGAAGACATGCTCGACCATCCGCTCGTTGCGGATATCGATATAGGTTTCGACGGAGGTGAGATCGATCTCGACCTTTACCTTGCCGTCCGCATCCACCGAGCCGGACAGACCGGTGAAGGTGTTTACTTCCCCGATCGTGTTCTTCTTGATCGAGCCATAGTGAAGCGCGGAATCCTTGCCGGAAAGCGTCCAGCTTTCGGCCTGTGCGGCAAGCGGGGCGGCAACCAGCGCCGTAGTCAGGGCGAGTAGACGGGTCATGCGGATCATTACGGTTCCTCCGATATTTCTTATCGTTCAGGTTGTCAGGGCAGCATGGGCCGACTTCAGGCCCTTCTCGATAGCGTCGAAAATCTCGTCGATCTCGTCTTCGTTGATGATCATCGGGGGACAGATGCCCAAGGCGTCCCCCGGCAGCGGACGGCACAGGACGCCGTGTTCCGCCACATGGTTGTAGAGGGTGGGCGCGGCTTTGGCAGCGGGGGGGAAGGGTTCCCTCGTCTCCTTGTCGGCGACCAGTTCAATAGCCCCCAGCAGGCCCGCCCCGCGCGTGTGGCCGACCAGCGGATGATCGCCCAGCGCCGCAAGCCGCGCTGCGAAATGCGGGGTTACCGCACGCACATGGCCGAGCATGTCGCGTTCTTCGTATATCCGCAGCGTTTCCAGCGCCACCGCCGTACAGACGGGATGCCCGCCATAGGTCATGCCGATGCCGAAGACGCCGTTATTGGGGCTGTGCGCCGCGATCACCTCGAAGACCGCCTCGCTCATCAGCGTGGCCCCGATAGGCAGATAGGCCGAGGAGAGCTGCTTGGCGCAGGTCATGATATCGGGCTGTACGCCCACCGTCTGCGATCCCCAGAAATTTCCGGTGCGACAGAACCCGTTCACCACCTCGTCGCAGATCAGCAGCACATCGTGCTTCTTGCAGATTTCGGCGACGGCGGGCCAGTATCCCTCGGGGGGAGGCATCACGCCCCCCGCCGCCATGATCGGCTCGCCGATGAACGCGGCGATGGTGTCGGCCCCGTGCTCGATGATGACGTTCTCGACTTCCTGTGCCAACCGTGCGGCGAAATCCGCTTCGGATTCTCCGGCCTCGCCGTAGCGATAGTGATGCGGGCAGGTGACGCGCAGAAAGCGGTCATTCACCGGCAAGTCGAAATCGTTCTGCTTGTAGGGCAGGGCGGTCAGCGACCCGGCGGCGACGGTGACCCCGTGATAGCCCCGGTCGCGCCCGATGATCTTCTTCTTCTGAGGTCGGCCCAGGGCGTTGTTGTAGTTCCAGACGATCTGTATCGCCGCATCCACCGCTTCGGAGCCGGAATTGACGAAGAAGGCCCGTGTGATGCTGTCCGGGGCCAGCCGGGTCAGCGTCTCGGCCAGTTCGATGGCACTCGGGTGCGAGCGATGCGAGAAGATATGGCTGAAGGACAGCGTTTTCATCGCCTCCGCCGCGACCTTGACCAGCCGGTCCTCGCCATGGCCAAGCCCGGTACACCACAGCCCCGCGACCCCGTCGATGAAGCTGCGCCCGTCCGCGTCATAGAGGCGGATGCCTTCGGCCCGCTCGATGATATGCGGCCCCTTGTCGTCATGGGCCACCAGATCCGTATAGGGATGGACCAGCGTTGCCTTGTCGATGGCATCGAGGGAATTGGGATTATGGACGTTCATGGTGGCAGCCTTTCCTGAAAGGTCCGGCGACCATGACCGTAAGGAGCGCGAGTCGCAAGGCGGGTTTCACGATACGGGGCCGCTACCAGAAGCGCAGTTTATCAATGAGACTGCTGAAGAGGCCCCGCTCCTCCGGCTCCGGTTCCTGAGCGACGGAAAGGGGAGCTGCGTTCCGGCCCTTTGCCAGTGCGCGCAGCCAGTCCTTCACTGCGGGATCATTCCATTCCGCCTCGCCGGTATAGCGCCCGATTTCGCGCGCGTCCGGGTCGAGGATTGCCGTTACGGGCAGGCCCAGAACCCCCATCTGCCGCGCCAGACTGGCCTTCGGGTCCGAATAGGCGGGCAGGTCTAGACCCTCGCCTTCCAGATAGGTTGCCGCCTTGTCGCGTCCGCCCTTGTCGAGCGAGATGGTGACGACCCGCACGCCGCTATCGGCCAGATCGACCTTCAGTTCCTCGAAATAGGGCAGTTCCTTGCGGCAGGGCGGGCACCATGTCGCCCAGAAATTCACCACGCTCAACGTGCCCTCGAAGGTGGACAGATCGACATCCTCGCCGCCGGGATCGAGAAAGGTCTTGTCCCGGAAGGGGCGCGGCTCGTCATGCATCACGAAGCCGTCGAGGACGGCGGGGATTGCCGCGTCCGCCCCGGCCTCCGACGGGGTATTGTCGGCAAGGGCCACAGCGCCGTATAGGAGCATCGTTGCTGCGGCGAGCGTTCCGGTCAGGGCGTGCATGTCGTGGCCTCTCTCAGGGATAGGAAGATATCATGGCCGACGATAAAGCCCCGAATGCGGCGAATTCAATGTGGGGTGGCCGGTTCGCGGATCGTCCCGACGCGATCATGGAAGAGATTAACGCCTCCATCGGCTTCGACCGTAGGCTGGCGACGCAGGATATTCGCGGCTCTCAGGCCCATGCGGCGATGCTGGCGGCGGTCGGAATTATCTCGGATGAGGATCATCGCGCCATATCACAAGGGCTTGAGGAGATCGGCGGCGAGATCGCGCGCGGGGAATTTGTCTTCCGCCGCGACCTTGAGGATATCCACATGAACATCGAGAATCGCCTGCGCGAGAAGATCGGGGATGCGGCGGGGCGGCTGCACACTGCCCGCTCGCGCAACGATCAGGTGGCGCTCGATTTTCGGCTGTGGGTCAAGGAGCAATGCGAGGAAGCCGAAGCCGCGCTCGGGCGGCTGATCGAGGCGCTGCTGGTGCAGGCGAAAGACGGGACCGAGACGGTCATGCCGGGGTTCACCCATCTGCAAGTCGCTCAGCCCGTGACCTGGGGCCACCACATGATGGCCTATGTCGAGATGTTCCGGCGGGATCGCTCGCGCTTTTCGGATGCCAGGCTGCGGATGGACGAATGCCCGCTGGGCGCGGCGGCGCTGGCCGGAACCGGCTTTCCCATCGACCGGGATATGACCGCCAGGGCGCTGGGCTTCGCGCAGCCCACGGCAAATAGCATCGACAGCGTTTCGGCCCGCGATTTCGCGCTGGAGTTCCTGTCGGCGGCGTCGATCTGCGCCACCCATCTGTCGCGCCTGTCCGAGGAAATCGTGATCTGGTCTTCGGCACAGTTCGATTTCATCACCCTGTCGGACAAGTTCACCACCGGCTCCTCGATCATGCCGCAGAAGAAGAACCCAGACGCCGCCGAACTCACCCGCGCAAAGGTGGGGCGGATACTGGGGTCGCTCGTGACGCTGATGACCGTGATGAAGGGTCTGCCGCTGGCCTATTCGAAGGATATGCAGGAAGACAAGGAGCCGGTCTTCGACGCCGCCGATGCGCTGGCCCTGGCCCTGGCCGCCATGACCGGCATGGTCGCCGACATGCAGCCCAATGTGGCGCGTTTACGAGAAGCCGCCGCCCAAGGCTTCTCCACGGCTACGGATCTGGCTGACTGGCTCGTGAGAGAGTTGGGAATGCCTTTCCGCGATGCCCACCACGTCACCGGTTCGCTGGTGAAGATCGCGGAAGACAGGGGCTGCGATCTGGCCGACCTGTCGCTGGAGACGATGCAGTCGGTCGAGGGGCGGATAACGCAGGCTGTGTACGATGTGCTGACCGTGGAAGCGTCGGTCCGGTCGCGGGTCAGCTATGGGGGGACGGCCCCGGTGCGGGTGGGGGAGCAGGTGGCGGGATAGAGTACCGGCGTCATATTGCGGGGGATATGGACGATGTTGATCCATGCCTCGGCTGGAGCCGGGGTCCACCGCGTCCGACAAATAGCGTTCTGCCGTGGCGTCAGGGATCAGGCGGGAATGGATGTCGCCTCATGTTCCTTTGGTGGAACAGGCCTCGGTTGTCTTTTCCGCGCACGAGTGGGTTTGCCGGTCTGTTTCTGCGGAAATGTAAGGGTTTCGGACGCTGTGCTCGGATCGAAGCCTTCGAAATACTCGATATTCGCGCCGTCCTCGGCCTCGTCAGGGAATCGCATCTCGGCGGGATTGTCCAGTGTGACCAGCGTGATCGGCAGGCACGGGATCTCCTGCGAGACTTCGTGCGGGGACAGGATCGGCAGATGGATATCCTGCAAGGCGAGGAAGTTGCCCATATGGCGGCGCAGGTCTGCCGAGATCACCAGCGCGACCTGTTTCCGACCGGAGCGCTGGAGGGCCACCAGCGGGCGCAGGTTGGCGACAAGGCTGCGGCCTTCATGTCGGGGCAGGAACGTGCTGGCCAGCACTTCGGGGGGCATCCCCTGATCGACCTCGGAAAGGGTCTGACGGGCCAGCGTCTCGATTTCGGGGCTGATCATGGCAAGTCCGAGCACATCCTGTGACTGCGAAATACGCTCGCAGAGCTGGCGTTTCATCGAACCGCGCATACATTCCGTCAGGCCCTTCGCGTCTGGCTTGTCGGACATTGCAACCCAGTAGTGCAGCGCGTTGGTAAATAATCCATAAGGGGCAATCGGCACGCCTTCTTCCACCAGCATCTTCAGAATTTTGTAGAACGCGACCTCGGTGACATCCTCGTCAATGCGTTTCATTGCTTCGGGTTCTGCCTCGCGCAGGGCTTCATGCAGGGTTTCGAAGACGGGGATGGTGAACAGCTCACCGATATTGTGCTGATAGAACCCGCAGGCCAGATCTGCGAGAACCTGCTCGACACTCAGATGTGACAGCCCGCGCTCTTCGAGTTCGCTGATATGCTCGGCTGACACCCACGCGCCGGAGAGAACGGGAGTGTTCAGCCCGCGATCAGGATGGCGGATGTCTGCGACATGCGTGGCATCCTCGACGAGGACGTGCCGCTCGGGGATGCGCGATTTGAACAGGGCCACATTGTCGAGCTGGACGGTACAGCCCCAGGGGGCGATGCTCTCCGAAACCGCAAAGCCGGGTTGGACGAAATCGATACCCGTCGTCTCGCAGAATGCCTTGAAATCCGCGCTGATCGTCCGGCGCAGGAGATCCTCGTTCATCGCGGAGGCAAGCTGTGTGCCGACGACAAGGACCAGCCTTTCGGAGGCCGCTGCATTCCCGGCATTCTCATCGACCGTCGCGGTGGCCCGCTCGCTGCCGACCTGTGCCGCTGCCTGTCGGCGTAATCGCAGGCCGACGAATAACAGGATCGCGGACAGCGCGGCGAAGACCAGCGTTGGAAAGCCGGGAATGAAGCCGACCAGCAGTACGATCACCGAGGCGACGAGAGGTACGCGCGCTTCCATGCCCAGCTCGTCGAAGATCTCGGTGCCGAGGTTGTCTGTGTCGGCTTTCTCGACCCGCGTGACGATGATACCCGCACACAGGGCCATCAGGATTGCAGAGATCTGGGCGACGAGGCCATCACCCACGGTCAGCAGTGAGAAGGTGGCAACCGCCTCGCCGAAGCTGAAGCCATGCACGCTGACACCGACCGCGATGCCGCCCATCAGGTTGATAAAGATGATGATCAGGCCCGCAATGGCGTCGCCCTTCACGAACTTCATCGCGCCATCCATCGCCCCGAAGAACCGGCTGCTCTGGTCGAGGCGTTTGCGCGCGATCCGTGCCTCGTCTGCGGTCATGTCGCCCGAGCGCGCCTCGGCATCGATGCTCATCTGCTTGCCGGGCATCGAGTCGAGGGCGAAACGTGCGCCGACCTCGGCCACGCGCTCGGCCCCTTTGGTGACAACGAGAAACTGGACGACAGTGATGACCAGAAAGATCACGAAACCGATGGCAATCGAACCATCGACCAGGAAACCGCCGAAGGACTCGATGATCTGACCACCATCAGCGTCGGCGAGGATAAGCCGGGTCGTGCCCACTGAAAGAGCGAGGCGGAATGCCGTGCCCAGCAGTATTACAGATGGAAATGTCGAAAAATCAGAAGGATTCTTGATGTATATGGCGACAAGAATAAGCAGTATTGAAAAAGATATGTTCAATGCAAGTAAAAAATCAATCATTGATTGATTTAGCGGCATAATCATAAGGGAAATGATCGCAACGAACATTGAGACCAGCAATAAATCTTTGCGTATCATTGGAACACTTTGTATTTTTTGATTAAAAATTGTGGAGGCCCCGGAAGGGGCCACCACTGGATCGAGCCGATATCAGTTCGACACTTTCTTCGCGTTGTCGCGAGCGTCTTTGGCGAGGGCTGTATCCTCAGCGAAGCTGAGGGCGCGCTCGGCCTGTGCATCGTAAAGCGCGTTGGCGCGAGCGATCACGTTGTCGTTTTTGGGCGGTTGCGGGGTAGAACTGGTTGCTTCGGGCATTCTCTCGTCTCCATCTGAAGCTCACATTGAGCTGTTAGTGGCATAGTTTCCACTTGATATCTGCTTACGCAGGGCTTCATGCGTTGAGCGATCACGTAAACGTAAGATCAAAAGATTTATCGCGTAAAAAATGCACAAGTTGAGGTAAGATATTTCTGCATTTTCATTACGATGTTATCTTGCCGGTCTACTCTATCGTGGTCTCTTCAACTGGAGACAAACTTGTATCCTGATCACAAATAAATCTATCATGCGATACACCCGGAGCGGCAGGTGTCTTCCGATTGAGTTAAGTGACAGTACGAACGATTATCCGTACTGATTTCGATATAACTTCTGTGATCAGAGATTTATAAAAATTCATATTGATCAGGGGAGTCTTTACTATGAACGACGATACAAAAATTGACGATGCAATCAGCAACGATATCAGCGTCAGCGATGAAGAAATATTGCTGGAAGCTACGCTGGCTGCATTGCTGCAGTTCGATCCTTTTCTTGAAGATTTAAACGACGATAATGAAGAAGAGATCGGTTGATAGGCCGCAACTCCGGTAGCAGGCCGTATCCTCTGCATTTTCGCCCGAATATGCGCGCGATCCTGCGTTTAAACCACTATGAATAAATGGCGAGGTTGATTGTGATGTCGGATGGTATTTCTGCAGTATCCGGTCTTGCCGAAGGCCCGATGCAGGTCAGGCTGGACGCGATCGTGAGCGATCAGGAGATGAACGCGCATAAGTCCGAAGCCGTATCGCATTCGGTTGATCGGGCGCTGTCCAAGGCCCTGCACCTGCCCGGAGCCGCTCCCGAGGTCACTGCGGCGCGGGAGGAGGTGCTGAATGGCGGTAAGGCGCGACTGGAAAAAGCCGCTATCCTCACGGAAATCGACCCCTCAGCACTCTCCACCGACCAAGCGGAGATGGACAAGCAGATGGATGTCATCGTTGACCGTGTGAAGAAGCTCTATGGTGAACTGACGACATGGCAGGTCGCCTGGGGCATCTCACATCGCGTTCAGCAGGATACCAGCCAACTGCTGAAGGGGCAGTAAGGCATCATGATTGCCAGCCAGATCGACGCGGCCATGGGCTGTGGCCGGACGTCTCTTACCCGAATAAGCAACCGCCTTGCGGGGCACGGCCAGCCCTGCGCCGAGGTCGAGATCACCGTATCGAACGGTATGCATTCCGGGTGCAGCACCGTGATCGACGATTCGGCATTTTCGGTCGGTCAGGCGGAGACGGCGGATATCATGTTGCTCGATCCCGATATCGATGGCCCGCTCGTCGAGCTGCGTATCGTGCAGACCCTTCTCGGCCCTGCCGCGACTCTGACCACCGAGCGGGACGACGTGCGGCTCAACGGTGTGGGCGGTGCCGGGGGCGCACCCTATGCAAAGCTGCCCTGCACACTCTCCATCGGGTCGGTGTCTCTCGATATCCGCGCGCGTCCGGTCAGCAAGCCTCCGAAGGTGGCCGGGAACGACCTGCTGACGATCGCAGGGCTGGCGACGGTCGGGTGCATGGCCATGGCGATATCATTCTGGGCACCCGCGCGGCAGGGCACCATAGTGTCGATGCCCCCTACGCAGGATGTCCATGCCGCTCCGGTTGGCACCACTTCGCTGTCGGATATGGTGGCCCGCCAGATTATGGAGGCGGAGATGGGCCAATACATGACGACTGATATCGGTCTGGATGACACCGTGGTCGTTTCCGGTACAGTGCCGAAAAACAAAATGCCGGAATGGCACGACCTGCGGGGCGCTATCGACGCGCACCCCGAAGCAGGCCGCATCATCACACGGATACGCGAGGCCAGTGTGCTGAAAAATGTTCCGGCCATAAAGATGGTCCGGCTGAGGCCGGTTCCGTCGGTTTTCCTCGCCAACGGAACAATGCTGGCCATCGATGACGAACTGATCGACGACTGGCGTATCGTCGCGATCTCGGCAAATGACATGACGGTTGCAAGGGCTGGAGAGCAGATCGACATCCAGTACTGAGCCAAGGATCAAGGCAGGCCCATGAACGAAATTCACCGTGTAGGTACCCCTCATCAGGCCTCGCCGTCGCCACATCCGGCCAGTGTGCGGATGCAGCCCGTGGAGCGGATCGACCCGGTCGTGCGACCGGATGTGCTGGGGCGGATGAACACGTTGGCCATGACCAGCATGCTCTCCAAGGTTCGCCGCCCCCCGCTGATGCGATCATCCGCCTCCGGGGCAGGGCGGGCGTCTGCCTATGACGACATGCTCGAAACATGGAGCGAGCCGCTTGACGCTCTGTCCACGGTCGAGCTGTCCTACCGTGTCTCGATGACTCTGCAACGCCGCCTGTCTGACGATGCGGATCATGGCCATCCCGATATGATCGGGGGATTGCAGGCGCTCGACAGGATTGCCCGGATGTACGAACATCTCGCCATCCTGCAATCGGGGCCGAACGATGTCGGGTAAACGGGAACGGAACGCGGCAGCCGCGATGCGCGACGATATTGGCCTGATGAACGCGCTGGCGGCCTCGTATGCGGGATTCCAGCAATTCGAGACGGCCTTTGCACTGCTGAATATGTCGCAGCATTTGCACGCCCGCAACCCGGAGACGCTCAGAATCCGGGCGGTGGTCGCGATGCAGGCCGACGCGCAGGACGAGGCGCTTGCTGCCCTCGATGCGCTGGAGGCCCTTACGGATCTTGATGCCGACATGGTGCGGCTCAGAGATCATGCGATGGCGATGAACACGGCCTGAGTCGTGGCCCGCTCATCTTCTGTCTGTATGCAGGTTTATCTTTGCGACCCTACCGAGTGACGTAGGTGGACAGCAGCGCGAGGCCGTAGGCAACCGGATATCATGGGTGGGATGGGGTGTTCTACCTTTCACAGGTAGACGACTTTCAGAGCGGCACAGGCCTCCGACACCGGTGGGCCGAGGCTGCAACATCCTGATTTAATCGCAATGATCGACCCGGTGCCAGAAACGGAAGTAGAAAGTGCTGATAGTTTTCAGACGACTCTCCATTGTTCTGATGATGCTTGCCCTCACTGGCTGCAAGGAAGTGCTCTATTCCGATCTGGACCAGGTGCAGGCGAACGACATGGTCGCGATCCTCGAAGCCTCCGGCATCACCACCACCCGCGCCGTGACAAAGGACGGGCTGTATTCCCTGAAAGTAAGCAAGGAAGACATCGCGAAAGCCGTTGTCACCCTTCGGGAGCGGGGCCTGCCGAAGGAGCGTTTTGCAGGACTGGGCGATATCTTCCAGGCCGAGGGCATCATGGGCACGCCGTTCGAGCAGCATGTCCGCTTTATCCACGCGATGAATGAGGAGCTGTCGCAGGCGATCACGTCGATCTCCGGTGTGCGACAGGCCAAGGTGCTGATCACGCTTCCCCTGCCCAAACGCTATGACCGCAACCCGGTCAGGGCATCGGCATCGGTTACGGTTCACACGCAACCTGGCTTCGATGTCGGCGGCAATATGTCGAAGCTCAAGCGTCTGGTGTCGTCCGCCGTGCCCGATCTCGCCTACGAGGATGTGACGATTTCCAGCTTTTCCGCCTCGGCGGCTGTCATCACAAACCAGCGCGATGTCACGACCTGGCCGACGGAAACGCTCAATGTCGATGGCGAATCTTTCGTGGCTCCCGCACCCGACCCGATCACGCGAAATGGATGGGCACCCAAAGTAGTGACCCCTGCGAGTCTGGGGATGGAGATTTTCGACGATCTGGACATGGCCAAGGTGTTCTGGCGTCTGGGGCTGTTCGCATTAGGCTTCGCCGCGCTGTGCCTCGTGCTGCGCCTGACGCGAAAAGCGCGCTTCTGAGGAGGACCACCCGATGCCGGATCTCCATCCATGGAAGTCCTCCACTCCTTTCCCGGTGCATAAAAGCTGGGAACGCCAGTGGGCGAGCGATTTGAAGGAGCCTGCCCTGCGTAAGGCGATCTGGGGTGACACGCGCTTTGCCCGGCGGATCATCGCCAGCCTCGGAACGGTCTCCGAAACCGCGCTTCCGCCCCCGCCACGGCGCAAGGCGCAGGTGATAGAAAAGCTGATACGCTCCGCATCGGGCAAGGATCTGTTCCGGCGTATCGGGCTTGGCTGGCTCGCCCCGTCCCTCGCCAGCAAGCTGCTGCATGTCCGTACGCGCCAGGCTTTCGGTACCCTGTCGTCGGACGAGATGCGGCTGGTGCTCGAAACACGCGATCATGCCAGCCCCGATCTCGTTGGCCCTCTCGGTGCGAGTCTCGATCCGCAGGGGCAGGGCCGCGCGTGTGTGCAGGCATGGCTGGCGACCCTGCCGGATGCCTATGCGGGGCGGGTCGCGCTGTTGTTGCCCCGAATTGAGGATGCCCCCCGGCCCGAACCACAGAACTGCCGCGTGGCCCGCGCGCGGCTCGTCAATCGACTGTTCGCGGAGGATGCGTCATGAACATGGCAAGCCCCATTCCGGGCCGCATCGTCAAAGCAGCGGATTTCGATACGGAAATCGGAACCCCGCTCAGGCTGCGCGCCGATGCGGAGGACATCATCTCCCGTGCCGAAACCGCCGCGCGGGAGGTCCGCACCCTCGCCGCTCAGGAGCGCGAAAAGCTGACGAATATGATCCGCACCATTTCGGACGAGGAGCTGAAGGCACATCTCGATCTCGATACCCTGCGGAACAACGCGGCGGTCTTTGCCGGAGCGATGGAGAGCATCACCGCCATGAAGCGGGACTTCGACGCTATCCAGCCATGGCTGACCCGGCTTGTCGAAGACTCTCTGCGTCGGATCATCGGCACCCTCGACGCCGAGGAAACCGTGGCCCGCATCGTCGCACAGGCCGCGCGCGAGATCGACCCCGGCCAGCATTCCGTGGTGCGGGCCGGGACGCGGGCCTTTGTCGAGCTGCGCGAGGCTCAGGTTCGCTACCCCCGATATTTCGAGGGCATCGCCGCGATCCAGCCCGATGCCAGCCTCGACGAGAACGCGATCTTCCTGGAATGCCCGATCGGCATCACGGAGATTTCGCTCGATACCCAGATTGACACGTTGCTCGATTTTCTGGCGACACGTCCTTCAGCCGGGGATGCGGCAGAATGAGTATCCGGCAGGTCGCCTATCTGGAAAACCTGGCGCAGCAGGTCCGCCATATCGATCTGCGCCCGCGCTTCGGCAGGCTCACCCATATCGACGCGACATGCCTGCACGCGCTGATCCCCGATGCCTCGCGAGGGGATTTCTGTTCGATCACGCGGCGCAAGGGCGGCCCTTTACTGGCGGAAATCGTCGCGATCAAAGGCCATACAGCCACCCTCGTGCCCTATGGCGCGACCGACGGACTGTCGGTCGGTGCTATCGTGAGGCCGGGGCAGGATGGCTTGTCCATAAAGGTCGGGATGTCCATGCTGGGCCGGGTCATCGACCCGCTGGGCAAGTCGCTGGGTGGGCTGTCCTCGCCTTCCGGCACCCTGCACAGCGTGCCCGTGCGAAGGGGTGCGCCCGATGCGCTGGACAGGCCGCTTATCGACACGCCGCTCCTTACCGGGCTGAACGCAATCGATGGCCCGCTGACACTTGGCCATGGCCAGCGTGTCGGTATATTCGGTCCGCCCGGTGCGGGAAAATCGCGCCTGATGGCCGATATCGCGCGCAATGCACAGGTCGATGCCATTGTCGTCGCCCTTGTCGGAGAGCGTGGACGCGAGGTGCGCGAGTTCATCGACAGGGATTTGCCCGCCGACAAACGGAACAAGACGATCATCGTCGCTGCCACCTCTGACCGCCCCTCCACCGAGCGCGCGATCTGCGCGGCTTCGGCAACCGCCGCCGCCGAATGGTTGCGCGATCAGGGGCTGAATGTGCTGTTGATGGTAGACAGTCTGACACGGACCGCGCGCGCCTTGCGCGAGATCGGACTGGCGGCGGGCGAGGCCCCCACGCGCAGGGGCTATCCATCCTCCGTCTATCCCGCACTGCCGGCCCTGATCGAGCGGGCGGGGCGGACGCAGAGAGGGTCGATCTCCGCGATCTATACCGTTCTGGTTGAGGGCGACGGTAATGGCGATCCAATTGCCGAGGAGGTGCGTAGCCTGACCGATGGCCATATCGTCCTGTCCAGAACGCTTGCGGAGTCCGGGCATTTCCCCGCAATCGACGTCACAGGCAGCCTCAGCCGAACCATGCCCGCTTTCGTAACGGGCGAGCATCTTGAGGGTGCGAACAACCTTCGTAAACTTCTGGGTAAGTATAACGAGATAGAGATCCTGTTACAGATAGGTGAGTACAGTCAGGGCGGCGACCCTCTCGCTGATCATGCTATCCGCGTCAAGCCTGCGGTCGATGCCTTCCTGCGTGGAACCTCCTCCACCAGGCGACATGACCTGAAGGCGACCGTTGCTCAGATGAACAAGGCGCTGTCATGAAACATCACAAAGCCCTCGAAAAAGTCTGTGATGTGAAAAGGGTACGGGCTTTCAAAGCCCGGCGGACGGCCAACCGGGCAGCGCAGGAGGAACGCGAGGCACTGGCTGCCCTGCAAGCCGTCATACGCGAGAAGGAACACTACGTTGAGGCCGCGCAGACCTATATTGACAACTCGCTGGCGCAGGGATCTCAGGGGCAGATGGGTGCTCTCGAAATTCGTGCTGTGTCCAGTGAATATCGCGATATTCAATTGATGGCCGAGTATGCCGGACTGCGCGAGGCCGATCATATTCAATCGCATGGCCAGGCACGTTCCGGTCAGCAGGAACAACAGCAGGCTTTCCTGAAGGCGCAACATCGCTACCGACAGCTCGGAGAAATGCTGGCGCAACAGCAGGAAGAAGCCCGCGATGCATCCGAGCGCCGGGCGGATGATGAGATCACAGACCTCATCACCGCACGAGGATCTGCCGATGGCACTCGATGATTTTCCTTTTACTCCCGCCGTAAAGGCCCGCCCTTTTTCATGGCCTGCGCTGCCTTCCGTCAAGGATCTGAAGCGTGAACCATTGGAGGCGAGCCTGTCCCGCTTGCTGGTCCTCGGCGATGAGCAGGCTGTCGTCAGCCTGTCCCGCAAGCAGGGTGAGGAAAACCGGGAGACCGGGATCGGGCTGAAACGCGAGCATGAGACCGTACGCATTTCCTGTGCGCGTGAGGCCCTCGACCGTCTGGTGGACCTGCTGGCCCCGGACGCTGTGTTTCCTGACGGCCTGTCACCGGAAACGCAGGTTCTGGTGATCGAACATGCGTTTTCCGGGTATATTTCTGCTTTTGAGCGGTTGATGGGCGAGGCGCTGGAGATATCCAGCAAGTTCCCTGACGGTGTTGCCGATTATGAGGTTGTGGTTTCCTCTAAAAGACTTGGAAAGCAGGTATTTTCACTCAGATGCTCTTCTGATTTCATACTCAAAATCGAGAAAGTATTCGATTGGAGTGTCGAAAAGGTCAATCAAATCTCTCCGATGGATTCGGCCTTGCAGATTCCGATTTCATTATGCGGCCCCGAAATACAACTCGCTCCAAAATCTCTCACCGACCTGTCCGCAGGGGATACATTACTCTTTTCCCATGACAGGAGTGTCCTGTTACCGCGATACATATCATGTGAAGGGCATCGGCTTTGCAGTGTTACTTCAAAACGAGAGCGCCTGATTGTATCGGGCAATCTCGAATTCAGTTCGATAAAAGGTGAATATTCAATGCAAGACAGTGAAAAAGGCAATATTGATCGGATGCCGGTAACTGTTCAGCTCGAACTATCGCGCAAACACATGAAGATCGGCGATCTTCGCACTCTGACCAAAGGCTCCATTCTGCCATTCGACACAGCGTTGCCGGATGTTGTGCGGTTATTGGTCGGCGAGAAATGCTTTGCCGAAGGCCAGTTGATGCAGGTTGATGACAATATCGCCGTTCGCATCACGAAAATAGCGTAATAATCCATGGAAAGTACGATAACCCCGCTCGTAATCGGAACGATAGCGGGTTTCTTCTTACTGGCAATGTTGACGATGACGGCATTCATAAAATTGTCTGTCGTTTTGATGATCGTCAGGCAGGCCCTTGGTTTGCAGCAAGTGCCTAGTAATATGATTATTATGGCATTATCCGTGTTCCTTGCGATTTTTATTTCCTATCCGGTCATGGGAGACTCGATATCGGCCTTCATGGGGATGGATATATCGGTCCGAACCCCGCAGGACTTTATCAACCTGTGGACTGCCGGAAGTGCGCCATTTCGGGAGTTCATCACGCGAAACTCGGACCCGGTGTATTCGGATTTCTTCGTGGAAGTCTCGCAGGATGTCTGGCGCGGGAGTGGTTATGAAGCGGTGTCATCGGATTTCGTGATCCAGATTCCGACATTCATGGTTTCGGAGTTGACCGAGGCTTTTCGTATCGGTTTCCTGTTGTATCTGCCGTTTATCGCTATTGATATTGCCATTACGGCTATTTTGATGGCGCTTGGTATGCAGATGATGCAGCCGAATATTATATCAGTTCCTTTCAAGCTGCTGACTTTCGTGTTTGTAGACGGTTGGAGCCGGATAGGTGAGGGATTGATTTTATCGTATGGGGCAATTGATGGTTTATGAGGTTCACTACCCCAGTATCCTTATTCAGTTCATGATGGACATCATAATTCTGTCAGGTATTCCGCTCGTTATAGCTACAATACTGGCCTTTGTAATTTCAATTTTACAGGCAATTACACAGGTACAGGATCAAACCCTGTCCCAAACGATCAAGATTGCGGCTATTGCCTTTGTCTTTCTGGCATCGGGTGCCGGTCTTGTGGCGCCGCTGATGTCTTCTACGCAGCAGATGTTCGATAATTTTCATATCTACGCCCGACAATGACGAACCTGAACCCTGTTATAGATACGATTTACAGCAATGGATTTGAGTCGGTATTCGTCTTTTTTATTCTCGGAATGATTCGATCTATTGGTCTATTGTATGGTTTTGTAATCATCAGATTTTCAATCAGTCAGTTAAAAATGACCAGAATAGCGGTCGCTTTCGCAATTTCTCTGCCATTATGGGTATCAAATGCCCTGTCGATCAATGCAGTGATTCATGATGAAGGTCATGTTTTTGCAATTGCTGTGGCAATCAAGGAGTTTGGAATAGGATATTCTATCGGGTTCATCGCCTCCCTGCCATTTTTCGCAGTTCAATACGCCGCCGCAATCACTGATCAAACCCGAGGTGAGGGCAATCCCAGCTTTCAGGCAGGCAATGGAGATACGCTATCCAGCTTTGCTCTATTATATACCGTCATAGCGTTTCTGGTTTTCCTGTTTTCTGACGGATTTATGATCGTTGTTGAAGCCTTATACAGCAGCTATATTATCTGGCCACTGGGATCTCTGTTGCCGGGGCTTGATGGAAAAGCCGCATCTGTCGCTCTTGAAATACTTTCCGATACCTTGCTTATGGCTGTGAAAATCGCTGTTCCGCTTCTGGCTGTTATCTTGATCATTGAAGTCAGCTTTGGAATAGCGGCGCGTGTTGCGCGCCCTTTCAGCCCGTATAATCTTGCTTTCATAACAAAGAATATCGTCGGTATCTTATGCCTGCCGATCATTGTGGCATTATTGATTGCGGTGCTGGAAACACTGTTTCCTTCAGCGGATGGTATCCTCCGCATATTCGCGGCATTTTTGAAATGAGTGATACCGAAAGAAAGGAAAAACCGGCCAGTCAGCAAAAATTACACAAGCAACGTAAAGAAGGTTCGATTGCATCCAGCGCCGATGTTGCCGCATTTTCGGCAATGGCTGTGGCCATGCTTTTCCTGATTGTGAGGGCGCCGGTGATATGGCGCGACCTTTCCAGCGCCTTCGATGATATGGCCGATATCATTCAGATGCCTGCCACCGAGGCACTCGATGTTGCAATGGGGAATATCGGGCACATCATTTTTATAAGCGTCGTGCCGGTTGTCAGCATCACGATCCTGACGTCTGTTATCGTCGCATTGGTGGCAAATGGCGGCGTATTGACATCGTTGAAGCCGGTGACACCCGATTTCGGCAGGTTATCCATCGCAAAAGGTGTGAAACGGGTCTACGGAAAGCGTGGCTGGACAGAGTTTTTACTTTCCCTGACCAGATTGTTGATCTGGGTTGCTTTTGTCGCCTTTGTCATTTTTCTTTCTTTTCCTGCGATCATCCGCTCCATGCTGTGCGGGCTGGAGTGTCAGACGGAGGCGATCGCCCCGGTTTTCAAATTTCTGCTCAGTGTCGCAGTCGTCTTCCTGATCTTTCTGGCAGCCGTGGCCCTGCGCGTACAGAATGCTCTTTTCCTGAACGAGCAGAAAATGACGCAAAGCGAGGTGAAGAAGGAAAAGAAGGATCAGCACGGCTCCGATGAGGTTCGCAAGGAGCGCAACAGGCTGACGAGAAAAGCCGCCGAGCAACCATCGAAGATCACTCTCGATCAATCGGACTTCCTCTTTACCTTTGAAGGTCAGGGGGTTGCGGTGAGCTTTGCCCCGCCTGAGCGGCGCTTGCCGGTCATACTGGGCAAGGCGAAGCGTGCAGAGCAACTGCGGGACATGAAGAAACAGGTCGCGGGTCATTCCGTCTGGATTGCGGAGAACGAGCTTCTTGTCATGGAGGGTGTCAAGGCAGAGATCGGGGATTACCTCCCCGAAGCGGCCCTACAGGAATTGTCCAGGGAATACTGGAACTACAAACGTCAGACCGGCGATACCACGCGCCCCTATTGATCGGACATGCCCGCGACGCCTCATCGCGGATGAGCGTGCTTCCCGACAGGCGCAAGTCGTCATCTGTTGCGGGAAGGGCGTGACGCCTGTAATCGAGGGGCCTTGATCATTTTCTCTGGCAGGCATCACGGTATTGACCTTTCGTTATTCCGAAAGC
This sequence comes from uncultured Neomegalonema sp., assembly GCA_937922185.1. Taxonomy (GTDB): domain Bacteria; phylum Pseudomonadota; class Alphaproteobacteria; order Rhodobacterales; family Rhodobacteraceae; genus JAHDDY01. The sequence continues at coordinate 42,091 of CAKZUT010000111.1, forward strand.
TCGAAGGAGCGCGGCTGGCTGGTTTTGGCGCTGATGCTGGCCGGGTCCGTCGCGATCGTGTTTCTCGCAGCGCAGCGCAGCTACAGGAGCGCCGAGATCGTCAGGCTGGAGCAGCAGTCGGTGCTCTACGCGACGACGCTGAGCGAGACGCTCGAACGCTTCGCCCATCTTCCGCCCCTTCTCGGTCAGTTGCCGGTCATCCGGGCGGCCCCTTCCGGCTCTGACGCATTGGCTGATCCGTGGCTGGAGCGGACGGCTGCAGAGATGGGGGTCGAAGCGATCTACGTGATGGATACGACGGGGCTGGCTGTCGCGGCATCGAACCATCGCGATCCGATAACGTTCCTCGGTCAGAATTACAGCTTCCGCCCCTATTTCCAGGCCGCGATGGACGGCGCACGCGGGGAGTTCTTCGCGATCGGTGCGACGACGGCGAGACCGGGATATTTCTTCTCGGCCCCCGTCGAGACAGACGGGGAGATCGAGGGCGTCGTGGTCGTCAAGCTCGACCTCTCGCCCCTCGTCGAACGCTGGCGTTCGGGGGGCGAACGTGTGCTGGTCACAAACCGCGAGGGGATCATCGTCCTCTCCTCGGACCCGGCGCTGACCTATCGAACGGTGTCTGCCCTGCCGCCCGAAACGCTGGGGCGTCTGAGGAATGAGCGGCAGTTCGGGGCCGAGCCGCTGACACCCCTCGACTGGGAAGGCGACGGTGCGGCGGTTACGCTCGACGGCACCCGGATGATGCGGGTATCGCGGGCGCTTCCCCGCGCGGGCTGGACGCTGCATGTACTGGCGAACGCTGTGATCGTGACCCGGCAGGCGATCACGTCCGCCGCGCTCTTCGCCGGTGTGCTGGGCATCGTAGCCCTGATATGGGCCGCCCTGCGCGCGGCGCGGATGCGCGCTGCCCTTGCCTCGTCCCAGGCCGAGGAGGCGAAGCTGACCACCCTCAACACGCGCCTGCACGATGAGGTCGCAGAACGGCGCAGAGCGGAGGAGGCGTTGCAGGTGGCTCAGCACGATCTTGCCCGTGCCAGCCGTCTTGCGGCTCTGGGTGAGGTATCGGCGACCGTGACCCATGAGCTGGGCCAGCCGCTTTCTGCCCTTCGCAACTATCTTGTCGCCGCCGAACTCAACCCGGATCGCCGCGATGATCCCCTGATCTCGCAGATAGAAGGCGTCATCCGGCGCATGGAGCGAACCACATCGCAATTACGGGATTTCTCCCGCCCCGCCGAGCGCGATTTCGGGCCGGTAGACCTGCGCGACACTATCGCGGGCGCCCATGCCCTGATGGCTTATGATCTCAGCGCGGCGGCCATTGACTTCGCTTTCCGCTGCATGGCCGCTCATCCTGTGATCGAGGGAAACGCGCACGGGCTGGAGCAGGTCGTTGTCAATCTGATGCGAAATGCCGCCGCCGCCATGGAGGGCCGGGAGGAGAAACGGCTCGACGTCACCGTGCGGATGGGCGACGATGGCGGGCTGGTCCTGACCGTGGAGGATACCGGAGAAGGGATCGGCGACACGGATATCGAGACCATGACAGCACCGTTCTACACGACCCGCTCCTCCGGCGACGGGATGGGCCTGGGCCTTGCCATTTCGTCGGCGATCCTGCGCGAGCACGGTGCGGAACTGGAGATGCGTAACCGGGCCGACGAGCGGGGGGTGATGGTGATGGTGCTGTTTCCGAAAGGCCGGGCCGATGGCTGATAGCCGCGATCCCTTCCGTATCATCGTGATCGACGATGACCGGACGATGCGGGACTCTCTGCGCGAGTTGCTGACTGCGGCAGGGTGGCGGGTCGAGGTTCTGCACCAAGTTGACAGGCTTGACGCGATGGTGGCGAGCCTGGACCCCGATGTGATCCTGAGCGATGTGCAGATGCCCGGCATGGACGGCATGACCCTCCTGCGCGGGTGGGGCGGGCCGGATGCGGCTCCGATGGTCCTGATCTCGGCCCATGGTGATATTCCGATGGCAGTCGAGGCGATGGGGCTGGGGGCCTACAGCTTTCTGGAAAAGCCCTATGACGCACGGCGTTTGCTGAAGCTGCTCTCGAATGCGGCGGAGCGGCATCGGCTCAGTCTCGAAGGGGCGCGGCTGCGGTCACGTCTTGCCCAGCTATCGGGGCTTGACCGGGTTCTGCTGGGCGAGACAGCCGCGATCCGCAGTGTGCGCCGGCAGGTTCTCGAACTGGTGGATGCGGATGCGTCCGTGTTGCTCCAGGGCGAAACCGGCACCGGCAAAGAGGTGGTGGCCCGTGCGCTGCACGATCTGAGCACCCGCGCCGAAGCGCCCTTCGTGGCGATAAGCTGCGCGGCGATTGCACCGGGGGATTTCGAGCGGTTCATGTTCGGTACGGTCAGCGGCGAACCGGGTGCCTTCGAGCGCGCGCGGGGCGGCACGTTGTTCCTCGATGAAATCGCCACGCTGCCCGCCGCGCAACAGGCGGGCCTCCTGCGGGCCATCGAAACCCGTGAGAGGGTGCCCGTTGGCGGGTCCGGGGTGATCGATATTGCCCTTCGGGTCGTGAGCGCGACCAATGCCCCTCTGGACGACGAGGTCGAAGCCGGGAGATTCCGCGCCGATCTTTATTATCGCATCAATACGATGATGATCGACCTGCCGGGCCTGCGCGAACGGCAGGAGGATATTCCGCTCCTGTTCGAGCGCTTTCTCACTGAACTCGGCGCGCTTTATGAAATGACACCCCCGACGACCACCCCCGACGACCTGTCCGCGTTGCTTTCCCATGGCTGGCCGGGCAATGTGCGCGAGTTGCGCCATGTTGCCGAACGTCGGATTCTGGCGGCGCGGCAGGGGCGTGGCTCGGTGGCCGAAGCCCTGCGCCGTGAACCGCAGGTCGGCGCGTTCCCGGTCACCCTGCGCGAGGCAACCGCTGCGTTCGAGCGCGAGATGATCGCCAGAACACTGGTGGCGGAGGAGGGGCGTATGGACGCTGCGGCGGAAACGCTCGGTATCGGGCGGCGGACCCTGAATGAGAAAATCGTGAAACTGGGGCTGGATAAGGACGCGCTGTTCTGAGCTTGCGGAAATCCGCAGGGCGAAAGGTGTTCCCCGTGCGGATTGCTTCATAGTGAGCCTTCTTTCTTCTTCCTAGGCTGGATGCCGGTCACAAGAAACCGATCATCTTAAGGAGGAAAACAGAATGAAACTGCTCAGAACAACTGTGCTTGCCGCCGTCTCGCTCGCCATCGTGGGCGAGGCCGCCGCTACCGAATGGAACGTCTCGCTGTGGGGCAAACGCCGGGCCTTCACCGAACACGTCGAAAAGCTCGCCGAGCTGGTCGATCAGAAGACGGGCGGTGAGTTCACGCTCAACATCTCTTATGGTGGTCTGTCCAAGAACAAGGAGAACCTCGACGGCATCTCCATCGGCGCCTTTGAAATGGCGCAGTTCTGCGCGGGCTATCATCGCGACAAGAACCCGTCGCTCACCGTCCTCGAACTTCCTTTCCTCGGCGTCGATAGCCTTGAGGAAGAACGCTACGTCAGCCAGTCGCTCTACCGTCACCCGGCGGTCATGAAGGATCTGGCCCGCTGGAATGCCTTGGCGATCATGCCCTCGCCCCTGCCACAGTACAATATCGTCGGTGTCGGCGATGCGCCTCAGACGCTCGCCGATTTCGCGGGCCTCAGCGTGCGCGCCACGGGCGGTATCGGTAAGGCGATGAAGGCGGTCGATGCCGTTCCGACTTCCATGACGGCCTCCGAAGTGCGCCAGGCTCTCGACAGCGGTGTGGTCAAGGCGGTCGCCTTCGCGCCCCATGCTCATATGTCTTTCGGCACCGTCGAGACCGGCGAATGGTGGACCACCAACCTCAATCCCGGCACGGTCAACTGCCCTGTCGTCGTCAATATCGACGCTCTCAACAGCCTGTCCGACGCGCATCGCGATGCCCTGATGGGGTCGATCAACGAGGCACTGGACCACTACATCGCAAGCTATAACGGCAAGACGATGGAGGCATGGGGGCCTGCACTTGACGCAAAAGGCATCAAGCGGATCAGCTACAGCGATGCCGAGCTTGCCGCCTTCCGCGACAAGGTGGCGGGACCAGCAGCGCAGAACTGGGTCGTGGACAATAACAAGCGCGGCCTTCCGGCGCAGGAACTCTACGACATGGTCACAAAGCTGATCGCCGAGTATTGATCCTCACTACATAATGGCGCGACGGCATATGCTGTCGCGCCTTCCTCCGGGACGATTTGCGATAATCCTGTCTCGCGGTTCATGTCGGGAACCACGCGAAACCTGACTCTCCATGGTTCGGATTATGGCGTTTTGCATATTTGCTGAATTGCCTTTCGCGGGCTTGCTGCCCTGTTGGGCTGTTCGCGAAAACTGATCGGATGCCCGGCTGTTTGCACAAAAGTTTCCAGAGCGCGCTGCGTTTTACCCGGATCAGCATTCACATCAAAACCGATGCCCCGTGACCTGCGTGAAATGCACTGTGCTCCGGCAAAAAGAGAGGGTTAATCATGGCCGTGACTGGTACTGTCCGGGCTGACGGCACCGCCCTGAGCCGCCTTGATCGCGTGCTCGTTCGCCTTGAAAGACTGATGGCTCTTCTCAGTGGTCTGGCTGTGCTGTCGCTGATGGTGCTGGCGGTCGTGTCCGTGACCGGGCGGAATTTCTTCAATCAACCCCTTCCCGGCTATGTCGATTGGATCGAGCAGGCCATGCCGCTGATTGCCTTTCTTGGCATTGCCTATGTTCAGCGCGAAGGGGGGCATATCCGTATGGATATCCTCGTTGGACTGCTGCGGGGGCGGGCGTTGTGGGTCGTCGAGTTCATCACGGTTTTCTTCATGCTGCTCCTGATGCTGATGCTTGTCTGGGGATCATGGGCGCATTTCGGGCGGAGTTTCAGCTTCGATGCGCCGATGTGGTCGAATGACAGTTCGATGGATGTTGCCCTGCCACTGTGGCCAGCCAAGCTGATAGTGCCGTTTGCCTTTGCGGTGTTGTGCGCGCGGTTGATGCTTCAACTCTGGGCCTATGCCCGCGCTATTGCAACCGGGACAGACCATCCTGTTGCCGTGCCGTTGATCGAAACCGCCGCCGAACAGGCCGAACGTGAGGCGCTGAGCGTCTCAGGTGCCGAGACAGGGGAGGTCCACTGATGGAACCCATCGAAATCGGCATCGCCGTCTCCATCGGGATGCTTGTCATGGTCGTTCTGGGTATGCGCGTGGCCTTTGCCGCAGGGTTGGCGGGTCTGGTCGGCCTGATCTGGATCTTCTGGGCGAAGAAAGGCTATCGCTTCGAGGAGCTGGACTGGGCACTGACGGTCGCCGTCAAGACCGCCGGACAGGTGCCGCATTCCAAAATCGCGAGCCAGGCGCTGTCGCTGATCCCGACCTTTATTCTTATCGGCTTTCTCGCCTATCACGCGGGTCTGACCAAGGCGCTGTTCGAGGCGGCAAAACGATGGGTTGGATGGTTGCCGGGTGGCCTGGCGGTTTCCACCGTCTTCGCGACCGCCGGATTTGCCGCTGTCTCCGGTGCATCGGTCGCTACATCTGCTGTCTTCGCCCGTATTGCGGTGCCGGAGATGCTGAAAGCGGGCTATGACAAGCGCTTTGCGGCGGGGGTCGTTGCGGCGGGGGGAACGCTCGCCTCCCTGATCCCGCCTTCGGCGATTCTCGTGATCTATGCCATTATCGTTGAACAGGATGTGGGTCGCCTGTTGCTGGCCGGATTCTTGCCCGGTGTCTTCTCGGCGGTGATTTACGCGGGACTGATCGTCGGCATGGCGCTGGTGTGGAAGCGCCTTGGCCCGCCGGTGGGCGGCTATACCTGGGGCGAGCGGTTCCGGGCGCTGCCCCCGGCCCTGCCAATCTTTGGCGTGGTGCTGCTGATTATCCTGTTCATCTACAATCCTTTCGGCGGCGATGCGTGGGGAACGCCGACCGAAGGCGGCGCGCTCGGAGCGTTTCTGGTGCTGTGCATGGCATTCCTGAACGGCATGCGCTGGCCGCAGTTGCGGGATGCGCTGATCGAGACGGCCAAGCTTTCGGTGATGATCTTCACCATTATCTGGGGCGTGCTGATCTATGTGCGCTTTCTGGGCTTTGCCGACCTGCCCGGCGCGTTCTCGGAGTGGATCACGTCGCTGGAACAGAACCCGATGCTGACGCTCATCCTGATTCTTCTGGCCTATGCCGTGCTGGGCATGTTCATGGATGCGATCGGAATGCTGCTCCTGACCCTGCCAGTCGTTTATCCGGCGGTCATGGCGCTCAATGGCGGCGAGTTCGTCTCGGCGGCGGACAGCGCATTCGGTATGTCCGGCCCGATGTGCGCGATCTGGTTCGGTATCCTCGTGGTGAAGATGGCGGAGTTATGCCTCATCACACCCCCCATCGGGCTGAACTGCTTTGTCGTCGCGGGCGTGCGACCCGAAGTGACGGTGCAGGATGTGTTCGTGGGTGTCAGCCCCTTCTTCGTCGCCGATGCCCTGACCATTGCCGGACTGATCGCCTTCCCCGGCATCGTCCTCTATCTGCCGAGCCTGTTGCTGGGGTGACGGAGGGGCAGGAACAAAGGCTACCCGACGGTGAGCCTGCCATTCGCACCATCGCCATGCCGGCGGATACCAATCCGGCGGGCGACATCTTCGGCGGCTGGCTCATGGCGCAAATGGACCTCGCGGCAGGTAATCTTGCGGCGAGGACTTCACGCGGACGAAGCGCGACAATCGCCGTTGAGGGGATCAAATTCCTCAGCCCTGTCTTCATCGGCGATGAGGTCTCGCTCTACGCCGATCTCGAAGCGGTCGGGCGTTCCTCCATGACGATCCATGTCGAGGCATGGCGTCGCAGCCGCGACGGTGATCGACGCGAAAAGGTTACCGATGCCCGCTTCACCTTCGTCGCCCTCGACAATGGCGGACAGCCAAGGCCCGTTAGACAGGAATGAGGTGGCGGTAACCGGCAAACCGCAGGAATGCTTTTCATACAGTCCATCAGTGCCGGTTTGCCGCGCTGTCCCGCCGGAATATGAGAAGGCAGGTTACAGGGTTTGCGCCATATTCATGATGTCTTCCACATTTTGGCAGTCGGTCTTTCGGTAGATCGCATTGCGATGCGCCTCGACCGTGCGGACGGAGATGGCGAGCTGGTGCGCGACTTCCTTGGTGCTGGCCCCGGAGGCACAGGCCTGTACGACCTCCATCTCCCGAGGTGAGAGGCCGTACATATTGCCCGTCCGGGTCACATTGCGCCGCAGCGCGGTGAACTCGGCGATGCATTCCCCCGACACGCAGGCATAGCCCAGCTCCGCCGAGCGTACAGCATTGATCAAGTCAACCACTTTGGCATTCCGAGGCACCACCGCGATCGCCCCAGCCGAGAAGAAGGTAAAAGCCGTGGCGGTATTGGAGTCGTCCGAAATCACGACGACCCCGATCGCCGGATTGTTCTGCTTCGCCTTCTCGATTACCTTCAGGCAATTCGGTCGCACGAAGGATTGCCCGATGACCAGGATATCTGCCGACAGATTCTGGCAATTCCTGAGCGCCGTGTAACCATCCGACGCATCCGAGCTGATATTGTAATGATCGAATTGCGACAGGTTTTTATGAAGACTGTCTCTGATCATCTCCTGAACATCAGCAATTACAATGCTCATTGATTTATTCATCTTATCCCCCCGGTTTTTTGTCTTGTCTATGTTGAATTGTGTTCGTTTTTCATATTCATGTGATTTTGCTCCTCGTTGCTTCAGGTATTCAGAAAGTAATGCGGTTTACTTCCGGTGCGGTGGTTTGGGTTCGACTTTGAAAGCACTGTTTCAGCCGAATTCAACGTACCTGTGATCGTGACAGGTTACGAAACAAGGTGATGCCCTGATCCTGGATTGGCGGAGGTGGGATGGTCTTCGGCGCCTGCACGGGCTTCGGGGCCGGTGGTGGAACAATTCCCTCGATGATGGCCTCTCTCAACGCCAGCAATTTTGGCGGCCCGGTCAGGGCGATGGTATTGCCGCTGCCCGTGAGGGTGATCGGAAACCGCTCCTGAGTAAGTCCGATCTCTGCCAGCACCCTGATGGCGGTAGTGCCATGAACGGATTCAAGGCGTAGCAGGCGCACTTCCGACTCTCCGGCGGTCGATACGTAGAACGTGCCGTTGAAAGCAAACCATTGCAGGTTGGTTTGCGCCGCGACCGCATCAAGCACCGCAGCGACATCGCCGGATACGCTCAGGGCTGTAAGTGAACCTGCAACGCCGGATGACAGGTCGATCTGCACCCCGGCATCACGCGCCACCTGTTTCAGGAAGTCGGGGACCGGTTGGCGCAGTACCTTGTAGGACAGTTCGGACGGCGCAACCGTGGCGCTGACCAAATTTTCCCAGGTTCCGGCGAACGTTGCCGATGGCGCGCTCACCACGAGACCTGTGGCCAGAACCACGTACGCTTTCATTCTTTGCCCCCCCCGAGAGACATCCTGTCCATGCGAAAGGATCGCATCGGACAAGACTGTTCAGTCGGCAATTGTGGTTGCATCTCCTGTGCCAGTCTGTGCTTTGTGGTTGTGCGGATATACGCAGACCCGATGCCGCGAATTATTCGGGCAACCGATAGCATCTGTCGCCGCACTGCCTCATATCGGCACATACGAGGAAAATTACGTGCCCGTAATGATACATATCAGCATCGGTAATCGTTAATTCTGGCTGTAACTTTTTGTCACAGCCGAGATTTGATATGAACACCGCCGAGATTACTCCGAACCTGTACGATATGTACTTTTCCTTCTACGAGAACCTCACTGGCGGCCCCGCCTTTGACCTCAACGATCCCATCGTCCGGGGCCTCGTCATCCAGGATATTCTCATTCAGGAGGAGGGGCTGAAAAGCAGTCAGACGTTGGAGGGCGTGGCGGCTGACGACGCGAGCTGGGAAGACTTCGCCTTCGCGCTCACCGGTCAGACCGCAGCGGAAAGAACGCCGGAGCAGAACGAGAAACTCGCGATCCTGAGACAGGAAATTCTCGACGGTACTATCGCCCCGGAGTTCGTGGTCGCGGACGGCCAGGTTGATGTCCTGCCGGACGGAACCTATGGCGCATTCGTCCCCGGCGATGCGGGACAGCCGGGCCGGGTGATCATGCGGGGCGGTATGACAGCCGGGCAGCGCCAGAAGACGGCCCAGGAGGAAACCTCCGAAGCCGCCGCGCATCGTGCCGAGGAGCTGGGCATCGAGGTCGCCGATGGCGATGCGGGTGCCCGTGGCGCAGTTGTGCTGTCAGGTGGGGATGCCAGCGACCCGCAGCACGCATCGCTGTTTACGGACTCACCGCTCGATACGGTCACCGTGGTTTCGGAAGGCGAGGTCGTTGAAGCCGAAGCAAGCAACGACGGCGCATCCGAGGTCGAAACCGAAGTCGAGATCTGGATGGCGCTGGACACGAGGAATGACGTCGAAATCCAGATTCGCGATGCTGACGGAAACTGGGTGACGGTGCGAACCTCCGGCCAGATCGACGGACAATCCGAGACATTGATCCTGCCCGGTGAGGTGAAACCCGAAGATATCAGGGTCGTCACGCATATACGTGGCAAGCCGGATGAGATTGTCACGCCGCAGATCAACCCTGATGGAAGTTCGCCGAGTATCACGTCTGATCCAGAGGGAGTGCGCGTCCATCTCGACGATTCAGCGGCGAGTGACGACCCGAACGGGCGTCTCAATATCGGCATCCTCATCAAGCCGGCTGAGACCCGGCTCCCCGACCAGCGGCCCGGCGAAGACGCCGTCCTGCCATCCAATCCCGACACGCTGGCGATAGACGTGCTCTCATTCTTCGGAACACCCGGCCCCGCAGGTATCGTGCTGGATCGCGCGGGTATCATGACCGCATTCGGCATCGACGGGGCGACCGCCGACCAGATGCTTGAGCAATACGGCACGCTGATGCCGAATGGCGATCTGGTACTGACCGCCGAGAACCTGACCATGATGTTCGCTACCGGTGTGCTGGTGATGGAGATCAAGTCACCGGGCGGGCAGTACGAGACAGAGGGGCTGACGCCCCGACAGTCCAATTATATGTCGCAAGGCTGGCGCGCACGATATGTGACCACCCCCACGACGCAGGAGCATTACGAGGGCATGGGTTTCGGCCCGACCACGGCGTTCCTTATGAGCTATGACGGTTCCGACGGGACCGAGCCGGACGGTATGCTCAATCATTCCGAGCTGCGTAGTGCCTTCATGGCGGCGGGTCTGAGCTTCGAGGATGCTGACTTTTTCGCGATGACATATGGTCAGCACGTCGCTGTGAGCGATCAGCCCTCTACCCACGGTCGCGGAACCTACTCGCCGAAATCGCGTGTGCAGGGTCAGACATGGGCGGTGAGTGCGGCGCAGATCCAGAGCGCCGAAGGCGATGGTTTCATCACGACCGATGCGTCAGGCAATATCGTCCTGAACCCGGACGCCGCTTCGGATCAGGCAAGGGTACAGCGGGCACGCAACATCAGAACCGAAAAGATGTTTGCAGTCGATTCCAGCAGCAGTGCCGGGAACCGGGACAGTCAGCTGAACGAAGACGAATTCGTGATCGCTGTCATGAGTCAGCCGGGCTACGAGGGAACGGAAGCCGATCTACGCGCACTCTTTCGTCTGTATGCCCCGCTGGGCCAGATGTCCCGCGATGATCTGACCTTCATGCAACTGGACGGCGCGCTTGGTACAACGGGCATCGTGTCCTTCGAGAATGTGCCGCCAAGTGTTATAGAGGTCGCCGTTTTCCAGTACACGGCGCAGACAAGGGGTGTGCCGGTCGATCAGGTGGAATCGATCACGGAGGCCGAGTTCGATGCAGCAGTCGGGCACTTGTTAGGCCCGATTACGGCTGGGTCTCCTATAAACACCAGTTTCGACACCCAGGCTATTTTCGCCGCTTTCGGTATTCACGATGCGTGGAGTGATACGTCGGTTCTGACCCGCACCGGATTACGCAACATTTTCGAGACGGGGCGGCTCACGATCTCTCCCGATGGTACTCTGATCCGTATTTTCGAGGTTCCCGATATCGGGCCGACCGCCGTTCAGGACGAAACTCCGGCTCCGAGTCCCGTGACGCCCTATGGACCCATCCTCGATCACACGACGGAGTACCCTTCGGCATCCGGTACCGACCAGGGGGCGTACTGGGCTTATGGCCCTGTCAGGAGAGAGGGCGGTGCCCTCCATCCCGATGGCCACATGGTCGGGGTCGGAGTCACGACCGGTGCCCTTACCAGCGGCACATTTTTCATTCCGTCAGCGGTCTTTTCCACGCCCGGTCATCAGTCCGCAGTGTATAATCCGCCAATCTTCCGCGCGGTATCGGTCGGGAACTCCCGTATCGACACGATCGTCCACCCGGAGAACATGGTCCGTACGGATAACGGCGACGGAACCGTGACATGGACTGTCACGAATCCGAACGTCAAGTCAGCCACCTACGGGGCGCAGTCGGTTTCCTTCACCGTGCCCAGGGGGGGGCGGACGGATCGCTATATGAGCGATTACCAGAACGTCCTCATGGCCCCTGGCCGGGAAACGCTGCCTGACCGTGGAAATCTGAAAAGAACCGGTGGCTTTGTTGATGCCCAGGGGCGCAACGTCGAGGTCTGGGCACCGCGCGAGCATCAGTTCGAGTCGTATATCGACCCTGACACCGGAGCAGTGGTGGAAGTGCCGTCTGAAAGCCAGGCCGTGATGACCGTCGATGGCGAGGTGGTGGAGGTGCAATCCGTTCATCTCACGACAGCGACCAATGGCAGCGAAGGTTTTCAGGTGGTCTATAAGACGGAAGATGGCAAGACACGCACCATCATCCTGCCCGGAGATGCGCCTGAATTCGAGCGAACGATGACTCAGCTTGCGGCACCGGTCGGCGGAGTCGGCATTCTGGATACGCGCAGTGCGTATGGCGACACGGTAGGGCAGGAATCCAACTTCTTCGATCAGTTGCTGGCGGAAGACGAGGAAGTGAACGTCATCGACGACAGCACGGATGCGAACAGCGTGAGTCTGTCAGCCATGCCCACGCTTGGGGGATCTGCCAGTCTGGTCGTGCCGACGGACGTGATGAACATGCCGTCATCGCGAAATCCCTCCATGATGCAGCCGCCTGAATTGCGTATCACGCATTCCGACGGCACATCGAGTGTCGTGCCGATCACCGAGGGCAACATCAGCCGTGGGGCGGTGGATGCAAAAGGCAATGTCGTCTGGACGATAGGGGGGCAGAGATTCTACGTGAAGGCCGACAGCCGCCTGGACCGCTATATGAGCGACTTCCAGTCCTTTCTCATGTTCGACGGGGTGGGCCAGTACGCCAATGGCACGGTTGTCGAGGCCGGCACGACGCCGGACGGGCAGGACTACGCCGTGGTCGCCCCATCCGAGCATCAGTTCCTCGATCCTGCGGGTACATCGACCTCGGCCACCCGCGTTCTTGAGGCACCGGTGGTCATCGTCAAAAATCCGAACGGCCAGTGGGTCGAGGCAGAGGTGACCGGGGCGGCGATGGGCTATTCCGTCCATGACGGCCAGATGGTGATCGGCATCGAGGTGACGGACCCGTCCCTGGCCGGTGGTTCGATGACGATCTTCATCTCGGCGGAGGACATGCTCGTCAATCCCGAACTGGGCCGTTCTTACATGGGGCTGCTCGAAATTGCCGCTGCGAACGGACAGGTCGGTGATCTGAGCGACCTGTCCAGCCCCGCCGCAGCGCAGACATCTTCCGCGTTCCAGACATGGGACGAAACGCGGGTCGTCGAAACTGCCGAGGAAGAGGGCGCAGCACTCGCCGGTGCAGCGGAGAGTACGACCAATGCCCTGCTCGGTACGGAGGAAGGACAGGCCTTCATCGACTCCGAGATCGATGATATGATGGAGACCGGGGTGATCCTGACCGGCGGGGCGCTGATATCCCTCGGTCTCGCTGCGGAAGGTGAAGTGGACGTGGACGGCCATTACATGGTCGATGCCTCGCCGGCCCTGATATCGACGCTGTCCGCCCTCGGTTTCGATACGTCCGATCCCAATACGATCTACCACATCGAACCCGATTCCGAACTGGCGAATGAAGGGCGGGGATTGCTGGAGGCCGAAAGTCCCGGTTTCGCTCCCGAGCCGGCCTCCGGCCCCGGCCCCGCTCCTGCTCCCGCTCCCGCAACCCCTCCTGAAGAGGATTCTCCGCCCAAGCCTGGTTGGAGGCTTGATATGGGCGGCGGCGTCGTGCCGACGGGTACCTATATCCACGACCACCAGTGGGAACGCCAGACGGTCAAGCCCGGTGAAGACCCCAACGGTTATGCGCGAACCGACCGCTTCAGCATGCGTATCCGGTTCGTTCAGGTGCCCACGGCGGCGGTTGGTGGTTCGAATACGCGCATTCCCATTCGTATCCAGGGGCGTGCCAGCGGCGGGTGGCAGCAGCGGGCCGACCCCAAGGTGCGGGTGACGGCGCGCGGTGACATGACCGTTATCGGCGAAGCCCGGTACGGGCGGTACAATACGCCGGGTCCGACCCAGCAGGATGGCACTTCATGGGCAAGTTTCGGTGAGGTCGGTTTCCAGCTCGGTACGGGTGGGGATGGCGGTTACGTGGCGGCAAACGACAGTAACGCAGGTGGTGATGGCGTCTGGGGGGCACAGTTCGTACGCGGAAGCTTCCGATTCCGGTTCTGGAGAACCGGCACCCAGCTCACCCGCGCGAATAACCCTCTGAGGCCACCCTTCCCGATTTTCCACAACACCAATGCCCTGGGCGTACTTTACGCACCGCTTTCGGCAATGGCGCTCAATATCGCCAAAAAGAAAAATGCCGGAAAAGGCGGCGTTCACGTCGGGTACGAAATTCGCTTCGTCACCCCCGGAATTCAGCTCTCTTCGAACGGCACGTCATCGGCTGCCGGGTTCCAGATCGTTCCGATTGGTCTGAGCGCCCAGAACTTCTCAACGACCGATGGTTCGGATTCGGTAAATATCTTTCCCACTTCGTACTCGAATGATGGCTGGGTCCGAGGCGTTACGGGCTTTCTCAACTTCGTGATTGGCTATGTGCCGAAACCGGGTGAAGATCCGACGAATCCGAGTCCTCTCGGACCGCAGCGTCCGGGAACGATCGACGACCAGGGGCGGGTATACGGACCGGATGGAGTGCCCAGGCATGTCGGTACGATCCTCAATGACGAACGTGTCGTCGCCCCCGATGGTGTCGCCCGCAGGCCGGGGGCGAGGCTGAGCAACGATAGAGTTGTCGGTCTTGATGGTGTGATCCGCAGGGTCGGTGACGTGCAGCCTGACGGCGGTGTCGTTGGCGATGACGGTGTCATCAGGATACCCGGCACACGTGATGGCGCGACCGGGGCGGTCACCGTTGACGCGGATGGTAACCTCATCAATCCGGTCAATCCCTCCATGGCCCCCGATCCAAACAATCCCGCCGATCCCAACAGACAGCCCGGCATGGCGCTGGATGACGGCCGCGTGGTGGGCGATGACGGCGTCGCACGGCAGCCCGGTCTGCGCGGTCAAGGTGGCCGGGTAGTCGATGCAAACGGTAATCTGGTGGATTACGTTAACCCCTTCCCGGTCCAACCGGGTATCGTTCTCGACAACGGTGCTGTCGTCGATCCCAGTGGCGTCGAGCGGATGCCCGGCGAGCGGCTTGCCGACGGGCGCGTTGTGGGTGCCGATGGTGTGGCGCGCCAGCCCGGACGGACGGATGTGAACGGGCTGGTGGTCGGTCAGGACGGCGTACTCCGTCGGCCCGGAGATGTCGTGGATGGCGGCGGTGTGGTCGGCGAGGATGGCGTGATCCGCATACCGGGTCAGGTGGATCCCGTCGATCAGGAACTCGATCCCCAGGGCGATGACAGGCAGCCCGGAGATGTCCTGCACGATGGCCGCGTGGTGGGCGAGGATGGCGTCGCCCGACTGCCCGGCCTGTACGTCGCCGATGGCCGTGTGGTGGGTGAGGACGGGGAATTACGAGTGGTGGGCTCTATCCTGCCGGATAATCGCGTGGTCGCCCCCGATGGTCAGTACCGCATGCCCCGGCAACTCCTTGCCGACGGAACTATCGTCGGCGATGATGGGGTGCCGCGCCGTCGCGGTGCGGTTCTCGCAACGGGCGAGCGCGTCGATCAGAACGGAAATATCATTCCGCTGCCGGATGCTCAGGGCGGGGGACGCAGGCTCTCCTCCACGGATACGGACGGCGGCGGTGCCATAATGGCTCACGGCATGTCCTCGACCGATGTGTTGCAGTTGTTCGGCCTGGGTGTCGGCACCGCCATTCAGCAGCAGCGACAGCAATCGGGCAGCCTGCCCCCCGGAGCGCCCCCGCCAGCCGAGATAAAGCGCATGGGAGCGCATGTGAATCCCGACGAAGATGGCAACCCCGGAAGCCTGCTGATCTATGTCGAAGGCCAGCCCGCCGAAGCGGGTGGCGAAACGGAGATGGATTACTACGAATACGATCTGACGACGGGAGAGACTGAAGAACTCTCCGAAGAGGAGTTCAATGATGCCGTTGAGGAAGCGAGTGGCGAAGAGGGCTATGCGGCGGCGGAGGTCGATGCCGCAGATGTGCCGGATGCCGCTGGAGGTGCTGCTGGAGGTGCCGCTGGAGGTGCCGGCCCCCCTGACATTCCTGCTGGTGCGCCGGATGTCGTTGTTGATGTTGGTGTTGGTCAGCAACAAGGAGGAGGAGATGATGATGATGATGAAGGTAGCCAGGGGGTGGGCGACGTCGCACAGGTGGATCTGGGTCGGCGGCCGCCCGTCTCTCTCGGATTAGGGCAATTTGGCTTAAGTAGCGATCGCCCATTCATCTTCAAGGGAACAGTTGGGATCGACTACCTCTCCTGGGTGACGCCGTCCGTCAGTTTCGGTGGGGGCAACAACTCCGGTCTGCCGGGCTGGGGCTTATCCGACGACTGATGCAGGGCCGTTCCCCGGCATCCAGCCGATCCTGGTGAAACCCGCGCTGGCCCCGTCCGGGCCAGCGCTTTTTCGTGAAGGGCATCGCGGCGCCATTGCGGCGGTGGGGTGGTTTAAAGGGTGCAAATCATCTTATAGATGTATATAAACCCGCCTTTCCCTCTCAAAGGGAGTAAATTTTGCCCATGACCGATAGCACCCCCTTTGCCCTGAAGATCGGCTCTTTCCTGACGTTATCAGGCAAGGAGCAGAGCGTGATCCGCCGCCTTCAGACGCGGCGGCATGTCTTTATGCTCGGACATGATCTCGTGTATCAGGGTCAGCATGAACGCTCGGCCTATATTCTGCTGTCGGGCTGGGCCAGTTCCTACAAGCTGCAACCCGACGGG
>CAKZUT010000112.1 GCA_937922185.1 uncultured Neomegalonema sp.
CCGCCTTCCCCCGGCGAGGCGACGGGCGGCGAGAACCTGCCCGATCTGCGCGACGTGAAGGGGCAGGAGACAGCCCGCCGCGCCCTCGAAGTCGCCGCCGCCGGGGGCCACAACATGCTGATGATCGGGCCGCCGGGGGCCGGCAAATCCATGCTTGCGGCCCGCCTTCCCGGCATTCTGCCCCCCCTGACGGCGGAGGAGGCGCTGGAGACGAGCCTGATCCACTCGCTGGCCGGATTGCTGGAGGACGGGCGCGTCTCGATGGTGCGCCCCTATCGCGCGCCCCATCATTCCGCCTCGATGCCCGCCATGGTGGGGGGCGGCAAGAACGCGGCCCCCGGCGAGGTCAGCCTTGCCCATAACGGCGTTCTCTTTCTCGACGAACTGCCCGAATTCACGCGGCAGGTACTCGAAGCCCTGCGACAGCCCATTGAATCGGGCGAGACGGTCGTGGCCCGTGCCAATGCCCATGCGCGCTATCCCAGCCGGGTCCAGCTCGTCGCGGCGATGAACCCGTGCAAATGCGGCCACCTCGGCGATCCGGCCATGGCCTGCTCCCGTGCGCCCAATTGCGGTCTGGATTATCAGGCGCGTATCTCCGGGCCGATGCTGGACAGGATCGACGTGCAGATCGAACTGCCTGCCGTCTCCGCCGCCGATCTCTCCCTGCCCCCCGCGTCCGAAGGGTCGGCGGAGGTCGGGGCGCGGATTGCCGCCGCCCGCCGCTTGCAGGCCGACCGTTACCGCGCACTGGACGTGAAGAATGTGCGCCTGAACGCCCATGCCGATGGCGATGTGCTCGACGGGGTGGCGCAGATGAGTGCGTCGGCGCGCGCCCTGCTCATGAAGGCCGCCGAATCCCTGCGGTTGAGTGCGCGGGGCTATCACCGTGTCCTGCGTCTTGCGCGAACCATTGCCGATCTCGACGGGTGCGGGGAAATCGGCGATACGCAGATCGCCGAGGCGACATCGTACCGTCGTGCTCCGATCCTGCGCTAACATTCCATGGTTGCAAAAAACGGACAATTTTAGACGTATACAGATGTTTAAGTGTCTGGATTAAATGCGGATTGCCCTTGTTCAGTATCAAGATTATCGCTAGAACATCTGCGTAGGCGACTCGTGCGTCATTTGTTAAGTGCGGATTGCTATTGCTGGCAAGGTCGCAAACTCGGGATTATGAATCGGTATGTCGCAGTCGCCGTCGAAAATTCTTGTTGCCGAAGACAATGCCGTGAATGCGCGCCTGATCGTGGCGATGCTGGAACGGGATGGTCACGAGGTCACGGTCGTGACCGATGGTGGCAAGGCTGTTGCAATCAGCCGCGTGGAGTATTTCGATCTCATCCTCATGGATGTGAATATGCCTGAGATGGACGGTCTCGAAGCGACGCGCCAGATCCGGGCGGGGGCCGCGCCCACGCGCGACGTGAAGATCGTCGCCCTGACCGCCGATGATGACGGCGCGACCCAGCGCGATTGTATCGAGGCGGGCATGAACGCCTTTCTGGCCAAGCCCATCGAGATGGCCGAACTGGCGAAGATCCTCAATCCCCGGATCAAAGGCTCCCGTCGCGCCTGACCATGCCCGCCATGGGCAAAAATCGCGACGGAATGAATGTCTCCTTGCGTGGAACAGGCACCGAAGAGGGCAAGGGTTCTGGAACCTGCCCCCCGCTCCGGTGATGTGCAGTGGCACTCCCGACCGCTGCGATCTGTCGAGCAGACCAAGGAACAAGCATAATGACCGGAACAATGAAAATCCTTCTCGCCGCGACCGCCGCTGCCGGTATCGCGACCGCCGCTTTCGCCCATAATCACGGAGGCGGCAAAGGCCCCCGTGCCGAACGGATGTTCGAGCGGATGGATACCGATGGTGATGGCCGCGTCAGCCGCGAGGACGCCCGTGCCTTCGCCGCCGCGCGCTTCGCCCGTCTGGATACCAATGCCGACGGGCAGGTCACGGGGGATGAACGCCGTGCCAGCCGTCAGGCCCGGCGCGGCGAGCGTGTGGCCCGCATGGATGCCGACGGGAATGGCCTGATCTCGCAGGCCGAGATGATGGCCGTTGCCCAGGATCGCGCCGCGCGCCGCTTCGCGCGTCTCGACCGGAATGGTGACGGTGTTGTCACCGTCGCCGAGGCCGCCGAAAGGCAGGGGCCGCGCCATGGCAGGCGGGCCGACACCACCATGCAGGGCGGCAAACGCGGCCCGGTCACGCAGGCGATGATGGAAGAGCGTATCCTGAAACGCTTCGCGCGGTTCGACACGGACGGTGATGGCATCATCACCATAGAGGATGTGCGCGGGCAGTAACGGCCCCGTCCGTCCCGATATTGCGGGTGCGGCGCGCTGCGCGGCGCTGCACCCGTACAGCTATAAAGACATATCCGTCAGCCTGTGAGCGGGTTTGCGCCGTCACAGGATGATATAGAGCACTCTGAATTCTATCTGAATCAGGAGTATCACCATTCACACACGTCTTGGTGTGAATGGTGATTCGTATGAAATTCAGTGTGCTCTAGACGGTAGCAATGATCGTCCTTGAGGGCGCATCCCCGGATAGGGCCGCTTCGGCTCGTGGCAGGCATTATTCTTGTCGGCACACCCCCGAACGCGGGAAAACCCGGCTTTTTCGGGAAGACAATCCGATTTTTTCGGCCCGTGATCCGACAGCGGTTGTGAGCGTCTGTTACATCCCGTGAGCGTATGCTGTCAGGGTTAAGCCCGCAGGAAGGGCAAATGTTGCAGCCCCTTCCGCGACTGGCCACGACCCTTCACGGAAACGGGTCGCGGAGTGATGGGCCGTGGCCTTTTCAGGCGGCGGCGAAGGCACATCTCTCTCAGCACGACACCGAAACACCAGAGGAGACTGACCGATGAAAACCCTGATCAAAACTGTTGCAGCTTTCGCCACGCTCGCCACTCTTTCCGTCGCTCCTGCCATGGCGGAAAACAGCGTCGCCGAGCAGCGTGCCAAGCTTCAGAGCATCTTCGCCGCCCAGAGGGGCGCGCATAACGCCACCACGTATACCGGCGTCGCTGCAAAGAAGGGCACGGCTGATCGTGTGATCTCGACCCGTATGCTCACCTCTGTCGAAAAGGCTCAGGCTCGCCTCGCGCGGGTTCAGCCTGATGCGGCTCTCGGCGGCCGGTAAACGCCTTTTTTCCCCTGTTCCACTCTTTGACTTGCCCCGGTGTTCCTGCACCGGGGCTTTTTCGTTGTCGGGATGCGGGAAGGGGGGGTATGGATGCGCCCATGTTCACTCGCTTCTTCCTCACTCTGAAACAGGCTCGTATTCCCGTTTCACTGCGCGAATACCTCCTGTTGCTGGAGGGGATGAAGGCCGGGCTGGTGACCTATGATATCGAGGGGTTCTACCATCTTGCGCGCGCCTCGCTGGTCAAGGATGAGCGTCATCTCGACCGTTTCGATCAGGTCTTCTCGGAAGTGTTCAAAGGGGTGGAGGCGGTCGGCGGTGGCGGAGAGGCCGTCGAGGAACAGCCTATCCCCGAGGAATGGCTGCGGAAACTGACCGAGAAATTTCTCACTGACGAGGAAAAGGCGCAGGTGGAGGCGCTGGGCGGCTGGGACAAGCTGATGGAGACGCTGAAGCAGCGGCTTGAGGAACAGAAGGGCCGTCATCAGGGCGGCAGCAAATGGATCGGCACGGGCGGCACCTCGCCCTTCGGAGCCTACGGGTACAATCCCGAGGGCGTCCGCATCGGCCAGAATGAAAGCCGCCACCGGCGTGCCGCGAAGGTCTGGGACAAGCGCAGGTTCCGCAATCTGGACGACAGCGTGGAACTGGGCACCCGCAACATCAAGGTCGCCCTCAAGCGGCTGCGTGTCTGGGCGCGGTCGGGGGCCGATGAGGAACTGGCGCTGGACGACACCATCCGGGCCACCGCCGAGCGCGGCTATCTGGATGTCGTCACCCGCCCCGAACGGCGCAATGCCGTGAAGCTGGTAGTCTTTCTCGATGTCGGCGGCTCGATGGACGATCATATCAGGGTGGTCGAGGAATTGTTCTCCGCCGCGCGCAGCGAGTTCAAGCACCTGGAATACTACTATTTCCACAACTGTCTGTACGAGGGTGTCTGGCGCGATAATGCGCGCCGCTGGACCGAGCAGATGTCCACATGGGATGTCCTCAATACCTACGGGTCCGATTACAAATGCATCTTCGTCGGGGATGCCAGCATGTCGCCCTATGAGATCGCCGTGCCGGGGGGGGCGAACGAGCACTGGAACGAGGAGGCGGGCGAGGTCTGGCTACGCCGGGCCTTTACCCAGTGGCCGGGATATGTGTGGCTGAACCCCGTGCCGCAGAGCCACTGGCGCTATACGCATTCCATCGGCATGATCCGCGAGATTACGGAAGACCGCATGTTCCCGCTGACCCTTGACGGCATCGGTGCGGCGATGAAGGCGCTGGTTTAGAGACAGGTCATTCCCGGTCATATCGGATCAGCGCGCGTCACGCCACGGCGGCGGTTTCCCGAGGCAGTGCCCTGGCACGGGGCAGGGTGATCTGTGCCTGCGTGCCGGTGCCGGGTACGCTGGACAGGGTAAATGTACCGCCCTGTGCCTTTGCCAGTGACGCCACGATGGGCAGGCCGAGGCCGGTGCCCGGCTCGTTGGGCGTTTCGACGGTGCAGAGCCGACTGAATGGCTCCATCGCGCGGGTTATCTCGTCCGGGGTCATGCCGTATCCCTGATCCCGGACGGTTATCACGATCTTCTTGCCCTGTGTCTTGCAGGTGAGGGCGATCGTCGTGTCCGGGGGAGAATACTTCACCGCATTGCTGAGCAGATTCAGCAGGATTTGTCTGGCGGCCCGCCGGTCGGCGAAAAGCATCCCTTCCCCGATATCGCAGGAGAGCCGCTGTCCCCTGCCCGTCACCTGCGGCTTTATCAGATCCTGCACATCGCTTATCAGGGTCGCAAGATCGAGCGGCTCGACATGCAGCCTCATTTCCCCCGCTTCGATCTTCGACAGATCAAGCAGGTCATTGACCAGCGACAGAAGATACTTGCCGCTCTTGTGGATCGTCGTCGCGTATTCTTCCAGATGGGCAATCTTGTTTTCGGGCGGCAGGGCATCGGGATGCGACAGCAGTTCCGAGAAGCCGATGATGGCATTGAGCGGGGTGCGAAGCTCATGGCTCATCCGCGCGAGAAAAGTGGATTTCGCCTCATTGGCGCTTTCCGCCGAGTTCCGGGCATCCTGCAATTCGGCGGTTCGCAGGGTTACCCGCTTTTCCAGATCGTTCCGCGCCGCATCAAGGGCGCGGGTCGTGGCATCGAGATCGGCCACCCGCTCGGCCAGTTCATTGCGTGTCTGGCGCAGACGCTCGCTCGATTCCTGAAGATACCGGATCGTCGGCATGGATTGCAGGATCATCGGTGTCGAGGCGATGATCGACGAGATTGCGACGACGACGACCAGATTGTCGGGCAGGCGACCGTTCATCATCCAGAAGGCCGTCACGGCGCTCATCAGGGCAAAGATAAAACATATGAATGTAAGGAGCACGAGCGCAATCGGCAGGCTGAACCGCTTGAACCGCTCGTTGATGTACCGGAACACCGTCTGTCAACCTCCGCAATCGACGAGCATCTCATGCAACTATAACAATCCTTTATGGTTAAGGATGAGTTAACGCTGCCGGAAAGGGGCGAATCATCGGAAGGCTTGGCCTTCCCGTGCGAACGGGTCATAAGCCGCCTGTCTGTTTCTTCTGGGAGTGAACCGGTGTCCCCGCTTGATCGTATCCTCGCCGCCGCAAAGGCCCGCCCTGCCTGCATTTCGCTCGCCGAGGGCGATGATCCCAGAATTGTGGAAGGGGCCTTGCGCGCGGCCCGTGACGGCATCGCGCTGCCCGTCCTGATCGGAAAGGAAGACAGCGTGCGGGCGCAGCTCGACGCCGCAGGAGCCGGGGACGGGGATGATGCGATCACGGTGGTCGATCCGGCCATTGATCCGCGTCTTGCGGGTTATGCGGAGTTGTTTCGCGACATTCGCAAGCGCACCGATCTGAGCGCCGATGAGGCCCGCGCCGCCGCCGCCGATCCTCTGACCTTTGCCGCCCTGATGGTGCGCGCGGGTGACGCGCAGGGCACCATCGCGGGGGCCGTCGCGACCACCGCCGATACCGTCCGCGCGGCCTTTCGCGTCATCGGTCGCGCGCCGGGGGTGGAGACGGTATCGAGCTTTTTCCTGATGCTGCCGCCGGAGGGAGAGAGCGACCATCCGCTGTCCGGCCCCGTTCTTTTCGCCGATTGCGGCCTTGTGATCGAGCCGTCGCCGCAGGAACTGGCACAGATTGCGATCTCTTCCGCCGAGTCCCTGAAATCAATGCTGGGCGAGACGGCGCGGGTGGCTTTCCTGTCCTTCTCGACCCATGGCAGCGCCCGGCACGAGCGGGTCACGCGCGTCACTGACGCCCTCGCACTGGCCCGATCCGCGCGCCCCGATCTCGTCATGGACGGGGAAATGCAGTTTGATGCCGCCTTCGTTCCCGGTGTCGCCGCGTCGAAGGCCCCCGGCTCGCCGCTGGAGGGGCGGGCGAATATCTTCGTCTTCCCGTCGCTGGAATCGGCCAATATCGGCTACAAGATCGCCCAGCGCATCGGGCGCGCCCGCGCTATCGGCCCGATTCTTCAGGGCCTCGCCGCCCCGGCCAACGATCTGTCGCGCGGATGCAGCGCGCAGGATGTCTATGACCTGCTCGCCGTTACCGGCGCGCAGGCGGGGGCGTCCTGATCTCGGCGCGCAGACTGCGCCGCTACAGTCAATCGCGAAGGATCTAGAGCACTCTGAATTCTATCTGAATCAGGAGTATCACCATTCACACACGTCTTGGTGTGAATGGTGATTCGTATGAAATTCAGTGTGCTCTAACGCTCCACGGGTTCCGCGATACGGATGTTCCGCATGGAGACATCGGCATCGGCGGTGAAATAGGCAAAGCCTTTCCAGCCCTGCCGGAACACCGTGTCGCGGGCGGTGATGATCGGGCGACCGTCGATCAGCACGAACATCTGTCCGTCGCTCAGGCGCGCCCAGCGAAGCTGATGCGGTTTGCCGGAGGTGAAGCCGGGGGCCTCGACCTTCATGATGTCCTTGTATCCGCTCGATCCGCGCCGGGCGAGAACCACGAGAGGCCGTGGTCCCGCGCGCAGTTCCAGACGATAGCCGAGCCAGTTGGCTCCGCCCTGATGCATGATGAAATGCGCCGCGCCCTCGCCGCCATGGTCGGTGATCGTCGCGACCAGGGAAAAGGCGTTGCCGATATCGGTCTGCGCCTCAATCAACGCCGCTTGCGGGGCGGCTGATGTGCCATTGCTGGCCGGGGCGTCGCCCGTGAGGAGCACCTTCAGCAACTCTTTCGGGCTGACGGGCGCATCGGAGACTTGCTCAGGAGCCTTGGCGCGCAGGCCATATTTAGGATCGACGGCCCAGTCGCCCTGACGCACGCGCCATGACGGATTGTTGTCTAGCTCGCCATC
>CAKZUT010000113.1 GCA_937922185.1 uncultured Neomegalonema sp.
GAACCGGATTTCGCCGTCCGCTTCCGTGATATCCAGCGTGTCCAGCGTCTTGACCGGCGAGGCGGACTGGCAATGCACCGACCGGAAGGTCGTGAAATCATGATGGCCGATCAGATGCCCGGCCCCCTCGCGCATGGCTTCCACATCGAGCGGTCTGTGAACATGCCAGACCAGCCCGTCCACCAGCACCGGGCGCGCGGGGCGGGACAGCACCCGATAGAGATAATGCCGCGCCCGCGCATCGAACCGCGCGTGAAATTCATCGGCCACCGGCTCGATCCCGATAACGGCCACGGGTTCGGGGTGCAGGAAATGGTTCAGCGAGCGGCGCAGCCGATGCAATTCGCGCTGCCCGGACAGGTCGCAATGGGCCACCTGCCCCGTCGCATGAACCCCCGCATCCGTGCGCCCCGCCGCGATGATCGGGGGGGCCTCCGGCTCGATGGCCCGGATCGCCTCCTCCACCGCCTGCTGCACACCGCGTCCGTTCTCCTGCCGCTGCCAGCCGCAGAAGGAAGTGCCGCGATATTCGATGGTCAGCTTGTAACGGGGCATGAAAGGGCTGTTACCCCGTACCCGCGTCGCCCGCAACGCGCGCCATGTCCTTCAGGATACGCAGGGCATCCTGCTCCCGTCCCTCCGGCACGAACAGATGGTCATGGTAGAACCCCGAAACCGGGTTCACCCCCATCCCCTGCGCCGCCAGCTCCGTCGCGATCCGGGCGATGAAGCCCACCGCCTCCAGCGAGGAATGGACATCGAGCGTAATCATCCGACAGGGAAACTCATGCGCGATGCCATGGGCCTGCGCCTCCTCGCGCAGCAGGATGAGGGTGATCCCCTCGGCCTCGGCGAAGATCATGCGCGGCGTGACACCGGCAGGCATCGCCTCGGGGGCCAGCGTCGCGAAGACATAGGTGCCCTCGGCCAGGGTCGCCGTCATCGTCCTGAGCAGGGTATCGAGGCTCAATTCGCCGCTCATCCGCATTCCTCCCGTGGCTCCCGTCTCCGGCTATGCTATATCCACCCTGTAGCAGGAGCGGGAGAAAAGATCATGCGGATGCCCCGGTTCAATCGCCGACAATGGCTCGCGGGGGCGCTGTCGGCCCTGTTTGCCTCCGGTCCGGTCCCCGCCATCGCGAAGCCGAAGTTCCGCCGGGTGCGCCCCCAGTACATCGCGTCGCTTGCGGGGCCGGGGCAGACCTCGGGCACCGGAGCCGGAACATGGGGCCTGTGGCGCGTTGATCCCGGCCCCATCGGCGTATGGCTGCGCCTCTTCGACAAGCTGCGGGATCGGGACTTCATCGGCCCGTCGGGCTGGAAATTCGACATGGATGACTGGTGGCTGGACGAGAACGGCCTGCTGATGAAGGCCCCTGTCTTCCCGATCCCGGCGGGGCAATACCTCGTGACCAATGGCGAGGAAAACGTCTCGATCCTGACCGTGGAGGAACCCGATGCGGCGGGCGCGCAGGCATGGTCCCTGTCCCACGACATGACCATCGCTGACGTCACCCACGGCCCCTGCCGCTCCGCCCGCTACACGCCTCTGAGCGAAAGCGGCACCTGCTCACCGGAGGGTGCCGATCAATCCGTCTTCCCGCTCGTACCGGGTGCCAGCCCCCCCGCCGTGGCCGGATGCCGCAAGGTCGATTACGCCGTTCTGATCGTCATCGGATTGCCGGTTGGGGCGTGATGACGGTGCTTCGGAAGCCATGACTGGCTGAACACCGCGACAGCGCGGTTGTCGAGTCTGGCACTGGTCATCGGGAAAGGGACACTCTATCTCGGACAGGAACGGGAGCCACCCCATGATATCCGCGCCATGACCTTCATCGCCGATTTTGCCGACGACGCGCTGCGCCTTGTCGAGGATACGACCCGGCGTGCGGGGTCGCTGTTCGAGCCGTCGCTGCGGATCGGCGTCACGGGTCTGAACCGGGCGGGCAAGACGGTGTTCATCACCTCACTGGTCGCCAATATGCTCGAACGCGAGAGGATGACGCGGTTGTCGGCCCAGAGCGCGGGCCGGATCGAGGCGGCGATGCTGCGCCCGCAGCCCAATGCCGATGTCCCCCGCTTTGAATTCGAGGATCATCTGGCCGCCATGACCGGGCCGGACCCCGTCTGGCCCTCCAGCACCCGCCGCATCAGCGAATTGCGCCTGTCGATCCGGTTCCGCCGCACGGGCCTGCTGGCCGGGTTCGCGGGTGACGGGGTGCTGCATCTCGATATCGTGGATTATCCCGGCGAGTGGCTGCTCGACCTGCCGCTCCTGAACACCCGCTGGGAAGACTGGTCGCGCCAGAGCGTCGAGGCCGCGCGCAGGCCCGAACGCATCGACCATGCCGGGGCCTATCTCGACTGGGCCGGGCGCGTCGATGGCACTGCCCCCATGGACGAGGCCGTCGCGCGGGAGGGGGCCGCGCTCTTCGCCGATTATCTCAAGGCCGCGCGCAAAGCGGGCCTGTCCGCGATCTCTCCGGGGCGTTTCCTCATGCCCGGTGATCTGGAGGGCACCCCCGCCGTGACCTTCGCCCCCCTGCCCGATCCCGACGGACCGGGAGGCAGCCTCGCGCGGCTCATGCGTGACCGCTACGAGGCCTATCGCCGGGTGGTCGTCAGACCCTTCTTCCAGAACCATTTTTCCAGAGTGGATCGCCAGATCGTGCTGGTCGATGCCCTCTCGGCCATTGATGCGGGGCCGCGCGCCGTAGCCGATCTCCGCAAGGCCATGAGCGACATTCTCGACTGCTTTCGCCATGGCGAGAAAAGCTGGCTCGGCCCGATCTTCGGGCGCAGGGTCGAGCGCCTGCTCTTCGCCGCCACCAAGGCCGATCACGTCCACCACACCCAGCACGCCCAGTTGCAGGCGATCACCACGGCCCTTGTCCGCGAGAGCATCGAACGGGCCTCCTACAAGGGCGCACGGGTCGAGGCGCTGGCCCTGGCTTCCCTGCGCGCGACGGTGGAGCAGGAGGTGAAGGAAGGCGGCGATACGCTGCATTGCGTGCGCGGGCGCGGCCTTGATACGGGCGAGGAGGTGGTGGTCTTTCCGGGACAGTTGCCCGACGACCCCTCCGCCATCGTCGATGCCTCCCGCCGCCCCGGCGACGGGGCGCAGGAGGGCTGGCTGTCCGAGGATTACGGCTTCATGCGCTTTGCCCCGCCGGTACGCGACGGCAGACCGGGTTTCGGCCCCCCGCATCTGCGGCTCGACATGGCGGCGGAATTCCTGTTCGGCGACAGGCTCTCCTGAGCCACCGCCCTTCCTTGCGTCGGGTGATGCATACACTTTTTCAACCGACCGGTGGCACGATGCACGGCAAACCGGAAACCGGAGCCATCACCATGTCACGCCTCGCTCTCGCCGCCATCCTGTCCACCCTCGCCGCGTGTTCGCAGCCTCCCGCTGCCATCAATCTCAGTTCGGCAGACAAGCCCTCCGCCCCGCCGCCCGTCGCGCGGGCCGGAACACAGGGCGATCCGGCGGCGCTGGAACGGTGCCGGAATGCGAACTGGAGAGCGACGGGATATCGCCACGGATTGTCAGGATATCCTCTGGCCGCGCTGAAAGACGTATCCAGAGCCTGCGAGGCGGCGGGGATCAAGGTGGACCGGCTCGCCTATTCCACCGGACGGTTGGAGGGTCTGGCCCTGTTCTGCTCGACCGAGAGCGGCTATCGCCGCGCCCGCGCGGGGCTTCCGGTGGACAATACCTGTCCGCCCAGCCTGAAAGAAGCCTATGAGGCGGGCCATGCCAGGGGCGTGAAGGAACTGTAGGGGAGCGGCAACCCCCTCACCCGCCCCCCGATATCCCCGATAGTGTCGAGACCCTGTGCGAACCGCGTATCGGGGGTGATCAGCCGCAACGGCACCGAACAAAATCGGATCACACCAACGGCCCTGAACGCTGACTGTTCTTCCCCGGATGCACTGCAACATGCACTGTTGCTGTGCTGGTCCGGGGCCGGGTTCTGACGCGGAGAGACCCCGGACCAGCAGCGCAGGACTGCGTCCCGCGCAGCATCCGGGGA
>CAKZUT010000114.1 GCA_937922185.1 uncultured Neomegalonema sp.
CGGCGCAGGCGGTGGTGCCGGTGGTGGCGCTGGCGCAGGCGGTGGTGCAGGCGCAGGCGGAGAAGTGCCTGCTCCCGGTCCCCTCGGCCTGATCGCCGGAATGGCCCTCTTCGGCGCATGGCGTCGCAAACGTTCGACCGAAGGTTGATCTTCCTGGCCTGAATTCGGTCGATAAACGCCAGCGCAGCATCCGCCGCGCTGGCGTTTTCACGTCTGCGGGCGATTGTCGGCGTCGTCGGCACGCCTGACCGGAGCATTGTTCACACCGGGACGTGTGTGAACACTGATCCCCGCTGATTTCTAGAAAACCCGGTACGCTCTATTTGATCCGCGACAGCAGTTCCTTCGCGGTCACGAGCTGGCGCACGCCATGGGCTTCCTTTTCCTCGAACACATTGCCGCTTTCGGCCCATTCATGCAGCGACGCGACGTCGATCTTCGCGCATTGCGGACGCACGCTCCAGGTCACCTGCATGGGCGAGCATTTCTGCTGAGTATAGGATGGTCCTGTCGTCGATCCGGCAAATGTCACCGGCTCTCCGGTCCCCGAGGGGATCGCCTTGGCCTGATGCAGCCCGTTCACCACATTTCCCGCATAGGCGTAATCCGCGAAATCGGCGGCATCCCCGTCATTGACCACGAGGAACACCTGCGTCTCCACGCGCAGGGCCGGGTTGGCGCAGGCATCGCTCAGGCATGACCCCAGCCCCTTGCCCGGCGCGACGTCGCAGGAGGTGTGAACCCAGTGTACCTCGATGGTGTCCCCCGGTTTCACGCCCTCGAAGGATTCCTCGCCGTCATAGGCGGCCCGTTCGGCATCGGTCAGGTCATCCGTGCCGTTGCATTTCCATCCGCCATGCACTCCCTTGCCGCCCGGCACCGAGAATCCCGGTCCCTTATGCTCGGCATTCACATGCAGGTGGATATTGCACAGGTTCATTTCCGACGCGGGCGGCGCGAGCGCGAGGACGCGGGCGTTCAGTCCCTCGAACGAGGTGATATCGCGCGGCGTCTGCGGGCCGAATCCGGTACACATCTCCGCCAGAGCGGGGGTGGCGAGAGCCGACAGTCCGAGAAGAGTCGGAAAGAAAATAGATTTGTTCATGCGGATGCCCCTGAACTGTGTTGTTACCTGAGTCCGTTTCCGTGAGAGAACGACCCGAATCCGTTTTAGGCCGTTCTGCGTCCATAGTCACGTTCAACACCACTTAACGGCGAGTTGGCAGAAAAGAGAGAACCCCATGACACCTCCCTCACCTTCCGCTCAAAACCTGCCTGATGCAGCCGTTATCGTCGGGGGCGGTACGATGGGGCAGAGTATCGCGGCTGTCTTTATTGCAGGTGGCTGGCACGTTCAGATTGTAGAGCCTTGTGGCGGGGACATGACGCAGCGGATCGCCGATTGCGCCGCGCGGCGGGGCGGGGCGACGGCCCCGGTGACGGTCCTCCCCGCCCTCGACGCCGTGGACTGGGCGGGCGTCGGCATCGTGGTCGAGTGTGTTCCCGAGGATCTGGCCCTCAAACGCGCCGTCTTCGCCGATCTCGTTCGCCTTGCGCCCCCCGATACCGTGCTGACCAGCAACTCCTCCGGCTTTCCCATCAGCACCATTGCCGGGGGCCTCGAAACACAGGGGCGCATGGCGGGCCTGCATTTCTTCATGCCTGCCCATATCGTGCCGCTGGTCGAGGTGGTCAGCGGCCCCGAAACCACCCCCGCCACCGCCGAGGCCCTGTGCGCGGCCATGACCGCCCTTGCCATGCGCCCTGTCCATGTCCGCAGGGATATCCCCGGCTTTCTCGCCAACCGGATGCAGCACGCCCTCATGCGCGAGGCCCTGTCACTGGCCGACCGGGGCATCGCCAGCGCCGGGGATATCGACCTCGCCGTGCAATACGGTTTCGGGATGCGTTTTCTCGGGGCGGGGCCGTTCCTGCAAAAGGACATTGCGGGCCTCGATATCCATCATGCCGCCGCCACCACCATCTATCCTGATCTGTGCAACGACACCGCCCCGGCCCCTTTCATCGCGAACCGCGTCGCGGCGGGCGATTACGGCATGAAGTCGGGGCGCGGTTTCTATGACTGGACGGCGGCGCGCATTGCATCGGTAAAAACGCGCTATGAGGCGGCTCTGGTCAGGGCGCTCGCCATTCTCGGGAAGTAGCGCAATGCCCGTCCACCACCCGCTGCACCATCGGTGCGAAATGGGCAAATCCCGGCGTTTGCATATCCGGGTGCTTGCCCGCATCGTCCAGATAGCGCACTTGCACGATCTCGCGGGCATTGGGATTGCGCTCGAATTCGGCCACCTCATCCGCGCTCATCGGCCCGCCCTGAAGGTTCAGCGAATGGACCGAGGCCTCTGACAGCCGCCCGAAATACTCCGGTTTCGTCGCGCAGAGATACCGCTTCGCCGCCACATGCCAGCGCACGCAATCGGTCACCAGCGTCGGAAAGAACCGCTCCAGAACCGCCGCCCCCGCTTTCTCGTGCAGGCGGTCCTCCTCGTCCTCCATCGTGAACATGCCGAATTCGCTCGTGAAATGCCCGATATCATGCAGCAGTGCGGCGACGATGATCACCTCGTCCATCCCCGCCCGCTCGGCCATGGTGGCCCCTTGCAGCATATGCTCGGCCATCGTCACCGGCTCGCCCAGATATTCCTCCCCGCCCCGCCGCTCGAAGATATCGGCGAGGAACGGCACGATGGTTTCGGGGGTCAGATCATGCATGTGAGCATCCAGAAAATTCCCTTCCCCGGATCAGGTTCGGGCAAGCGCGGCGATGGATCACTCCGCCGCCTCCCGCGCGCCATCCTCGATGGACGCGAGCGTCGAGAGCAGCCCGTCACGGTCGGGATAGCACCCCTGCAACCACCGCGACCCGGCCCCGGAATAGCCCTTGCGCGCGTGCATGACACGGGTGTTGTCCACGAGGAAGCTTTCCCCCGGCGACAGCCTGAACGACACCGCCATGGCCGGATCATCGATGATCTCCGCCCAGCGCCGATAGGCCCCGTAATAGGCTGCCATATCCTCATAGGGCACATCCACGATGGGCGCGGTCGAGCGGTTGTTGAAGCGCACCCCGATCAGTTCCCCGTCCGGGGCCAGCTCGATCATCGGTCGCCGCGCCGTCAGGCGCACCCCCGCCGATCCCGCATACTCGAACCGCGCGCAGTAACGCGACAATAGATCGAATCCGCGCGCATCCTCGTCCCGCAGGCGCAGGGCAGCGGCGAAGCCGTCCACCACCATCGATTCGCCGCCCTCGGCGGAGTTCTCCAGACAATAGAGGATCTGCATCGTCGGCACGGGGTCGCGATAGGGGTTGTCGGTATGCGCCTGAAGTCCGAGGCCCGTATAGGCCAGATTCGTCGGGTTCACCTCCGTCCGCACCTCGAACCATTTCCCGTAATTCGTCTCGCGCACATAGCCGAAAAGACCGGCCACCCGCATCAGCGCCCCGCTTTTCACCGGCCCGCCCGTCACCTTGGCAAAGCCGTAGCGCCGCACCGCCTCAAGCCAGCCGCCCAGCGCCTCCCGGTCGCTCTCCAGTCGTGCGAAATCCGCACTCGGCACCGCCAGCCCGCCCCGCCATGTCTCGGCGGTTTCGGACAGCCACCCCGGCACCCGGCTCTCCCGCCGGTCATAGGCATGGGCGCGCAGCCAAGGGGCGGGGAAGGCCACCGTTTTGCCTTCGGGCGTGAAGGTCACGGACAGGTCATCTCCGCCCTCCGCCGCCCCGATCCGTATATCGCGGGGAATATCGCCGACCGCGATCAACCGCTGACCGTTCCCCGGCGCGCGGGTCTCCGGGTCAAGCGCATTATCGCGCAGCCACACCGCATGGAACCGCGCCGCGAACCCGTCCGGCCATGTCAGCCGAACCGCGCCGCCCCCGTCGAGAATCTCCGTTCCGAGCGCCATGGCACCCTCCCGCGTTACCCCGCCAATCCCTGCAATTCTTCCATCAGCGCCTCCGAAACGGCAATCCCGTCCTTCGCCGCCGCCTCGCGCTTTGCCAGCCGCGATGATCCGGGCAGGCGCACCCCGTCCTGCCCCAGCATCGCCCCGGTCAGTACGGCCATGCGGTCCAGAAACGCCTCTCCCGCCGTTGCACGAATATCTATGGCCAGCAGGAACTGCCCCACATCCGGTGGTCCGCCCTCGGCATTGAGGAACGATGTCGCCTCGAACCCGAATTTCCCGCCCGTCAGGGCCGCCGCCATGACTTCGACCATCAGCGCCAGCGCGGCCCCCTTCGCCTCGCCCATCGGCACCATCGACCCGGCCAGCGCCGCTTTGGGATCGGTTGTCGGCTGACCGTCCGCATCCAGCGCCCAGCCCTCCGGGATCGCCTCGCCCTTCTTCGATGCCGCCATCACCTTGCCCCGTGCCACCACCGACAGCGACAGGTCGATCACCAGCGATGCCTCCTCGCGCCGGGGTGCCGCGAAGGCGATGGGATTGGTCCCGAAGAGCGGTTTCGACCCGCCCCACGGGGCCATCGCCTCCGGCGTATTCGCGAACAGCATCGCCATGCAGCCCCGGTCGGCCAGCCGCTCCACATGCCGCCCCGCCTGTCCGCAATGGTGCGAGCGATGCACTGCCGCCGCCGCAATCCCCGTCTCGGCAGCCGCCGCCGACACCGCATCTATCGCCAGATCGAAAGCCGGAAACGCGAACCCATGCCCCGCATCCACGGTGAACCATCCCGGCAGCCTGCGCTCCACCGCCGCCGTCGCATCGCCCCTGACCTTGCCCGCCCTGACCTGCGCGCAATACGACCCGACCCGGTTCAGCCCATGCCCCGCCTGCCCGTCGATCTCCGCCGCCACCAGCGCCCGCGCCACGCTCATCGCATTCGCGGGCGCACATCCACTGCCGATCAGCGCATTGGCGACCAGTGTTTCGGCATCTTCGATGGGTAGAGTTGGCATGGTTGACCTTTCAGGTACTCTGTCATTCCCGCGAAAGCGGGAATCTCTCTCCGCCCGCAAGATGCCCGTTTTCACGGGCATGACAATGACCTTTCGGTCAGAGACACCCCCTCGCCACCTCTTCGCTCAATTCCCGCTCCGCCACAACCGTATCACCCTCATAGGCGGTCGTCTTCCGCCACAGGTGGAACGCCTCCCCATCCGCCGTCATCCGGTTCTCCGTCACGATCCGCACGTCCCAGCCTTCGCGGGCGAAGGTAAACTCCCATTGCGCCCAATGATCCGCGCTCAGGGGATCGTCCGGGTGGATCGAGAATCGCTGCGTCACCGTCGAGCCATCGGCCAGCCCGTGTGACCCGTCCCGCACCATCCCGAAATCGTCGAAAGTCTCCAGTACCAGCGTCCCGTCATCCTCCGTGCGCCGTTCCGTCCGGCTGTCCGGGTCGCGCAACACCTCGGCCTCCCGCACCGGATAGTCGCGCGGGGCAGGGGGGCCGCCTGCTTCCGTCACCGATACACGCGGCAGGGTCAGCGCACAGTCCTCCAGATGCAGCGTCACGGTCGCGGCCTCCGGTGCGGGCCAGATCACCGGCCAGTACCCCGTCGAGACGGCCAGCCGCAGCCGATGCCCCGCCGCCACCCGCCAGCCACAGGCATTGAGCGCCACCCGCACCGTATACCGCCGCCCCGGCTCCAGCATTTCAGGCGTCTCATGCCCCGCATGGTGGCACAGGTTGAACCCGCGATAGGTAATCCGCGCCGATCCACCCTCCGGGGCCAGATCACACAGCCGCAGGCATACCTGCGCCACGGGTTTATCCACCGAAAACGACAGCACCGCCTCGGCCCGTCCGAGCAAATCCATATCCTCGCCGAGCGGTGCGGTGTCGAAGCAGGCCGACCCCGCATCATCCCCGCCCTGATCCACCGCCAGCTCATTCCCCATCCGCATCCCGACGCAGAAATAGGCCGAGGCCGCCCCCACGGTCGCGGGCGAGCGCACCGACACCTCGCCGCCCCCGCGCAGATCGCCGAGCGTCCCGCCATCGGGATAGAGCGTCACGGGGTCCGCCACCGGCTCCGTCACCCACCGCCCCGGACGATCCCGGTAATGCGGCGAGGGCGCATCCCAATCCAGCAGATACGCGCGCACCTCCGGCACATCCTTGCCGGTTCCCTTCATATGCCGGTCGAACCATCCGATCACGTCGCCATGGAAATCCGCCGGGTTCATCTTCGCGATATGCGGATATTTATGCTCCCACGGCCCGATCAACGCCGCCACCGGCGCGTCGAGAGTCTCCACCAGAGCCAGCGGCGCATTCACATAGGCATCCGTCCAGCCGCCGAGCGCCAGTGTCGCCGCTTCGATCCGCGAAAAATCCTCGCAGACCGACCCGTGTTTCCAGAAACCGTCGCGTGTGGGGTGTCGCAGCCAGTCGGCCCCCATGAACGGCAGCGTCCCGATCCGCTCCAGCCACCGCTCCCGCCAGTCATCGCGCAGGGCCGGGTCCGGGGGCCGCGTCTGGTAGGCGTGCATCTGCCCCGACCAGTTGAAATTATCGGTCAGCAGACACCCGCCCATGAAGTGGATATCGTCGGCATAGCGATCCACCGTCGAGCACACCGTCACGATGGCCTTCAGCGCGGGCGGGCGGCGATAGGCCAACTGCAAGCCGTTGAACCCGCCCCAGCTTATCCCGATCATCCCGACCTGCCCGTCGCACCACTCCTGCGCCGCCACCCATGCGATCACCGCTTCGCCGTCGGACAGTTCCTGCTCGGAATACTCGTCATCGAAGAGGCCGTCACTGTCCCCTGTCCCGGCGATATCCACCCGGATGCAGGCATAGCCGTTCTCCGCAAACACCGGATGCGTCGTCGCATCCCTCGGGGCCGTCCCGTCGCGCTTGCGATAGGGCAGGTATTCCAGAATCGCCGGAGCGGCCCCGCCCCCCTCCGGCAGCCAGGCCTTCGCCGCCAGCCGCCGCCCGTCCGGCAGAGGCACC
>CAKZUT010000115.1 GCA_937922185.1 uncultured Neomegalonema sp.
CAGAGCGTGATCCGCCGCCTTCAGACGCGGCGGCATGTCTTTATGCTCGGACATGATCTCGTGTATCAGGGTCAGCATGAACGCTCGGCCTATATTCTGCTGTCGGGCTGGGCCAGTTCCTACAAGCTGCAACCCGACGGGGGGCGGCAGATCGTCGATATCCATGTGCCCGGCGATTTTCTCGGGTTGCGGAGCATATTATTGCACAAGTCGGATCATAACGTCGAACCTGTGGCGGATATCGAGGTTGCCGAGCTTGGGATGGAGGATCTTCTGGAAGGCTTCGCCCGTATGCCGCGCCTGTCGGCGGCAATTCTCTGGGCCGCCTCCAGGGACGAGGCAATGGTTGCGGAGCGTCTGGTCAGCCTGGGGCGTCGCACGGCCATCGCCCGCGTGGCCCATTTCATGCTGGAACTGGGGGAAAGGCTTGCGCTTGTCGGCCAGGGGAGCGATGCGGGATATGACTGTCCCCTGACCCAGTATCAGCTCGCCGATGCATTGGGATTGAGCGCGGTACATGCCAACCGCGTCCTCCGGCAATTACGCCTGAAGGGCATGATGACATTCCGTGACGGGTATGTGGCTTTCGATGATCGCGACGGCCTCGTTGACCTCGCCGGTTTCGATCCCGCCTATCTCGATCAGGTCGGCCCGCTTCAAAGGAAGATCATATCCGAAACGGGGCCGGTCCGCATGGCGACCTCTCCGGCTCCGCAGAATCAGATCTGATCCCTGCCGATGGGGCTATTGCGTCAGCGTTGACAGCACTTCATCGGCACCGGAAATCGTTTCGCCGGTCAGGGTCACGGATTCCGAGTTCGTCGATGCCTGATCGCCGTCGGAGAGCTGATCGGTCGCTACCTGGCCGGTAGAGCCGTTGAGAATGATGCAGGTGTTGTTTGCCGTGGCGGTCGAAGCCCCTCCGCCGCAGACGATGGTGGTGGACCCGGCCCCACCGCCGCTGCCGATACCGCCATTGCCGCTGTCCTCGATCTGCTTCATGGCCACGGCGATCTGCGCGCGGTTCTGCGGATCGAAATTATAGGACGGGAACTGCTGGGCCTCCGCCGCAGGGGAAAGCATGGTGGCGAACGCGATGATCGCCGCTGACCGGACAAGGGGAATAGATGACATGGCCTGTGGCCTCCATGGTATTCGTCTCTGCGGAAAAAAGGGGCGGGTGGATGACCCGCCCCTCGATGGTGATGACGCTATCGGCGCGCTCCGGGAATGGGGTCACATCGCCCGGAATGCGCCGACAGCGATCCTGCCCGACCGGGAAGGATGCTTTGGCGAGGCTCAGAGGTCGCCGACGTTGCCGACATTGATCGACACGTTGTTGCCAACCGCCGTTGCGGAGGAGCCTACCAGCGGGTTCACCGCTGCGAGGTTGGTGTAGTTGTTGACCGTCACACCGCTGACGCTGGACGATGCGGAGATATCCGCAAGCGCGAACTGCGTCATATCCGCGATCAGCACCGAGTCTCCCTCGGGCGTACCATCGGCATTCACGTTGACCGACACGTTGTTGCCCACCGACGTCGCGGCGCTGTCAACACGCGCGTTGAGGATATCGGACACCTCGGACGTGGAATCGACTTCAGCTTTGGCGATGGTGCCGGTGACGGCGAGAGCGGTCGCACCCACTGCGAAAGCGGTGTGGGAATTGTCAGCAAACGCCGAGCCGAGGCCGATCGCCGCGATGGCACCGACAGCATCAATCTCGTCGAAAGCCACATCCCGGCCATTGGTGTCGAGCAGGAACTGACCGTCATGCAGCAGGGTGGCCACATCGCTGTTGATCGACTGGTTGTTGCCGACGGCGGTGGCCGCGCTGTCGATGCTGGGCAGCTCGACCTCTGCATCCAGGCTGTCCGCAGGATCGACGGTGACCGTCCCTTCGACCGAGAAGGTCAGCTCGGTAAGCTCGCCCGACATATTGGGGCCGAACTCGTTTTCGTTGGTGCTTCCACCATCGAAGCTTGCCGTAATGCCGTTCTGCTCGATCGGGCCTGCCGGCAGGATCGGATCATTGCCGGCCACCTCCTGATTCAGGTCCGTCTCGAACGTGAACGTCTCGGAGAACGTGCCGACGCCCGCTCCGTCACCGGCAGGCTGGTTGTTGGTGATGCCGCTCACGGTCGATGTCGCGCTGACATCACCGATCTGGACCTGAAGCTTTTCCACCTGCGTCAGGCCGGTCGGTACGAGATCCGCCTCAACGGTGATATCGATGTCGGTGCCGCCGGTGACCTCGTTGTCCCAGACCCAGTTGACCGCATCGAACGCGAAGGCCCCTGTCGGCATTGCCGCAAACATGGCCACAGCAGCCGCAGAACTCAGCATCTTTTTATTCAGGATACGCATTACTCTTCTCCGTTGGTTTCAGGTGACAGCCGCTTAAGGTGGCCATCGAAATGGCCGGTCTCGACGAGCGCGCAGCTCTCGGAACTCGGGAGACCCAGAAAGTCCGTCATGATCTGGTAGACACCCATCTCGACGACAGACCGGACGCCGAGCTGCAACGGTTCATTGCGAACCGAGCCGGCTTCCAGCTCAACGAGCGTGTTTCCGAAGAAGCGGAACACGTTCGCTTCCACCTCGAACCCGTAGATTTGCTTTTGCAGGGTCGAGACGTAACGGACAGCGAAATTCTTCGCATCGACGACGCGCAGATCGAGCGCGACATTGATGACAACGGTGCGAACTCCGCCGCCGATTCCTCTGATGGCAAGCCGTGC
The DNA here is from genome assembly GCA_937922185.1 of uncultured Neomegalonema sp. Lineage (GTDB taxonomy): Bacteria > Pseudomonadota > Alphaproteobacteria > Rhodobacterales > Rhodobacteraceae > JAHDDY01. Next base: position 2,742 of record CAKZUT010000115.1, read on the forward strand.
TCCGCCTGACGCGATGTTGTAGTTCAGCTCGGTCAGGGCGCCGACGACGATAAAGTCGCTGGCGGGAAGATCCCTGAATGCCGAGATATCGCGGTTCAGACGCTTCTGTTCGGCCAGCTTGACCTCGGCCAGCGGGATACGCAGGTCGAGGCGTTCGACGAGATTGACCTTGCCCGTCTTGTAGAGCGCGGAGACGGTCATCTCCGAGATGCCCTGACTGATGACATGGCCGTTTTCGTCGTAGTTGATCTGTCCGGTCTTGTCGGCGACTTCGCCCACGGAGAAGACCGGCAGATTATTCCCCCTGAAGGATGCAAGACCCTTCAGGCACTGGGAATAGGGTGTTTCGTTGGACGTGACCGGATAGGTATAAAGCGGCTTGATGCCTTGCGGCTCCTGCCCGGTCGCCACACAGCCCGCCAGCGCAAGACCACAGAAGGCGGGCATGAACCGCGCAATGCAGCCCGGTGCCGCTATGCGCCGCCCCCATCCCGTTCGTTTCGATCTGTCAGCCGGTCCTGGCATGGTTTCCCCCATTACAGCTCGATGCTGCGAAAACTGCCGTTTGCACGGCACGGACAATGCGGGAAGTACGGCTCTCAGCGACCCTTTCGGGCGGCCTGCACGGTCATTCTCGTTCCGACCGGCAGGGAGCAGTAGTTGTGACCCCCGTCTCGAATAGAGAATGTCGGAAAAGCATGGGGGCGAATATTCTCCTTAAGGTTGATTTTGATACAGTCAAAGGATCTAGACCTTAAGATCAGGTCCGCAAATAACCGGATTCACAGTGATCCAGAGCACACCTTCAGGGTGATTAATGTGAAGAGTGCCGCGCCGCATCGTCATGGCGTGTATTTCGTATATCTTTTCGATCTAAGCCCTTCGGCCTAGGTCGAACCGCGCCTTGCCAATACCCTGTATTCCCCTTCATTCTTCGCGATATGGCGGCTCCGTGGCTGAAACCATCACCCCCGGTGTCCCCAACAAAAGCGCGAAAAGGATATGTCATGCCTGTTCCTTTCACCCGGACCGCAGCACTGTCGGTCGCCGTCGTCCTTTCGGGGCTTCCCGGCATCGAGGCCTATGCCCAGCAGGACACGCTTCAGGTGGATATCGGCAGTGTCGGCGGGCTGACGGTCATCGAGAATGGCCGTCCGGTTATTTCCGGTCCGCTCACTTCAGGCGTGATGCTGATCGATCCTGCGACCGGCAGCCTGGGGCCGGGCCAGAACAACCGGCTGTTCATCGGCAGGGTCGAGGACGCGATCCCGACCGCCCCCTCCCCAGAGCAGAGGCGCAGAAGCGCATTGTCCTCTGCCGACAGAGCGGAGAGCGGCCTTTCCGATACCTTTTTTATCCGGCGCGTCCCGGAGGGCACGACGGAGTTCGCTCCCTTTGACTTCAACCATCCGGCAGAGGCTACGGTCGATACCTGGACCGAGCAGATCATGACGAACGGTGACGTATCGGGCGCGCCGACCTCCCCGGTCACGATGTGGACAGGCACTGTCTACGGCGCTGAGCAGGGCACCCCGTGATCCGGTACGGTGATGTCGAATGGACAGGTCAGGCGACCTCGCCATTGAGGAAGGCCCAGCGGGCGGCCTGTGTGCGGTTCGAGGTGCCCGTCTTTCGGAGTACGGCGTTCAGATGGGCTTTCACCGTCGATTCCGCGATCCCCAGCTCGCGCGCGATAACCTTGTTCGCCATACCTTTCCCGATCAGGAACAGGACCGATTGCTCACGCGGGGTCAGTGTGACGCAGGCAGGCTCGGGCGGCGGGGCGATATTCGGAAGCCTGTGGACCCTGGCCTCTTCATTCTGCGGAAAGCAGCGCGTCCCTGCGGCAACGAGCCGAAGGCCCGACAGCAGCAGTTCCGGTTGCAGATCAAGAGACAGACATCCATCCAGCCCCAGAATCCCGGCAGTCCGGCCCATTTCGTCGATCTCTCCCGCATCCAGCAGCATAAGGCGGCTGGTCGGAAATCGCATACGCAGCATTGCACACAGATCAGGCAAAGCCGAGGGACAGAATCCGACAATGCAGACCGAGGGGTCCGCAACGGATGAGATCTCTCCGGTTTCCTCAAGCTGTGAGAGAGTTCCCAGCACCCTTAAATCGGTACCATCCAGCACATCTGCGATATATTTCGCCATGAACTCGCGCTCATGCGCGATTAGAATAGTTTCGTCACTGCACGTCATATTTACCGCCAAACCATACTCAATTACAACTTAACTTCATACAAGCAATACTTGCTTTACAGTCTCTATAGGCTCATAAAACCCGACAGACTCGCACTAACATGCGTTAATATGATCCAACACGGAAGAAATTCGCCCCTTTATTCTTCATATGAAGTTCCCGATAAGGCATTAATAAGGCGTTGTCCGGTGAAGGGTTAAGAGATTTCACAGGTTTGTGATTGTATGTTGCTGTCAGGCCGGATGAAGCCGACAATCCTCCGGGATGACACGGCTCGCCATATGGTCTTTTTCCCTCACCGCCCTTCCCATTCCGGTTCCCGTTTTTCGATGAAGGCGTCGATGCCTTCTACGGCGTCGGCGGTCATCATGTTGGCGGCCATGGTGGTTCCGGCATCGGTATAGGCGGCGCTGAGGGATTGGCCGATCTGGCGGTAGAAGAGGGCTTTGCCCATTTTCAGCGGCACCGGGCTTTTGCGGGTGATGCTGGTGGTGAGGCGGGTGATTTCCGCGTCCAGATCCTGCGCCGGGACAGCCCGGTTGATGAGGCCCCAGGACTCCGCCGTGGCGGCGTCGATGAACTCGCCGGTGGTCAACATCTCGAAGGCCCGCTTGGGGTTTACGGCGCGGCTGAGGGCGACGGAGGGGGTCGAGCAGAAGAGGCCGAGATTGACCCCCGACACGGCAAAGCGCGCATCGTCCGAGGCCACGGCCATGTCGCAGGTCGCGACCAACTGGCATCCGGCGGCTGTGGCCAGCCCCTGCACCCGCGCGATCACGGGGACGGGCAGGGCCACGAGGCTCTGCATGAAGCGTGAGCAGCGGGTGAAGAGAGCCTCATAATACGCCCGCTCCGGCGTCGCGCGCATTTCCTTGAGGTTATGCCCCGCGCAGAACGCCTTTCCGGCGGCGGCGATGACCAGCACCTTGAGGTCCGTCCGTCCGCCGATCTCCGCGATCTCCGCTTCCAGCGCGCCGAGCATGGCTTCGGACAGAACATTGTACTGCCCCGGATCATTCAGGGTGAGGGTGACGGTTGCGCCCGCCTCTTCACGAAGGACCAGACTCATACGATCGTCTCCCATCCAAATTCCGGTGTATCGGTCGCAGGCTCGAACATCGACGCGACCTCGGCCTCCGTCACGCTTTCCAGCGCGGGGTGCGGCCAGCGGGGATTGCGGTCCTTGTCGATCACCTGCGCGCGGATGCCTTCGAGAATTGCGCCGGTCTCGATGAAGCGCCGGGTGATCGCATATTCCATCCGCAGGGCATGGGTGATGTCAAGCCTGCTGCCCAGCGCCAGCGCCCGGTGCGTGACCTTCAGGCTCAGGGGCGCGCCCCGGCGGATCGCGGCCAGTTGCTCGCCTGCCCAGTCGCCGCCCTGCGTTTCCAGCCCGGCGACGATCTCCTCCACGCTGCCCCTGTCGAAGGCCGCATGAATCTCGTGCCGCGCGTCGATGGCCGGGGTCGGAGCGTCGGGCACCTCGTGACAGGAATCGAGCGCCTGCTCGACCGCTTCCCACGCTCCGTCACGCCAGTCCACCGCGCGCAGCCGCGCCTCGACAGCCCCGAGCGCGCCGGAAGGCACCGTATGCGTCGCCAGTCCCAGCCCCAGCATGTCGCCCTGTCCCAGCCGCGCGCCGGTCAGGCCCATCCAGATCCCCGCCGATCCGGCGAGGCGCGGCAATACATGGGTCGCGCCCACATCGGGATAGAGACCGATCCCGCATTCGGGCATCGCGAACAGCGCATCGGGGGTCGCCACGCGATAGCGGCCATGGATCGATATCCCGACCCCGCCGCCCATCACCGCGCCGTCGATCAGCGAGACATAGGGCTTCGGAAACCGCGCCACACGCCAGTTGGTCAGGTACTCGTCGGCGAAGAACCGCATCGGCCCCGCCGTATCCCCCGCCAGCCGCGCGCGATACAGTTCCCGGATATCCCCTCCGGCACAGAATGCCCGGTCCCCGGCAGCCTTGAGCAGCACGCCCCGGATCGCGGTATCCGCCCGCCACTGCACCAGCCGCTCGCCGAGGCTGCGGCACATCGCGTGTGACAGGGCATTGAGGCGCTGCGGGGCATTGAGGGTCACGATCCCCCACCCATCGGCCTCCTCGAAGATGATTTCGTCGCTCATGACCCGACCCTAACTTTTCCCGTATTCCTTCGCCACATTGAGCCTAACCCGCGAACACGATCAGCAAGTCCTTCGCGTCCACCTGTGTTCCCGGTCCCGCGACGACGCGCCCGACCTCGCCGTCGCGTTCGGCATGGATAGCCGTTTCCATTTTCATCGCCTCCAGCGACAGCAGCAGATCGCCGGCCTTGACGACCTGCCCCTGCTTCACCGCAACCGAGACGACCGAGCCGGGCATGGGGGCCGCAACATGGGTTTCATTCGTCGGATCGGCCTTCTCCGCCCGCCCCGCCGAGGCCACGGCATCGCGGTCGGGGACGCGGATGACGCGCGGCTGGCCGTTCAGCTCGAAGAACAGCTTGACGTCGCCCTCATCGGTCGTCTCGGAAATCGCGGAGAGACGGATATGCAGCGTCTTGCCTGCCTCCAGATCGACCGGGATCTCCTCGCCCGGCTCCATGCCGTAGAGAAAGGTCGGTGTCGGCACCGTGCGAACGGGGCCATAATCGCGGCGACGGGCCATGTAATCGGTATAGACCTTCGGATACATCAGGTAGGAGGCGAGATCCTCGTCATCGACTTCCCGGTCCACCTGTGCCTCGGCCTCGGTGCGGGCGGCCTCCAGATCGACCGGCTCCATGAGCGAGCCGGGACGTACCGAGATCGGGGTCTCGCCCTTGAGCACCTTGGCCTGGATATCCGCCGGAAAGCCCCCCGGAGGCTGACCCAGATCGCCGCGCATCAGGCCGACCACGGATTCGGGGAAGGAGACATCCACGTCCGGGCTTTCCACCTGCGCGCGGGTCAGTCCGGCGGAGACCATCGACAGCGCCATGTCGCCCACCACCTTCGAGGTCGGCGTCACCTTGATGATATCGCCGAACATTGCGTTGACATCCGCATAGGTGCGGGCGACCTCGTGCCAGCGATCCTCCAGCCCCATCGAGCGGGCCTGCGCCCGCAGGTTCGTGACCTGACCGCCCGGCATCTCGTGCAGATAGACCTCCGAGGTCGCGTGGCGCATATCGGATTCGAAGCCCGCATAGAGCCGCCGCACACCTTCCCAGTAATCGCTGATCTCCCGGATCGCATCGATATCGAGACCGGTATCGCGCGGCTGGTGGCGCAGGGCTTCGACCAGCGATCCCATGCAGGGTTGCGAGGTCAGCCCCGAAAAGGCGTCCATCGCCGCATCCGCCGCATCGACCCCCGCGTCGGAGGCCGCGAGAATGGAGGCCGCCGTAATCCCGGATGTGTTGTGGGTGTGAAAGTGGATGGGAATCGTTATCTCGTCCTTCAGGGCCTTCACCAGTGCCGTCGCGGCGGCGGGTTTGACGAGGCCCGCCATGTCCTTGATGCACAGCACATGCGCGCCCAAGGCTTCCAGTTCCTTCGCGATGCCCACATAGTAGCCGAGGGAGTATTTCGCCCGGTCGGGATCGTGGATATCGCCCGTGTAGCAGAAGGACGCCTCCAGTATGCGCCCGCTCTCCAGCACGGCATCGCAGGCGACGCGCATATTCTCGACCCAGTTCAGCGGGTCGAAGACGCGGAAGATATCCATGCCCACATCCGCCGATTTGCGGATGAAAAGCTGCACCACGTTATCGGGCAGGTTCGTGTAGCCGACCCCATTGGACGAGCGCACGAGCATCTGCGTCAGTAGATTGGGCATCGCCGCCCGCATCTCGCGCAGGCGTTGCCACGGGCATTCCTGCAAAAAGCGATAGGCCACGTCGAAGGTCGCCCCACCCCAGCATTCCATCGAGAACAGGTTCGGCAATGTCGCGGAATAGGCCGGGGCCACGCGCAGCATGTCGATGGAGCGCATCCGGGTCGCCAGAAGGGACTGGTGCGCGTCGCGCATGGTCGTGTCGGTCAGGAGCAGCCGGTCCTGCGCCAGCATCCAGTCCGCAACCGCCTTCGGCCCCTGCGCGTCGAGCATCTGTTTCAGGCCGTCCGGCGCACCGCTGGCGCGCGGGGCTTTGGGCGGGCGCGCATCGGCGGGAGGGCGGGGCCTGCCCGCCGCCTCGGGGTTTCCGTTCACCGTGATATCGCCGATGAAGGTCAGCAGGCGCGTGGCCCGGTCACGGCGGCGCTCGAATTCAAAGAGGCCGGGCGTCTCGTCGATGAATTTCGTGTGGTAGGTGTCGTCCAGAAAACTCTCGTGCTTGAGCAGGTTTTCCACGAAGGCGATATTCGTCGCGACGCCCCGGATTCTGAACTCCCGGAGTGCGCGGTCCATCCGGGCAATCGCCGCGTCCGGGGTCGGCGCCCAGGCCGTCACCTTCTCCAGCAGGCTGTCGTAATAGCGTGTGATGACGGCCCCGGAATAGGCCGTGCCCCCGTCGAGCCGGATGCCGAAGCCCGTCGCCCCGCGATAGGCGGTGATGCGCCCGTAATCGGGAATGAAGTTGTTGAGGGGGTCTTCCGTGGTGATCCGGCACTGAATCGCGTGGCCGTTCAGTTCCACGTCTCCCTGCGAGGCCGCTCCCGTCGCCTCCGCCAGCGACTTGCCTTCGGCGATGAGGATCTGCGCCCGAACGATGTCGATCCCGGTCACTTCCTCCGTCACCGTATGCTCGACCTGCACACGCGGATTGACCTCGATGAAATAGAAGGCGTCGGTTTCCATATCCATCAGGAACTCGACCGTGCCCGCGCATTCATATGTCGCATGACGGGCGATCTTCAGGCCCAGTTCGTTGATCTCCGCGCGCTGGGCATCGGTCAGATACGGGGCCGGTGCGCGCTCGACGACTTTCTGGTTGCGCCGCTGGACCGAGCAGTCGCGCTCATAGAGATGCAGCAGGCTCCCCTGTTTGTCGCCCAGTACCTGCACTTCCACATGGCGGGCCTTGAGGATCAGCTTTTCGAGATAGCCCTCGCCATTCCCGAAGGCCGCCTCCGCCTCGCGCCGCCCTTCGCGCACCTTCGCGTCCAGTTCATCCGGGCCGTGGATCGGGCGCATTCCGCGTCCGCCGCCGCCCCAGCTTGCCTTGAGCATCAGCGGATAGCCGACCTCCTCGGCCATGGCGCGGATGCGGTCCATCGCGCCCGGTTCGTCAGGGTCGGGCAGTACCTCGGTTGCGGGGATCACCGGCACCCCGGCGGCGATGGCGGCACGGCGGGCGCTCGCCTTGTCGCCCAGCATCCGCATCGTCTCGGCCTTCGGTCCGATGAAGGCGATGCCGCTGGCATGGCAGGCATCCACGAAATCGGGGTTCTCGGACAGGAGGCCATAACCGGGATGCACGGCATCCGCGCCGCATTCCCTCGCCACGCGAATAATCTCGTCGATGGACAGATAGGCCTCGACCGGCCCCAGCCCCTCGCCGATGCGATAGGCTTCGTCGGTCTTGAACCGATGCAGCCCCAGCTTGTCCTCTTCCGCATAGACCGCCACGGTCGCCTTGCCCAGTTCATTGGCGGCACGGCTGACGCGGATGGCGATTTCGCCCCGGTTTGCGATGAGAATTTTGCGGAATTCGGGCATGGAGGCGCTCCCTGCGTTATGGCGTTGGGGCAGAGGTAACGGGTTTGCCGGCAGGGAGCAATTCGGTCGGTCAGACGAGCGCGGGTTTCCCGCGTACCCGGCCACGGGCTTCCGGCACAGCGACGAACAGGCCCCGGATATCCGCAGGCAGGAGCGACTGACGGACCATGTCCTCCCACACCGCCGGATGCGGAGCCGCAAGCGGATTCACCGCAACAGGGACGCTATTCGTGGCGCAAGTCGTGATGGCAGCCTTTGGTCGTGTGGCGTTCTTTGCTGTCTGACCCCTGACGGTTCACCGGTCATGTTCGGGATGCATTGATTTTCCGCCGCTGCCCCTCAATCCGCGTCGCCCTCGTAAGGTTCCTCGTTGATGTCGTCGTCGGCGTCCTGCCGCCTGCGGGCGGAGCGGCGCAGCAGGGTCGCGCCCAGCAATCCGCCGATGCCGCACAGGACATAGGGCAGGCTGGTGTTGACGTTCTCGCTCACCACGGCCGGATCGACGACCATCAGTGTCACGGCGGTCAGGAAGGCCCCGATGCAGGCCCCGCCGAAGAAGAATTCATCCGTCAGCAATTGCAGACCGGCAAGGGCGAAGGCGGCCATGAACCAGAAGTAAGGATGAAAACTCCAGGTCGCCAGCCAGTCCATCATCTATCTCGCCTTCAACAGGTCCACCGCGCGCCCGAACGTCTCCAGCATTTCGGCGGGCAGGAGTACGGTACGGGTATTTGTGCCGTCCGCAACCTTCGTCATCGCCTCGATCTGCCGTTTCCGCACTTCGAACTCAACCGCCTGCACCCCGTGTTCGGCGATGGCGCTGGAGACGATCTGGATCGCATAGGCATCCGCATCGGCGATGACCTTGCGGCCCTCGGCCCGTTTGCGGGCGTCATAGAGCATCGCGTCGGCCTTCAGTTCGATGGTTCGCTTGTCTCCCTCCGCTTCGGTCACCGAGGCCCGCCGCTTCCGCTCGGCATTGAGCTGCTGCATCATTGCCTCGCGGGTGCGTTCGTTGAGATTGACATCCAGCACCTCGGCGCGGGTGATGACCACGCCCCAGTCCCGTGTCGCGCCTTCGAGCTGTTCCTTGATCGCCATGTTCAGATCGGCGCGGTTCGACTGCACCTTGTCGAGATCGGTCGTGCCGATCTCGGATCGCACGATGCCCGCCACGGTCGTCGTCACCGCCGAATCGATATCCCGGATGCGGTAGATCATGCGTTCGGGCGAGACGACCCGGAAGAAGACGGCCACCACCACCTCGATCACCACGTTGTCGTTCGTGATCGCGTCCTGATGCATGGGCGGCAGGGGGCGTTCGAGGATATCGACCTCACGCCGCACCGTCTCGATGAAGGGAACCAGGACATGCAGTCCGGCTGTGGCGACCCGGCTGTACTTGCCGAGGCGCTCGATCACGAAGGCCTGACTCTGGGGGACGATGATGAAACTCTTCCACAGAGCCAGCAGCAGCAGGAGCGCGAGGACCAGCCCCATGCCCAGTGCCAGATACTCCAGTCCCATCGCTGCTTCCTTCCCGTCTCAACCCGTTGTCATAAGACCTTACAATGAAAGGCGGACCGGGGGAAGAGTCGGAAAGGTCTGCACCCTGAAGCGCGTTCAGGCCACCCGGCTGTCCAGCAGATACTCGTCCGACAGCAGAAACAGCTCGTTGGTCAGTTCGGGTTCGTCCGTTTCCAGCGCCATGACCTCATGTTCTTTGAAAGGCACATAGACCGAGGCCGCCGTCGCGCCCGGCTCGATCGGTGCGACCCAGATAATGAACCGTTCGACCGTGTCCTGATCGTCGAGGGAGAGCGGCAGGATCATGCGCTCAAGGCTTTTGAACAGGCCACTCTCAAGCGTCGCGCGCTGAATCGAATAGCAGGGTTTGCGTGTGCGGATGCTCAGTTCATAGGGAGCGACGGTATCGTGATACGATGCCTCGGGAATGGCATCCTCAAGATATTTCTTGTGAAAATTCGGGCCGAGATGCCGCGCCACATTCGCGCCGTGCAACGATACGAAGTATCGCTTGTCGCCTTCGTGCAGATGGACGATGCTGATATCCCCGACCCATTGGCGCAGACGAAGCGGGTCGGCGAAGCGGGCGGTCGGCAGGGCATGGGTGCCACATGCATCATGCCATTGCCTCAGCAGCGCCTCGGCAGGCTCCTGCAAAATCAGTCGTGTCATGTCGCTCTCCAGCTTCAGCTCTGTTCCGCCCCCAGAGGTAGCAATATACTATCGTGCTAAACTGAATTCCGGGTTGAAATACAATCCTTGGAATTACTCAAGTTTGATGCTTTTTAAAACCCTTCGCCCGTCGCCCTGAATTTTCCGAGCCTGAATGTGCCATGCCTGTCCTGACACCGAGCGACATAGAAGGCGAAACCGTCGGGCTGTTCGTCAATCCCGACCGGGAGGACGGCATGGCGAGTCGTGCGGTGGAAGCCGTGCGAGTGACCTTCGCGGGGTTCGAGGGCGAGGCGCATGGGGGGCTGACCCGCCCCTCCTGTACCCGTGTGAAGCTGCAATATCCGCGCAATACCGAAATCCGCAATGTCCGCCAGATCTGCATCCTGTCGGAGGAGGAGATCGCCGGGATCGCCGCCGATATGAAACTCGATACGATAGACCCGCGCTGGCTGGGCGCGAATGTGGTGATGCGGGGCATCCCGGACCTGACGCAGCTTCCGCCCGCATCGCGCCTGATCTTCGCGAACGGGGTCTCGCTCGTCATCGACATGGAAAACGCCCCCTGCCGCATCGCCGCACAATCCATCGAGGATCACAGACCGGGACAGGGCATGAGCTTTCCGGCACATGCAGCGGGTCGCCGGGGCGTCACCGCCTGGGTCGAGCGCGAGGGCGAGATCACGACCGGCGAACGCGCGCGCCTTCATGTTCCGCCCCAGCGGCTCTATCCGCATCTGTAATGCCGATGCGCGCGCCGGGGTGATATGGGCCGCCTTTCGCGAAGTATTCCCGCCGTGACCCCTGCCCCAGCCCGGTGATGATTTGATATCGCATCAAAAATTCACACCTTCCCCCGTGATCTTTGTGTCGGGTCTTGTTAAGCCCGTGCATCATACGCCCCGAACGCAGCCCTGAGCAGGTGCCCGCCCATGAACCAGTCCAGAAACGTCAAGATCGTCGCCACTCTCGGACCGTCTTCCTCAGACCGGGCGATGATCCGCACGTTGTTCGAGACGGGCGTGGATGTCTTTCGCCTGAACATGAGCCACGGGACGCAGGAGGATCAGCGTGACCGCTACGAACTGATCCGCGAGGTCGAGCATGAGCTGGGCCGCCCCATCGGCGTCCTCGCCGACCTTCAGGGGCCGAAGATCCGATGCGGCGTCTTTGCGGATGCGCCCCATGAGCTGAGCGTGGGACAGAGCTTTCGCTTCGATCTCGACGAGACACCGGGGGATGCCAGCCGGGTTCGCCTGCCTCATCCCGAAATCCTCGGTGCCCTGACCGAAGGGGCGACCATCCTCGTCAATGACGGCAAGATCCGCATGAAGGTGCGCGAGGCCTATGGTGACGCGGTGGTCGCGGAGGTGCTGGTCGGCGGCGAGATTTCCGACCGCAAGGGCATCAATCTGCCCGATGTCGTGCTGCCCGTTGCGGCCCTGTCCGACAAGGACCGCTCCGATCTGGAGTTTGCCTGCGATCTCGGCGCGGACTGGATCGCGCTGTCCTTCGTGCAGCGCGCGGCGGATATCGAGGAGGCCAAGGCTCTTATCAAGGGCCGCGCCCTTGTGATGACCAAAGTGGAGAAACCGGCGGCGGTGAGGGATTTTCCCTCCATCCTCGCCGCATCCGACGGCATTATGGTCGCGCGCGGTGATCTGGGGGTCGAGATGGAGCTGTCCGACCTGCCCGCGATCCAGAAATCGCTGATCCGGTCCTGCCGGGATATCGGCAAGCCCGTCGTCGTCGCCACGCAGATGCTGGAGAGCATGATTTCCAGCCCCGTGCCCACCAGGGCCGAAATCTCCGATGTGGCGGGTGCGATCTACGAGGGGGCCGATGCCGTCATGCTGTCGGCGGAATCGGCGGCGGGGCAATTTCCCGTCGAGGCCGTCGCGACCATGGTGAATGTCGCCCTGCGCGTGGAGGCCGATCCCCAGTATCGCGAGCAGATCGATGCCTCGCGCACCGCCGCCAAGGCCAGTGTCGCCACAGCCATCACCGCCGCCGCCCGCGAGGTTGCCGAGGCCGTCGAGGTCAGCGCCGTCTGTTGCTTCACCCATTCGGGCACCACCGCCCGCCTCGCCGCCCGTGAACGCCCGAACGCTCCGATCATCGCCCTGACCCCGGTGATGAGCACCGCCCGCGCCCTGACGATGTACTGGGGCCTGCATTGCATCGTTTCCGACGAGGTGACACGCTTCAAGCTGGCGGTCGTGTCGGCGGCGCGGGCCGCAAAGGCCATGGGCATCGCGGAGGAGGGCGACCGCATCGCCGTCACCGCCGGAGTTCCCTTCGGTCGTCCGGGTACCACCAACATCCTCCGGGTCGCCCCCGTGGACGAGCAGGCGATCTACGAGGGCGAGAGCAATTACTGATCCCCGTTCCGGGTCGCCGATTTTCACGTTGCGGAGCCTTGCGAATATTGTCAGCATCCGGCGCGGGGGCTGGGACGATCATACTGAGGAGATGACGCGATGCGCTTCCTGACCACTCTAGCCACCCTGACCGTGCTGACCATAGCCCTGCCCTGGACGGCGCAGCCGGTTGCCGCGCAGCAGGTCGTGAAAGAATCGATCACCTGCGAATCCACCAACCGGCAGCGAGTCGAATGCCCCGTGAACGGGCGCCTGCGCGCCGTCCGGCAGACCGCCGCGATCGGGGGAGGGTTCTGCCTGCAAGGATTTTCCTGGGGCTATGAGAGCGGTCATGTGTGGGTCGATCTTGGTTGTTCGGGCACCTTCGATGTCGAGGTTCAGCGGGAAGTCACCGCCGAACGACAGCAACGGCGGGCCGCGCGCCAGACCTTCACCGAGGCGCTCGATTGCCGGGCGCAGGGGCGGCAGCGCCTGGAATGCCCGGTCGATGGGCGCATCGAGAATGTTGAGCCGGTCGGCTCCTTCACCAGCATTCCCTGTCGCTATGGCACGTCCTGGGGTTATGAGAGGCGTCATGTGTGGGTAGAGCGTGGCTGCGAGGCCCGTTTCAACGTGACCTTCACGCGCCGGATCGCCGAACCTGCCCCCGAACCCGCACCCGCTCGCAGGGACGAGCCGCAGGTCACCCGCGACAAGGCCCCGGCCAGAGGCATCGCGGACGCGGCCCTCTCCGATATCGTCGCGCAGGGGGCCTGCACGGGCCTCTATCCCTCGCTCGGTTCCGGCGGCTTCGTTTTCGCCGTTCCCCGCGAATGCTCGCAGAATGCTCCCGATTGCTCGGCTGTCTGCAAGGGCATCACCCAAACCGTCGAGACGCGGAGCTGGCGCAAGAGGCTCAGCAGCAGGAAGCTCGGATGCTTCAATTCCGTGCATGTCTATGCCAACGGGCCGGGCGAGGTCGGCGGGGCCGGGCTTCGCAGCTACGTCTATAACAGTTGCGGCGGTCAATGCGGCCCCAATTACTGTTGCTGCTCCGCCGAGTGACCTGACCCGCCCTGCCGCATGGCACCATCCGAGGACAATCCCATGGCCGAGCAGGGCATCACCCACGCCGCCGATGACGACCCGCGCAACGCCGATGTGCTGATCTATGTCGATGGGGATCTCGCCCATCGCGATGCGGCCAGGGTCTCGGTTTTCGACAGCGGCTTCATGCTGGGTGACGGCGTGTGGGAGGGCCTGCGCCTTTATAACGGGCGCTGGGCCTTTCTCGATGCCCATCTCGACCGCCTGTTCGAGGCGGCCAAGGCCATCGATCTCGATATCGGCATGGACAGGGCAGGGGTGATCGACGCGCTGGAACGTACCCGCCACGCCAATGGCATGACCGGGAACGCCCATGCCCGCCTGATGATCACGCGCGGGAAGAAGGCCAGGCCCTTCCAGCATCCCAATCTCTCGCGCTTCGGCCCCACCATGGTCATTATCATGGAGCACTCGACCCCCGTGGCGGCGCTGGCTGACCGGGGCGTACGCCTTGCCACGGTGCCGCAGATACGCGGGATGCCCATGGCGCAGGACGCCAAGCTGAACTCCCATTCCAAGCTTAACTGCGTGCTGGCGGCGGTGCAGGCCGAGAAGGCGGGGGCGGATGAGGGCCTGATGCTCGATCCCCACGGCTTTGTGAATACTACGAATTCATGCAATTTCTTCATTGTCCGCAAGGGCGAGGTTTGGACCAGTACAGGCGATTATTGCATGAATGGCGTCACCCGCGCGAATATCGTGCGCCTGTGCCGCGATGACGACATCCCCGTCTTCGAGCGCAACTATTCGCTGGTCGATACCTACGGTGCCGATGAGGCGTTCATGACCGGCAGCTTCGGCGGTGTGACGCCGGTGGCCGAGATCGACGGGCGCAGGATGGGCGGGGACTTCCCCGGCCCCCTGACCCTGCGGCTGCGCGCGCTGTACAGGGCGCTGGTGCAGGCGGATACGACGATGGCGCAGGCCACCGACCGGTAAAGTCCGGGGCCGGGCGTATCACTGTCTGTTTACCGATAACGCGATATTAACCGGGGTCATCGACGGTCTTGACTGTCAAGATCAGCAAAGACCCGGAACGCGCCATGACATCGGACCTTTATACTTATGACGGTTGCTCGCTTGCTGCGGAATTGAGTTATCTCGCGAATGATACGTATTCGTCCTGTGCTGTCATCTGCGACATGGAGCACAAATCGGCCCCGATCATTCTGGCGACCCGCGAATTCTATCGCGTGACCGGGTATCGTCGGAACGAGGTCATCGGACAGAACTGCCGCTTTCTTCAGGGCCGGAATACGGACCCGAGAGACGTGGAGGAAATCCGCGATGCGATTGCGGAGCGGCGGCAGGTCAGCCTCGAAATCCTGAATTACACGAAATCGGGTACGGAGATGCTCAACTCGCTGTATATGGCCCCCTGTTTCAACGACAGCGGCAAGATGGTGCGATATCTGGCCTATCAGACCTTCTGCATGAAGGAAGCGCGGGAGGACGATGCGCCCTATCGGGTCATCCTTCCGCGTTCGGGGTGCCGGGTGTCCCTGCAACGGTACAGCAAGGGCGAGTTCCATGCCGGATACCGGACTGCCCCGGCGATGCCGGAGCATGATCTGAGCCGGTAAGCGAGGATCGCCGCGCAGGGAATTTTTCCGCTGCGCCGGACCTGATTGTCCGTGTGAAGCGACGGAGCCTGCGTGTTTTCCGGGAAAGCGTGTTGTGTTCAGGTCGGATCGCGCGTTCGGAACAGTCCGCCCGGTCGGTCGGCCAATTCCGCTTGTCCCCGCCTTCCGGGCCGGTCTATCTACCCGGCATGAACACACGATCCGATTATGCCGCGAACCACCTCGCCCGCGCCCTGCGTGCCGGGTCCGTCGGGCGCGATGACGCGCTGTGCCTCGATCTGCATGACCGGGGCGTGACGCTGGATTTCGGGACGGTCTTCGCCATGGCCGAACGCTATGCGAACGCCCTTGTCGCGCAGGGGGTGGCGCCCGGTGACCGGGTGATGGTGCAGGCGGAGAAATCGGTGGAGGTGCTGGCCGTCTATCTGGGCACTGTGCTGGCGGGCGCGGCCTTCGTGCCGCTCAATACGGCCTATACCGCCCGCGAACTGGAGCATTTCATAACGGATGCGGAACCGGCCCTTGTCGTCTGTGACCCGGCGGGGGAGGAGACGGTGCGCGGCCTTGCGACGGGGGCGGTGCTGACCGTTGCCGCCGACGGCACGGGTACGCTGGCCGAGGCGGTGGCGCGCGCGGCGGAGGGGTTCGACGCCGTTCCCCGCGCGGCGGATGACCTTGCCTGCATCCTCTACACCTCCGGCACCACGGGTCGGTCGAAGGGGGCCATGCTGACCCATGCCAATCTCGCCTCCAATGCCGAAACGCTGAGCGATTACTGGCGCTTTACCCGTGACGACGTACTGATCCATGCCCTGCCGATCTTTCATGCCCATGGTCTTTTCGTCGCCGCGAACGTGTCGCTGAACGCGGGCAATGCGATGATCTTTCTGCCGAAATTCGATCCCGATACGATCCTGTCGCTCATGCCCCGCGCCACGTCGATGATGGGGGTGCCGACCTTCTATACCCGCCTGCTGGCCCGACCCGGCCTGAAGGAGGCAAGCGCCGCCATGCGCCTCTTCGTCTCCGGTTCCGCGCCCCTGCTGGCCGAGACGCACCGGGCATGGACCGCCGCCACGGGCCATAACATTCTCGAACGCTATGGCATGACCGAAACGGCGATGAACACCTCCAACCCCTATGACGGCGAGCGTCGCCCCGGCACCGTCGGCTTTGCGCTGCCCGATATCGAGATCCGCGTGACCGATCCCGAAACCGGCGCGGCGCTCGGAGCGGATGAAATCGGCGGGATCGAGGTGCGCGGTCCGAATGTCTTCACGGGATACTGGCGGATGCCGGAGAAGACGGCGGAGGAGTTCCGCGCCGACGGATTCTTCATCACCGGCGATCTGGGCACGATCAGCGAGGACGGCTATGTCACCATCGTGGGCCGGTCAAAGGATCTGATCATCTCTGGCGGCTATAATATCTATCCGAAGGAAATCGAGGGTCTGATCGATGATCTGCCCGGTGTGATCGAATCCGCCGTCTTCGGCGTTCCGCATCCCGATTTCGGTGAGGGCGTGGTCGCGGCGGTGGTGTCCGGTCCCGATGGTTCCGTGCAGGGAGAGGCGATCAGGGCGGCCCTGTCGGACCAACTCGCGAAGTTCAAGCAGCCCAAGGCCGTCGTGATCCTCGATGACCTGCCCCGCAATACCATGGGCAAGGTGCAGAAGAATGTCCTGCGCGAAACCTATGCGGATATCCTGTCGGGCTGAAGCGCCGAGGACCGTTTCGCGGGGGGGGGGCGGCCCCAAATGGGGACCGGGGTAGGGAACCCGGCCCCCGATACTGACACGCCCGATGTGGTTGGCTGGGTGTGGATCGGACATGCCGCTCACGGAAGGCTTGCCGCCGCGAACAGGGGTGTCACGGGGCAGGGGTCGCTTTCCGTCGAATTTTTTTCATCGCACGGGCGATGGGACGCGAAGAGTGCGCCGCTATTCCCGTTGTTTTAACGCTCCGCGCCCTATCGTGATGCCATGCGAGGGCACTTTCGATACGCGATTTCCATGATTCTCAGCCTCGTGGCCGCGTTCGTCGTGCTGTGGGGCGGAGTGGCCCGTGCGGAGCCGGAGGGGCGCGAGGCACTCAGGAACGGGGCCGACGTGTCATGGCGGATCGAGCCTTACAGCGATGGTTCCCGTCTCGGCCTGTCTGTTCCTGCCTTCGCGCAATGGAGGCCGGACGGCTTTGAGGAGCCGATGACCATCGAGATGCGAAGCGATGCGCTTGCGATGATCGATGCGTGGGAACTGGCCATTCATCGCCTCGGTGATACGGATTTCAGTCGCCCGCTGCGCCGGTTCCGGGGAACAGCGCGCACGCTGCACCGCCCGCTGCAATGGTCGGGGGAAACCGGCGACGGACCGGCCCTGCGCCCCGGTGAAACCGTGGTCACGCGCCTGAGCGTTCGGGACGTGTCCGGCAATATCGACCGCAGCGCGCCGCAGAATACGCTGATCGCGCGCTACATCATGCGGGCCGAGCGTCGCAAGATCGCCGTCACGGATGCCGACCGGGCCAGCCTGCTGGATATCGGTACCGCCCCGCTGCCCCGCCGGATTCCCGTGCGGGGCCACCCTGTCGATCTGTTGCTGGAAAACTGGGACGAGAGCGACGCGCCCCATGCCTCCGGTGTGCCCCTGCGGCGCTCCGCCGATGCGTGGGTGCTCAACCAGTTCATGCCGACGGGGGACCACAGTATCGTCATCCAGTCCACCCGCCCCATCATCGGCGGTGTGCGCGCGGTGCCGGTGGGGGTCGTGCCGGTATCGGCCCCGCCTGACCTGCCGCTCGTCGCGGGGGTGAAGGGAACCGGCAAGCTGGAGCGCGAACCGACCGAACAGGAGGCCCCGTCCGGTTTCGAGATGGAAGGGGTCGTCTCCGGCAGGGGGGCGATCTCGCGTGTTCTGACGAACCGGGAAGGGGCGGAGGACCGGCTGGCCTTTGCGCTGATCGATGTGGATCGGCCCGTGGCACTGGTCAAGGACGCGCGCAAGCGGCGGTCCCTGTTGATGTCCTACGATGCCGGGACGGTGGCCTGGCCGGGGTCGGGGCGGTCACAGGCATCCCTGCGCGATCCCGCAGACCCGGCGACCCGGCGCATCACGCTGACCTTCGCGATCCCCGCGCGGCCCGAACTGGTGCTGCCCCATACGGATGTATCCGATATCACGCTTTCCGTCCGGGGCGAGGGCAGGGCGCTCAGGGCGTTCCGCGATTATTTTCCCAATACCGCCGAAGGGCGGCTGCTTCTGTCGGGAACCGTGCTCACGCGGCTGGGGCAGATGCCGGATGCCGTTCTCGATGTGGGATATGATGTCCCGAAATTTGCCCCCTCGGTGCCGGTGGTCGGAACGATCCGCGAGGGCGGCGGGGGGGCCGACACCCGCTGGAACGATATCGAGGGCGGACCCTCTGTCGTCTCGTCCGGTGCCCGGAAGGATGGGCTGATAGAGCGATTTCTGAGCCTGTTCTTCTGAATTTCCCCGTTGATCGTGCAACGGTTTTGACCGATGGGCCGACCATGGCGTATGAGAGGTTCTGAAGATCGAACCGCCCCCTCGGGGAGCGGTGTCTCGGGCCAGATCATCGGGAAAGACCGTCAGATGAGTCCACGATTCCTGCGTACCCTCGCCTTCATCGTCCTGATCGGCATCGTATTCGCCGCATCCTGTGCTACATTCGCACAGGTGGGCTGAACGATGTTCGAACGGGAGGACGCCGCGCGATGACGGGCGATGCCGACGGCAAGAAGGAATACACGCCGAATTCCGCGAGTCGGTTCGGCGGGGCCGGTGCGGGCCGGGACGGAGCAGACCGATTCAAGAGCGCCCTGCGGCTGGATGATCGCGGAAAGCGGCGCTCGCGGTTTCGCAAGCGGACGCTTGGGCTGCTGCTTGCGGCCTCTCCCCTGCTGTTTGCCGCGATCAGGTCGCTGATGACCGGCAATGCCATCGGCATGGGCACGAATATCGGCCTTTTCGCGCTGTTCGCCTTCTCGGTCTTCCTGATTCGGGAAGGGGGCGAGGCGGAAGCGGCCTATGTGGACCGCACCTATGCCTCGCCGCCGCGCCTGCCCCGCAAGCTGCTCGGGTCGCTGGTGCTGGGCGGGGCGACCGTGCTGACGGGGCTGTTCGGCTGGGATATCGGCATGATCCAGTCGCTGGGCCTTGGGGTGCTGGCGGCGGGGGCGTCCCTGATGACCTTCGGTATCGACCCGATGCGGGCGAAGGGCGAGGTGTCGCTGTCCGGTGTCACGCCGCAGATGGTGGAGGAGGCGATTTCGGAGGCCGAGACGCGGATCGAGGGGATCGAGCGCGCCGCCGCCGATATCGTGGACCGCCCCCTGCGCGATCGCCTGTCGAAGATCACGGCGCGGGGGCGCGATATCCTCGCCCGGATCGAGGAAGACCCGTCCGACCTGCGCCGCGCCCGTAAGTTCCTGAAAGTCTATCTCGAAGGGGCGCTGGAGGCGACACGCAAATATGCGCGCAGCCAGCACGATCTCGCTGACAGCGAGATGTACCTGAAATTCCGCAGCCTGCTCGACGACATGCAGGCGACCTTCGACCAGCAGCATCAGAAATTGCTGACGAATGACCGGATCGATCTGGATGTCGAAATCGATGTCCTCGCTGAACGCTTGAACAGAGAGGCCGTGCTGCAATAGCTTGGCACTGACCTAAAAAGAGACAGGGACCGTCATGGCCGTTGAACAGACCGAGGCACTGCGGAACAGAACCGCGCTGGCAATCCGCGAAGCCGAGGATATCATCACGATCACGCCGCCGCCCCCGGCGCAGGAACTGATCACGCTTCAGAGCGCCGATCCGAATGCCGTGGCCGCGATCCGGGCGCGGATGGGCGAAATCGACCTGTCCAATACCCAGACAATCATCAAGTTCGGCTCGAAGGCGCAGGAAGACCTGACCGCGATTTCCGACGAGATGCTCGACGGGGTGCGGAACAAGGATGTCGGCCCCGCCGGGAATTCCCTGCGGAAAATGGTCACGACCATTCGCGGCTTCGATGTCAGCGAACTGGCCCCCGGCGAGAAGCCCGGTTTCCTCGCCCGCATGTGGAACTGGATCATGGGCAAATCGGCATCGACCGCCGATTTCGTCGCGCAATACGAGCAGGTGCGCGGCCAGATCGACAATATTCAGGACGAGTTGCTGACCCATGAGACCAAGCTGCTGAAGGACATCAAGTTCCTCGACAAGCTGTATGATTCGTCGTTGTCCTTCTATGACGAGCTGGCCCTCTACATCGCCGCCGGTGAGGCCAAGCTCAAGGAACTGGACGAGGTGGAGATTCCGGCCAAGGAACGCTATGTCGCCGAAGCCTCCGAGAATGACGGCGTGTTGCGGGCGCAGGAATTGCGCGATTTGCGCGCGGCCCGCGATGATCTGGAACGGCGCGTCTATGACCTGAAACTGACCCGGCAGGTGACGATGCAGTCGCTGCCCTCGATCCGGCTGGTGCAGGAAAACGACAAGAGCCTCGTCAACAAGATCAACTCGACCCTCGTGAACACCGTGCCGCTGTGGCAGACGCAGCTTGCTCAGGCGGTCACGATCCAGCGGTCGCGCGATGCGGCGGGGACGGTGAGGGATGCGACCGACCTGACCAACGAGTTGCTGACCAAGAATGCCGATAACCTCCAGATGGCGAACCGCGAGGTACGCGAGCAGATGGAGCGCGGTGTCTTCGACATCAATGCGGTCAAGCAGGCGAACCAGAGCCTGATCGACACGATCAATGAAAGCCTAGCCATTGCCGATGAGGGCAAGAAACGCCGCGCCGATGCGGAGATCGAACTGGCGCGCATGGAGGAGGAGCTGAAGAAGACCCTTTCCTCCGCGAAGGCGCGCCGGGACGGGACCGGCGACAATGTCGGCATTTCCGCCGGGTGAGCGGATATCGCGCATATTCCGCCGCGTTTGCCGTGGCGCTTTCGCTGGCCGTGACGGCCTGCGGGGGGACGGGGAACCCGTACCCGACGCAGCAGCCCCGCGCGACATCGGTGGGGGTGCTGCCCCCTGACGTGCTGTCGCCGGTCTCGCGGGAGACTTTGCCCTTCGTCGCGGCGCGCCCCAGGGTCGAGCCTGACTATTCCAACAGCGAAGTCCTGCGTAATTTCCTCTCCATCGCGCTTCAGGCCGAAGCTGCCGACGAGGTGGGGCCGGATGGCGGCATCGCGATCTCGAAATGGCGCAGCCCGATCCGCTATCGTCTGACGGGCGCGCAGGTTCGGGACAGCGTTCAGGTCGCGGCCTTCGCGCAGCACCTGGCGTCCCTCACGGGCCTCGATATCCGCGAGGCGCGGGAAGTCGAGCGGTACAATATGGATATCCGCTTCGTGCCGCGCTCCTATCGCGGGGCCGAGATGCGCGAATTGCTGGGGACGCAGTGGCTGGGGCCACAGGTCGCGCGGCTGGCCTCCAACTGGCGGGATTTTGAGGCTGACCGCTGTTTCACGCTCACCACCCGCGATCCGCGCTCGGGCGTGACCGGGACCGCGCATATCTATATCAAGGATGAGTTACCCCTCGTGTGGCGCGAGACCTGTATCATCGAGGAGATGACTCAGAGTCTGGGCCTTCTGAACGATGATTCGCGGGCAAGGCCGTCGATCTTCAATGACGACGGTGCCTATCAGGCGCTGACGACGCATGACGAGTTGCTGCTGCGTATTCTCTACGATCCGCGCATCCGATCCGGGATGCGGCGTCGGAGCGTGGTGCCGCTGGCAGAACAGGTACTCGCTGAACTGCGACCGGAGACGCGCTGATGAAACATCTTTTGAGCGGAACGGGACTGGCTCTGGCCCTCACGGCCTGTGCGCCGCCATCGGCGGGGCCGGAACTGGCTGACCTGTATGGTCGGGCGGAAGTCCTCTACCGGACGGAAGCGAAGTTCCGCACGGAATACGATCCGGTCGATGCGCCCATCGACGCGCAGGCGCTGGAGCGCAATTTCCTGAAACTCGCCTTCAACAGCGAGGAACAGGTGATCGGCGACCGCACTATCGTGGCGGGCGATACGGTGCAGTTGCTGCGCTGGCCCTCGGATGTGACCTATGCCTCGATCGGGATCACATCGGCGGATGCCGCGCATCTCGATGCGCTGGCCCTGCGGATCGGCGGGGTGATCGGTCGCCGCGTGATCGCGACCGATGACGTGGCCGGTGCCCATGTGAAGATATGGATGCTCGACGGGCGCGACCGCTTCATCCTGCGCCAGACCGTCACCGAACGGTTCGGCGAATCGCTGGGGGCCTTCATCGCCGCCTGGACCGAACGCCCCGAATTGCCCTGCATCGGGATGATCTCGACCGACCCCGAAGATGACAGCCTCGCCGTGGGCCTGATCTTCGTGAAGGCGGAACTGAGCGGAAATTTCCGTCGTGCCTGCCTGACCGAGGAGTTCACGCAGGTCTTCGGCCTCATCAATGACGACCCCGAGGCGCGGCCCTCAATTTTCAATGACGACCAGGAGTTCATTGAATTGACCCGCCACGATGAATATCTGCTGAAGGTGCTTTACGATCCGAGGCTGAGGCCGGGCATGACCGAAGCGGAGGCCCGCCCGCTGGTGCGTCGGATCGTGCAGGATATTCCGGGCCTTTAACAGGCCGCGAACGACGAGAACCAGGAGAGCCGGATGAGCTTGTGGGACCGCCTTACGGGCGAATTTATCGACGTTATCGACTGGACGACCGATGACGGCGATACGATGGTCTGGCGCTTCGAGCGTTATGGAAACGAGATCAAGCATGGCGCGAAGCTGACCGTGCGCGAGGGGCAGGCGGCGGTCTTCGTGAACGAGGGGCAGGTCGCGGATGTCTTTCCGCCGGGCCTGTACATGCTGGAAACGAATAACCTGCCCATCCTCTCGACGATGCAGGCCTGGGACCACGGGTTCCAGTCGCCCTTCAAGGCGGAAATCTACTTCGTCAGCCTCAAGCAGTTCACCGATCTGAAATGGGGCACGAAGAACCCGGTCATGCTGCGCGATCCCGATTTCGGGCCGACGCGCCTGCGCGCCTTCGGCACCTATGCGATCCGGGTGGAAGATCCCACGGTCTTCCTGCGCGAGATCGTGGGCACGGACGGCGAGTTCACGACCGGCGAGATCGAGGGACAGCTTCGCAATATCATCGTCTCGCGGTTCTCGAACGCTATCGCCTCCTCGCATATCCCTGTGCTTGATCTGGCCGCCAATTACGACGATCTGGGCAAGTTCGCGGGCGTGAAGATCGGCGAGGAGATGACCGAATACGGGCTGACGCTCACCAAGCTGCTGGTCGAGAACGTCTCGCTGCCGCCGGAGGTCGAGAAGGCCATGGACCGGCGCACCCAGATGGGCGTCATCGGTGACCTGCACAAGTACACGCAGTTTCAGGCCGCCGAATCCATGCGTGCCGCCGCCGAGAATCCGGGGGAGGGTGGCGGGGCCGCCTCCGCCGGGATCGGGGCGGGTATCGGCATGGCCATGGGCGGCATGATGGGCAATGTGATGGGCGCGGGCGCCGCCGGGGGCAATGTGATCGCTCCGCCGCCGCTGCCTTCGGGCAAGCAATGGCATGTGGGCATCGGCGGGCAGACAAGCGGGCCGTTCGACGGGCAGGCCGTGGCCGGCATGGCCCGCGATGGCCGCCTGACGCGCGATACGCTGGTCTGGACGGCGGGTATGGAGGGCTGGGAACGCGCCGGTGCTGTCTCCGATCTGGCGCAGATGTTCGGAGCGACGCCCCCGCCGTTGCCGCCGGAAAGCTGAGGGGGTTGTCAGGGGTCGGGTGGCGTGGTTGTTGCCCGGCTCCGAGGCGTGCGAGCGGCTCTTTTCAGAGATGTCGCATTGGAGAATGGCTATTGTGGCGGATCGTTGGGGTGCCTAATACGGTCGTTCGCTTGATGCGTCAGTCCGGGTGCTGCGGCTGATCGTGTCTCTCTTGGTGGAGAGGCCGGGGCGCGCTTGTGGGCAGTTTTTGCAATTTGCTCGGTGCGGCATGGACCCATCATCCCGCTTGCGGTGTGCGGAGGGATGGTTAAAGTCCGCCACGCCCGATCCATGCCTGAAAGGCTGCTCCGATGACAGACGACCCCTCCCATCCGAAATGGTCGCGCGTCCTGCTGAAAATCTCGGGCGAGGCGCTGATGGGCGATCAGGGCTATGGGGTCCATCCGCCGACGGTCAATCGCATCGCGGAGGAGATCTACGCGGTTCAGCAGCAGGGCATCGAAATCTGCCTCGTCATCGGGGGCGGCAATATCTTTCGCGGGCTGTCCGCCGCCGCCTCGGGGATGGAACGGGCCTCCGCCGATTACGTGGGGATGCTGGCGACGATCATGAACGCGCTGTCGATGCAGAGCGCGCTGGAGGCGCTGGGGGCCGAAACCCGCGTGATGTCGGCCATTCCGATGCAGGCCGTGTGCGAACCCTATATCCGGCGCAAGGGGATGCGGCATCTGGAGGAGGGACGCATCGCGATCTTCGCCGCCGGGATCGGCAACCCCTTCTTCACCACCGACACCGCCGCCGCCCTGCGGGCCATCGAGATGGGCTGCGATGCCCTGCTCAAGGGAACGCAGGTGGACGGGGTCTATGATTCCGACCCGAAGAAGAACCCGGATGCCAGACGGTTCGAGACGGTCAGCTACCGGCAGGTTCTGGCCGATAATCTGAACGTGATGGACGCGACCGCTATCGCCCTGGCGCGGGATAACAAGCTGCCCGTCGTCGTCTTTGACCTGCACCAGAAGAGCGGATTCGCCTCGGTCTTGTCGGGTGAGGGAAAATCGACCATTGTACAGGAGAGTTAATACCATGGGTCTTTTCCGATGAGTGACGATTTCGATATCGATCTCGATGATCTGGGTCGCCGTATGGAGGGGGCGCTGACCGCCCTGCGCGGCGAGTTCGGCAGTCTGCGGACGGGCCGGGCCACCGCCAGTATGCTCGACCCCGTGATGGTGGATGCCTATGGCGCGAACACGCCGATCAATCAGGTGGGCACCGTCAATGTGCCCGAGCCGCGCATGGTGACCAT
The DNA here is from genome assembly GCA_937922185.1 of uncultured Neomegalonema sp. Taxonomy (GTDB): domain Bacteria; phylum Pseudomonadota; class Alphaproteobacteria; order Rhodobacterales; family Rhodobacteraceae; genus JAHDDY01. Next base: position 27,889 of record CAKZUT010000115.1, read on the forward strand.
CACGGTATGGGACAAGGGCCTCATCAAGGCCGTGGAGAAGGCGCTGCGCGAGTCCGGCCTCGGGATCAATCCGCAGGTGGACGGTACGCTGTTCCGCCTGCCGATTCCCGAGCTGAACGAGGAACGCCGTGCCGAGCTGGCCAAGGTCGCCGCGAAATACGCCGAATCCGCGCGTGTCTCTGTCCGCAATGTGCGGCGGGACGGCATGGATCAGGTGAAAAAAGCGAAGAATGCCAACGATATCTCCGAGGATGACCAAAAACTTTACTCGGATGAAATACAGGAAATGACAGACAAGCATATCGCCGAGATCGACGAGGCGCTGGCGGCGAAGGAAAAGGAAATCATGCAGGTGTGATCCTTCGCCTGCGGCCCGTGCCCCGCCGTCGCCTCCAACCGTCGGTCCGAGGGCCGGAACAGAAAGAGTCCCATGCGTAGATTGCTGCCCGGCCGCCCCGCCCCTGTGACGGATGTTCCGCCAAAGACAGGCGATACCAGACCCTTGCCCGGTCATGTGGCGATCATCATGGATGGTAATGGCCGCTGGGCCACGGGGCGCGGTCTGCCCCGGATCGCGGGGCATAAGCGCGGAATCAACTCCGTCCGCAAAATCACCCGTCACGCCAAGGCGCGGGGGGTCAGATACCTGACGCTCTTTGCCTTCTCGACCGAGAACTGGCTGCGCCCGAAAGAGGAGGTCCACGGCCTTTTCGACCTGTTCCGCTACTACATGCGGCGGGAATGCCGCACGCTGGCGCGCGAGGGCGTGCGTATCCGTTTCATCGGCGACTCATCCGAGATGCCACAGGATATCCAGTCGATGATGGTCGAGGCGGAGAACATGACCGCCGCAGGCGATACGATGACCCTGATCGTCGCGCTCAATTACGGCTCGCGGGCCGAGATTGTGACGGCGACCCAGCGGCTGGCCGCGCGGGTGGCGGCGGGAGAGCTGTCCGCCGGAGACATCACCGACACGATGATCTCCGCCGAACTGAACACGTCGGACTTCCCCGACCCCGATCTCATCATCCGCACGAGCGGTGAACAGCGGCTGTCGAACTTCCTGCTCTGGCAGGCGGCCTATTCTGAATTCCTGTTCGTGGATCGCCACTGGCCGGATTTCGACGAGCCGTCCTTTGACGAATGCCTTGACCTCTATTGCCAGCGTGACCGCCGCTTCGGCGGGCTACGCAAGTCCGGGTAGCGGATGCGGTTCGGGTCCGATCTGCGCCAGCGGGTGATTTCGGGTGCCTTGCTGGCAGGGGCAGCGGTGATCGCGGTCACGCTCGGCGGGTGGGTATCGGCGCTGTTCGTCGCGCTGGGCACGGGGATCATGGCGTGGGAACTGACCCGGATGACGCGCGGAGTGCTGGGTTTCCGCCTGCCCGGTGCGATTCTCGCCTTTCTGACCGGAGCCGCCGCGCCCGTCGTGGTCGAGGTCGCCGGGATCGTGCCGGCACTGGCGACGGCAAGCGTACTGTCCGTCGTGACGGGCTTCGGGCTGGCGCGAAAGACGCCCCGGCCCGAACTGCTGGCCCTCGGTATCTTTCTGCTCGCCTGTGCGGGCGCATTCTTCGTCTGGCTGCGCGATCTCGACAGTATCGGCCTGACGATCGTTATCTGGCTCGTGCTGGTGGTCGTGGCGGCGGATATGGGCGGGTATTTCGTGGGACGTGCCGTCGGCGGGCCGAAGCTGGCCCCGATTCTCAGCCCGAACAAGACCTGGGCGGGGGCGCTGGGGGGGATCACCTTCGCCGTTATCGCCTCGGAGATGGTCGCGCTGGTCGTCCAGGGTAAACCGGTCGTCTTCGCCCTGCTCGCGGCCCTGACCGCGATTGTCTCGCAGGCGGGCGACCTGATCGAATCCGCCACGAAACGCCGGTTCGGCGTGAAGGATTCGAGCGCGCTGATCCCCGGTCACGGCGGCGTTCTCGACCGTTTCGACGCCCTGGCGGCAGCATCTCTGTTCGTCGGGCTGGTTCTGTTTCTCTTCCCGTCCCTGATACGCCAATGGTAGCGCGTCGCTCTGTTTCCGTCTTCGGCTCGACCGGATCGGTGGGGCGCAGCACACTCGACGTGATCGCGGCCCATGGCGGGGCCGGGACGTGGGATGTGGAGGTTCTGACCGGCGGATCGAATGCCGCGTTGCTGGCCGAACAGGCCAGGGCAACCCGCGCGAAGCTGGCCGTTATCCAGAACGAGGATGCCCTGCCGACCCTGCGCGAGGCGCTGGCCGGAACGGGGATCGAGGCGGCGGCGGGGGATGCGGCCCTGCTGGAGGCGGCGGGTCGGCGTGTGGATGTCTGTCTGTCGGCCATCGCGGGCGCGGCGGGGCTGGCCCCGACAATGGCCGCCATCCGCGCCGGATCGACCCTCGCACTGGCCAATAAGGAATCCATGGTCTGCGCCGGGGGCCTCGTCCGGCAGGAGGTCGATAAGGCCGGTACGCGCATCCTGCCCGTCGATTCCGAACACAGTGCGATCTTTCAGGTGCTGGAGGAACGCCATTCGGAGGCCATCGACCGCATCGTGCTGACGGCTTCGGGCGGCCCGTTCCGCGCGTATTCGCTGGAGCAGATGCGCGCCGTGACCCCCGAGGACGCCATCGCGCATCCGCAATGGTCGATGGGGGTGGCGATCTCGCTTGATTCCGCCACGATGTTCAACAAGGGGCTGGAACTGATCGAGGCCGATCAACTGTTTCCCGTCGCGGCCCACAGGATCGAGATTCTGGTCCATCCACAGTCGATCATTCATTCCATGGTCGGCTATCGCGACGGGTCGATCCTCGCACAACTGGGCACGCCCGATATGCGGACCCCCATCGCCTATGCGCTGGGCTGGCCCCGGCGCGTCGATGCGCCGGTCGAGCGACTCGATTTCGTGGCGCTTTCCCGCCTCGATTTCGAGGCACCCGACGATATCCGCTTTCCGGCCCTGCGGATTGCGCGCGAGGCGATGGAGGCCGGTGCCCTCGCCCCCTGCGCGATGAATGCGGCCAAGGAGGTCGCCGCTGAGGCTTTTCTGACCCGAAGGATACCCTTTCTTGAAATCGCCGTGGTTGTAGAGTGTGTCATGGAAAGCTTCGACCATGGCCCCGCCGCCACATCGCTGGATGACGTGATCGCCGCCGACCGGGACGCCCGTGCGCTTGCCCGCGAGGTCATGGAACGACGCGCCCGCCAGTTTGCCTGATACGAGGATCGCATAAATATGGGCTTCATCGAACAGATACCCCTGATCGGACCCACGCTCTACTATGTGCTGCCATTTCTGCTGGTCCTCGGGATCGTGGTCGCGGTGCATGAATACGGCCATTACATCGTCGCCAAATGGTGCGGGGTCCATTCGGACGTGTTCTCGCTGGGCTTCGGGCCGGAACTCTATGGCTGGGAAGACGGCAAGGGGACGCGCTGGAAGGTGTGCCTGATCCCTCTCGGAGGGTACGTGAAGTTTCGCGGGGATGCGGATGCGGCCAGCGCCCGCCCGGATGATGAGGCTATCGGACAGATGACCGAGGCGGAACTCGCCGCCTCCTTCCCCCGTGCCTCTCTGGGCAGACGCGCGATGATCGTCGCGGCGGGGCCGGTGTTCAACTTCGTGCTGGCCGCCCTGATCTTCGGCGGCGTCGCGATGATCTCCGGGCTGCCCTCCGAAAAACCGGTGATCGGCGTCGTTCAGGAGGACACCGACGGCGCGAAGGCCGGGTTCCTGGAGGGGGACCGCATTCTCGCGGTGGACGGGGCATCGGTCGAGACCTTCCGCGACTTCGGCACCACTGTCCTCGACGATACGGGAGGGCGGCGCGAGGTGGAGATCGAGCGCGACGGTCGCCGCATGGTGATTCCCTTCGAGATCATCAGCCCGGTGACCCTCGCCAGCGTGACGGACGGTGCCGCGCGCGAGGCGGGCTTGCAGGCGGGCGACACGATCCTGACCATCGACGGCAGGGATATCCGCGTCTTTCAGGATCTGCGCGAGGCGGTGCTTGCCTCGGAAGGACAGCCTCTCGATGTGGAGGTGGGCCGGGGAGACGAGACACTGCGCGTGGAGCTGACCCCGCGCCGAACGGACACGACCGACGAAAACGGCGAGCCGGTGACGCGCTGGCTGATCGGGGTGACGGGGGGATCGTCCTTTGGCCTCGGACCTGCCCTTGAACGGGCCGGGCCGGTCGAGGCGGCGACCTACGGGGTCAGGGCGACGGTCAATATCATCAGCAGTTCGCTTTCCTTCATCGCCGATATCTTCCGGGGGCAGGGCGATTCCGCCGATCTGGGCGGACCCATCCGCATCGCGGAGGTCTCCGGCGAGGCGGCGAATGACGGGTTCGCCTCCCTGATGCGGCTGACCGCGATCCTCTCGGCATCCATCGGTCTCATCAATCTGTTCCCAATTCCGGTTCTGGATGGGGGACATTTACTCTTTTACGGTATTGAAGCCATACGAGGCCGTCCGCTGAGCGAACGGATGCAGGAAATCGGCTTGACGATAGGGCTTGCGATGGTCGTGATGCTCATGGTTTACGCCACGTATAACGATGTTATGCGATTGTGATCTCGAAACGGGACGGTATGCTCCGTTCAGTGTCAGGGAATTGGTTTTGCGGTGCCCGCAGGGTGTCGCCGGAGGACGACATGCGAAAGATACTGGGAACGTCGGCACTGGTGGGGCTGGTCGCGCTGGCCTCTGGAAGTCTGCCGGGCAGGTTGGCCGCGCAGACCTTCGGGGTCGTGTCGCCGGGGTTCGGAACCCCCGCACCGGCGATCGTTCAGCCCGGTGTCATCTCTCAGGTTCTCGTGGAGGGAAATCAGCGGATCGAACCCGCCACTGTCCTGTCCTACATGACCGTGCGCGCGGGCCAGCCCGCCAGCGCCGATCAAATCAACGACAGTGTGCGCGCCCTGTTCGAGACGGGCCTGTTCCGCGATGTGAGCATCGTGCCGCGCGGTAATGTGCTGGTGGTGACGGTCGAGGAAAACCCGGTCATCAACCAGATATCCATCGAGGGAAATGACCGCATCGATGACGACCCGCTGCGCGCCCTGCTCACCAGCCGCGAACGCCGGGTCTTCACCCGCGCGAAGGCCGAGGCCGATGCCGATGTGCTGCTGGAGCAATATCGTCGCTCGGGCCGCTATGCCGCCGTCGTCGAGCCGAAGATCATCGAACTGCCCCAGAACCGCGTGGACCTCGTGTTCGAGATCGAGGAAGGCCCGCTCACGGGGGTCGAGAGCCTGCGCTTCATCGGGAACACCAAATTCTCAGACCGCCGCCTGCGCCGGGTTGTCTCGACCGATGAATCGACGCTGTTCAACTTTCTGTCCAGCACGGATACCTACGATCCCGACCGGCTGGAACTCGACAAACAGCTTCTGCGGCGCTTCTATCTGTCGAACGGCTATGCCGATTTCGAGATTCTCTCCGCCGTCGCCGAACTCGCCCCGGACCGGGAAGGATTTTTCCTGACATTCACGGTCAACGAGGGCGAGGAATACGATTTCGGCCCCATCGACATCATCTCCAATGCCGAAGGCGTCGATGTGGAGGAACTTCGCTCGCTGGTCGTCGTACGGGAAGGGGCGGATTACGATGTGAAGGACGTCGAGGACTCCATTGCCGCGCTCACGTTGCGCCTCGGTGAACTGGGGTATGCCTTCACCGAAATCGACCCCGTTCCGACGAAAGACGAGGCAAACCGCACACTCGGCGTGACCTTCGAGGTGAATGAAGGTGAGCGCGTCTTTGTGGAACGTATTGATATCGAAGGTAATTCGCGGACTCTTGACCGGGTGATCCGGCGTGAGTTCGAGCTGGTGGAAGGCGATGCCTTCAATGCGCTTCAGGTGCGCCGCTCGCGCTCGAATATCCGGGGGCTGGGGTTCTTCAGAACGACCGATGTGACCACCGAACCGGGCAGCGCACCGGATCGCGTGGTCCTGAAAACCCAGGTCGAGGAGCAATCCACCGGCCAGATCAGCTTTGGCCTCGGCTTCTCGACCTCCGACAGCGTGTCGGGCGAGGTCAGCATCGTCGAGCGTAACCTTCTGGGGCGGGGCCAGTTCCTGCGCGTGCGCGCCCGGCTTTCCGGTTCCAACCAGCTTTATGATCTCAGCTTTACGGAGCCGCGTTTCCTCGACCGCGATGTGGCCGTCGGCTTCGATCTCTATCGCCGCGAAACCAACGATCAGGACACATCCTCCTTCGATACGCGCAATACCGGCTTCTCGCCGCGTGTCAGCTTTCCGCTCGGTCGCCATTCGCGGCTCGCGACCCGCTACCGGATATCGCAGGACGAAATCATCGACGTGCCGGACGATGCCTCGCCGCTCATCCAGCGCGATATCGGCGACAATATCACGTCATCCGTCGGCTACACTCTGACCTATGATCGCCGGAACGATCCCATCGAGCCGAGCAAGGGCTATCTTCTCAGGCTTGATCAGGATTTCGCCGGTCTGGGCGGAGACACCCGCTATGTGCGGACCGAGGCATCGGCAAAGGCGTTCACGCGCCTCATCTCCGACGAGATTATCGGCAGTGTCGAGATCGCGGGGGGAGCGATCGTCGGGTTCGGCGGGTATGAGCCGAATATCTCCGACCGTTTCTTCCTCGGCGGCGACAGTTTCCGGGGCTTTGAAAATGCGGGCATCGGCCCCGAAGATTCGTTCACCGAAGACTCGCTCGGCGGGAAATATTACGGGATTGTCCGAACCGAAGTCACTTTCCCGTTGCCTATCCCCGAGGAATATGGCCTCGCCGGGGGACTTTTCGCCGATGCCGGTACGGTCTGGGGGCTTGATGAAACCACCTATACCGATCCCAACATCAATGGCGGTAACCCCGTGACCGTCGATGACAGCGCCCGGCTCCGCGCTGCCGTCGGGGCCAGTCTCTTCTGGCAATCGCCCTTCGGCCCGGTTCGTATGAACTTTGCCGTGCCGGTGGTTCAGGAAGACAGCGATGATGACGAGTTCTTCCGGTTCACGGCGGGTACGCGCTTCTGATATGCGCGCCGCGCTCGGCGTTCTCTGGCTCTGCACGGCTCTGCTGTCGGCATGGCCCGCGTTTGGACAGGATGCACAGGACACGGGGCGGAGCGCCCCGGTCCTCATCGTCGATATGCAGAGGATCAAGAGCGACACCTCTGCCGGACGTGACATGCTCGCCAAGCAGACCGAAATCCGCAACCGCATCCAGGCGGGCCTTGCCGAGCGTCGCGAACGCCTGCGCGAGGAGGAAAACCGGCTTGCCGAGGAACGGGAAAAACTCACGCCCGAAGCGTTCCGCGAACAGGTTCGCGCATTTGAACAGCAGGTCTTTGCCAATCGGGAATTCTCCGAGCGGGAAAGCCGGCGCCTGCAACTGGTGCTGTCCCGTGCATCCGCATTGCTGAAAGAGCGGGCGACCGCCGTTCTGGCCGGCATCATGCGTGAACGGAGCGCGGAAGTCCTGCTCGACTCGACCCAGATCATTCTCAGCGTCAACAGCCTCGACATCACCGATGAGGCGATCCGGCGGCTGGATGAGATCCTGCCGGAGATCCCCATCGACCTTTCCAAACCCGAGATCGAACCCTGACGGCGCGGACTTGCCCGCTATCCAGCCGGTCGCTACAGTCGGCACCCGTGAGGTTCAGCCGTCAATGTCGTGACATACGCGAATTTTCGCGCGTTTGGTGACCCGGCCCGATCCCGGATGACTGCGAAGAGAAAGAAACGTCGATGCGCTACTGGCTGTTCAAATCCGAACCGGACAAATGGTCCTGGGACGATCAGGTCGCGAAGGGCGATGCGGGCGAGGAATGGGACGGTATCCGCAACTATCAGGCGCGCAACAATATGCGTGAGATGGCGATAGGTGACCGGGGGTTCTTCTATCACTCCAATGCGGGCAAGGATATTGTCGGCATCGTGGAGGTCTGTGCGACGAGCCACCCGGACTCGACCACGGATGACGAACGCTGGGACTGCGTGGATGTGAAAGCCGTGCGTCCCTTCAAAACGCCCGTGACCCTCGCGCAGATCAAGAACAGCCCCGAACTGGAGGATATCGCGCTCGTGCGTCAGTCGCGCCTGTCCGTTGCGCCGATCACCGCCGATGAATGGCGGATTATCTGTAAGATGGGCGATACAAAGCCTTGAGCACCGACCCCGCAGAAGCCCCGCCGGTCAATATCCTGTGCATGAAATGGGGGACGCTCTACGGCCCGGAATATGCCAATCGCCTTTATGCCATGGTCGCGCGGAACATGACGCGGCCTTTCCGGTTCGTCTGCTTCACCGATGACGAGACGGGCCTGCGCGGGGAAATCCTCGCCCGCCCCCTGCCGCCTGTCGCGATTGATGCGCCTTATGAAACGACGCCGTGGAAAAAGCTGGCGCTCTACAATGCCGATCTGGGTGATGTGACGGGGACAGCCCTGTTTCTCGATCTCGACCTGCTGATTATCGGGCCTCTGGACCATTTCTTCGACTTTCCGGGGGAGTATTGCGTGATCCGCAACTGGACGCGGCCCAATGATATCGTGGGCAATACCTCGGTTTTCAGGTTCGAGATCGGCGCGCATACCGATTTGCTGGAAACGTTCCATGCAAAGCCGACCCAGCACTGGGTCGATGAGGTCCGTATAGAACAGACTTTCCTGTCGCGTATCCTGCATGAGCAGGGGCGGCTGACATTCTGGCCCGAGGGCTGGTGCGCCTCCTTCAAGGTCCATGCGTTGCCCGGTGGCTGGAAGTTTCCGCGCCTGCTGCTCAACTGGATCAGGCCCTCGCGGGTGCCGCAGGGGGCGAGTATCGTGGTGTTCCACGGGCATCCCAACCCGGACGACGCGCTGGCCGGGCGCTGGCCGGGGGCGTGGTACAAGCGCCTGCTGCCTGCGACATGGATCGATGATTACTGGCACGAACGATGAGCGAGCCGATGCTGAGCGTGATCTCGGCGGTGTATAACAAGGCCCGGTACCTGCCTGCCCTGTTGCAGAATTTGCGCGAACAGACCGGGATGGCCGGTGCGGTCGAGTACGTCTTTGCCGATGATGTCTCTACCGACGGGTCCGCCGATTTGCTGGAGGCGGAGGCCGCTCGCGATCCCCGGATCAGGGTGATCCGCAATGCGGAGAATGCAGGACCGTCGATCCGGTTCAATCAGGCGGCAGAGGCCGCGCGTGGAAGCTGGCTGTTGCCCGTCGATCCCGATGACAGGCTTTCACGCAATGCGGCGGCGGTCTTCCTGAAAGTGGCGCGGAATCATAGCGCCGATCTGGTTTTCGCGCGTAGCCGGAGGGGGGGCGAACCGCAGGATATCCCTGCTCCGCCGGATGTCACGGTATCGGATGATCCACTTCTGCTGGCGGCAAGCCGCAAGATTGTCCGCATGGGCTATCTGGCGAGAGCCGGAACGTGGCGCGAGGCCGGAGGCGCGGATGAGCGGGTATTCATTCAGGATCAGTCCCTGCCGCTGCGACTGGGGTCCATGGCGCGGAAGGCGGCCTTTGTCGATCATGTCGCCTACTGGCTCGGGGCGCAGGAAAGCACCTCGCTCTCGACCGATACGGTTCAGCAGCATCACGACCGTTTCCTGTCCATGGTGCATATGCTCGACCGTCCTCTCACTGCGCCACAGCGGCGGGCGCTGGAGCGGCAGATGATATCGGCATGGTGGAAGATGCGTCGCGAGACGGGCGGCGGCTATTATGATGCCCTGCCCGCTTATCTGCTGAACCGTCTGGCCGCGCGTGGATTGTCACCGCGACAGCTTGCCCGCGCCCGTTCCGCTTTTGCGGCCCTGCCGGATGTGCGCCGGATGATGTCCTGATCGCATACTTGACGCGGAGGACGGGGCGCGGCCCTATATCGGGATTGAACGACGCGGGGGTATGATGACCGAAATGACGCTTGCCGGAGTGCTGGGGCTGCTCGGGGTGGTGCTGTACATCACGGCGTATGCCGCCATGCAGGTCGGATTGGTCCGGGGGCAGTCCTATCTCTATGCCGGAGCGAACATTGCCGCCGCAATCTGCGTGCTTTTCTCCCTGACCGAGAACTACAACCTGTCCTCCGCACTGATCCAGATCATGTGGATCGTCATCAGTATCGTCGGCATCCTGCGTCTGTGGGTCATCGAAAAGACCCTGCGGTTCACGCCTGTCGAACAGCGATTGCTGGAGGCGCTGGCGCCCGGTCTGCCGAAAGATCAGGCGCGCAAGGTGCTCGATCTCGGAGAGTGGCGTGCGATGAGCGCGGAGGAGATGCTCATCGAGGAGGGCAAGCCCGCTTCCATGCTCGGATATCTCGATGAGGGGGCGCTCGTTGTCTCGAAAGGCGGTGTTCCGATCCTGTCGCTCGGGCCGGGGGCGATCATCGGGGAGATAACCTATCTCGACGCATCGCCCGCCACGGCGCGGGTCAATGTGCTGGACAATGCCTCGGTCTTTTGCATCGACGCGGAGCGCCTGCGAACTCTGGTCGCGCGTAATGACAGTATCGCGAATGCGCTGGAACGCACCGTCGCCGGAACCTTGCGCGCCAAACTTCAGAACACGTCCCAGGAACTGCGCGATGCGACGTCCGGTTTTATGCCGTATACGTAAGGCGAAAAGCGTCTCAGAATTAGGCAGTTATCTCCTTGCCCGCCCGGTCGATGCCACGCCCCGGTCAATCGACGGGGATGACGGCAGGGGCCACGCGCAGGGTGTTCCAGAGGTCGGCTATGGTCCCGCCGCGCGGGCGATGCGTGAGGGGGGCAGGCTTCAGGTTGATTCGCAGCGCGCACACCACAGATCGAACAGTGCAACGTCCTATGAAGGAGCCACCTCATGTCCCTCGCCTCCGCCCGAGAACGTCTGAACGCTGCCGCGAGGCATATCGACGTGCCTGAAGAGGTGGTCAAACGGCTTGAATACCCGATGGAGACGCTGGCCGCGTCGATCCCCGTGCGGATGGATGACGGGACGCTGACATTCTTCAAGGGCTGGCGGTCGCGCTATTCGGATGTGCTGGGGCCGACCAAGGGCGGCATCCGCTTTCACCCCGATGTCAGCATGGATGAGGTGATGACGCTTGCCTTCTGGATGACCATGAAATGCGCGGTGGTGGACCTGCCTTTCGGCGGAGCGAAGGGGGGCATCTCGGTCAATACCAAGGAACTGTCCGAGATGGAGATCGAACGCCTCGCGCGGGGCTGGGTGCGGGCCTTTGCGCCGGTGATCGGGGCGGAGCGGGATATCCCGGCCCCGGATATGTATACCGGCCCGATGACGATGGCATGGATGGTGGATGAGCTGGAAATCCTGCGCGACCGAAAGGAACCGGGGGCCTTCACCGGCAAGCCCGTTTCACTGGGCGGTAGCAAGGGGCGCGACACGGCAACGGGGCGCGGGGCCTTTCATGCCCTGACACGCCTGCACGGATCACTCGATCTGCCGAAGGAGGGCGCGACCATCGCTCTGCATGGCTTCGGCAATGCGGCGAAAGCGTTTGCGAAGCTGGCGGAGGAGGAAGGCTACAGGATCGTCTCGGCGTCCGATTCCAGTGGCGGGATCTTCGACGGAAACGGGCTGGATGTCGATGCGCTGATCAAAGCCAAGGAAAGCGGTGGCTCGGTCACGGCCTATGAGGGGGCAGAGGAGATCGATAATGACGCGCTGTTGCGGCTCGATTGCGATCTGCTGGTCCCGTCCTCGCTTGGCGGGGTGATCGACGAGACGGTTGCCAGGGAGATGAAGGCCGGTGCGATACTGGAAATCGCCAATGGTCCGGTCACGAGCGATGCGGATTCGATCCTGCGCGAGCGGGGGATCGAGGTCGCCCCCGATATTCTGGCCAATGCGGGGGGCGTGGTGGTGTCGTATTTTGAATGGGTGCAGAATCGCAGCGGCGATGTCTGGTCGCTCGACCGGGTGCAGGACCGGCTGCAAACCCGCATGAACGATGCCTGCGATGCGCTCGGCAAGCGGATGGAGACGGTCGGCAGCCTGCGTGAGGCGGCCTATGTCGTCGCGCTGGATCGGCTGGCCACTGCCCTGAAGGACAGGGGAACCTGCCGTGATTTCGGAGGATGCTGACCCTCACGCCTCCAGCAGCGCATCGGCATAGGCGAAGAGGGCGGGCTGTCCGCCTGTATGCCAGTAGAGAACCCGGTTTCCGGCAAGTTCCGCGCGTTCTTGCAGGGTAATCAGCCCCGCCATGACCTTGCCGGTATAGACCGGATCGAGCAGCAATCCCTCCTGCCGCGCCGCGCGCAGGATGGCATCATGGGTGGCCGCGCTCATCTGTCCGTAGCCCTTCTCACGCGCATCATGGAAGCAGCGGACATCCGCATCGGGGATGGTCAGGTCCAGGCCGGTCAGGGCGGCCATGTCCTTCAGACGGCGGGCGACCCGCGCCTCCTGAATATCCGCAGCGCGGCGAACGCAGATGCCCCTGACGGGCGTTTGCAGCCCGAGCGCCCGCAGCCCGAAGAGAATGCCGCAATGGGTCTGGGCACTGCCCGAGGCCACGAGGATTTCGTCATAGGGCAGATCGCCGCCATGCTGGTCGGCCAGTTCCATCGCGCCGATCACATACCCCAATGCGCCTAACGGCGGAGTGCTGGCGGCCAGACCGATGATATACGGGGTGCGGCCCTCGCCGCGCAGGCGCTCCGCGATTCCCTCCAGCGAGGCATCGGCGGCGTCCTCGTTTTCCCCCTCCGGGAAGGTATGGATCGTCGCCCCGAACAGATGATCGAGCAGGACATTGCCATTGCGGCGATGGGTGTCGTCGATATCGGGTACGCGCTCCTCAAGCTGGACATGGCAATCCATCCCCGCCCGTCGCGCCATGGCGGCGGCGGTGCGGACGAAATTGGACTGCACAGCCCCGGTAATCAGGATCGTGTCAGCCCCCTTCGCCTGCGCCGCACCGATATAGAATTCGAGCTGCCGCACCTTGTTGCCGCCGAAGGCGACGCCTGTGCAATCGTCGCGCTTGACCGTCAGGTCGAGACCGAGGGACGCCCCGAGCCGGGGCAGGGCCTCCAGCGCCGTGGGGGCATGGGTGGCAAGATGGCGGGGAAAGCGGGCCAGAGCGCGCTCGACGATCTCAGGTGAAAACATGGGGCGGCTCTGTTATGGGAGGCAAAATCTTATATGGGCGGAGAGATACCATGACACGGAAGATCGCATTGGTCACGGGGGCGGCGCAGGGAATCGGCCTTGCCTGCGCGCAGGCACTGGCGGAAGACGGGGCGCAGGTCGTGCTGGTCGATATCAAGGCCCATGCCGTCGCCGAGGCGGCGGCGGTGCTCGGCGACGCTGCGGTCGGCCTCGGCGTCGATGTGGCGGATCGCGAGGCGCTGGCCGGACTGTTCGACAGGGTTGAGGCCGATTACGGGCCGGTCTCGATTCTCGTCAATAATGCCGGGATCGCCATGCCGGAGGATTTCATGTCGGTGACGCCGGATCGATTCCAGCAGGTGCTGGATCTGAACCTGCTGGCCCCTTTCATCGCGACCCAGCGGGCGGCGCGGACGATGATCGATCAGGGTATCAAAGGGGCCGTCGTCAATATGTCCTCGATCAACGCGCAGGTCGCGATCCCCTCGATTCCCGCCTATTGCGCCTCCAAGGGCGGTATCATGCAACTGACCAAAGCCTCCGCGCTGGCGCTGGCCCCCCATGGCATCCGGGTCAATGCGGTCGGCCCCGGTTCCATCGATACCGAAATGATGGCGGGGGTGAATGCCGACCCGACGGCGATGTCGCGCGTCCTGTCGCGCACGCCGCTTGGCCGGGTCGGGGATGCGCGGGAGATCGGTGACGTGGTGGCTTTCCTCGCCTCGGAAAAAGCCAGTTACATCACCGGCGAGACGATCTATGTCGATGGCGGGCGGCTCGGAATGAACTACACCTGTTGAAAAACCGGCAAAAGCGCCGTATCGTCAAAGGCATGAACGACGTTTCTTCTACTGCGGCCCCTGAATCCAGTGCGGTCTGGCTGGCCCGCGCGGGCCTGCGCCCGACGCGGCAACGCCGTGCGCTCGCCGACCTGTTGCTGGCGGGCGGACACCGGCATCTGACGGCGGAGACTTTGCACGGCGAGGCGCTGGAGGCGGATGCGGGGGTATCTCTTGCGACGGTCTACAATACGCTCAAGGCCTTCACGTCGGTGGGCCTGCTGCGCGAGATCGTCATCGAGCCGGGGCGCGTCTACTACGACACCCGCAGCGACGACCACCCGCATTTCTATCACGAGGATGACGGCACCATCGCCGACGCCCCGGTCGGCTCGGTCGCGTTCGCCTCATTGCCCGATGCCCCCGACGGCATGGAAATCGCGGCGGTGGACGTGGTGGTGCGACTTCGCAGACAGGCGCGCTGAACCGCCTCTGTCATACAAATTCAGCCACTGCCACTGTTATGCCCGCGAAGACGGACAGCCTGCTGAACCGGATCAGGCCGGGTCATCAAAGCGCGTTCGATGACACTGTCCGGTTCAATCGAGAGCGACTGTAGGGAGATTTCCGCTTCCCGGAGGTCGCGATAACAATCAGCAAGAAACGCTGCCGGTGTCAGATCGCGCCGTCTTCTCGCATCTTGTCGATGGCCGCTTCGTCATAACCCAGTGCCGTGAGGATGGTGTCGGTGTGCTCGCCCGCTTTCGGAGGGGGGGCTGTCAGGGTGGCCTGCGTGCGGCTCATCCTGATCGGCTGGCTGACGGCGTGGGTATCGCCGCGTTCGTGGCTGTGCATGGGGGCGGCCATGCCCAGATGCCGGACCTGCGGATTGGCGAAGGTGCCCCCGATATCGTTGATCTCGCCCGCCGGAACACCGGCTTCCGTCAATGTCTCGATCCAGTGGGCGGTCGGGGCGGTGGCGGTGATTTCGACGATCCCGGCATTCAGGGCGGCCCGGTTTTCCGAACGCCCCTCCGCATCGGCGAAACGCGGGTCGGTGATCCAGTCCTCGCGGCCCATGGCCTTCGCGAAGCGTTGCCAGATCACTTCTCCGGCCACGGCGATGTTCATATGACCGTCCGATGTGACGAAGACGCCTGTGGGAATGACGGTCGGGTGATCGTTGCCGGCCTGACCTGCGATCTCGCCGTCCATCAGGTATCGCGCCGCCTGAAAATCGAGCATGAAGACCTGAGCCTGCAATAACGAGGTCTGCACCCATTGCCCGCGCCCGGATGCCTGTCGTTCGAGCAGGGCGACGAGGATGCCCTGAGCGGCGAAGATTCCCGCGCAGAGATCGGCGATGGGGATGCCGACGCGCATCGGTCCCTGCCCCGGCTCTCCGGTGATGGACATCAGCCCGCCCATGCCCTGCGCGATCTGGTCGAAGCCGGGCCGTGTCGCCAACGGGCCGTCCTGCCCGAACCCGGAGATGGAGGCGTAGACAAGGCCGGGATTGGTGGCGCTGAGGGTCTCGTAGTCGATGCCGAGACGGGTTTTCACGTCGGGGCGGAAGTTCTCGACGATGACGTCCGCTTTGTCGGCGAGTTGCCGGAAGACGCGCATTCCCGCTTCGGATTTGAGGTTCAGGGTCAGGCTGCGCTTGTTGCGATGCAGGTTCTGGAAATCCGCACCCGCGCGGGGACCGCCCATTTCGGCATCGTCGTGCGGAGCCTCGATCTTGATGACGTCCGCCCCCCAATCGGCAAGCTGGCGCACGCAGGTCGGGCCGGAACGCACGCGCGTCAGATCGAGAACGAGATAGCGGGAGAGAGCCGCGCTGGCGGGGGGCGTCCGCTCACCGATGGTTCCTGTGGTCATCTGCTGCTGCTCCCTTCGATCTCATGTTCTGCGAGTCGGCATCCATGAAAGGCAGCATCGATGGTAAAGGATATCCACTCCGGCGGCGACCATTGCTGTCGCGCCCTGCATAGGGCTGATGCGGGTGAAGCCGACCCGCATCACCGCGAATCGCCGGTGGGGTGGTGGGAGAAAGACGTCCTGTTCCGGCAGGACCGGACAGCGCAGGCTCAGCCGCGCCAGGTCCGCACCGGCCCGGTATCCAGATGGATGAATCCCGCGCGCGGGTAGTATCCGACGCCTCCGGCGTGCATCTTCAGGGCCAGCTTGCGGAGGGTATTGGTCGAAACGCCGTCGAGGCGGATATCCGCCGCCATGCCGCGCACATGATAGCTGTTCTTGGCGACCCCGCGCAGGCGGCGGCGCAGCATCCGGTTCGTCGCCTCCGAGCGATAGCCGGAGACGACCGTGATCGCCTGATCGAAGCCGATTTCCTCCTGCACCATGGACAGCAGTTCGATCAGGCCCCGGTCGATCTTGACCACCTCGTCCCGGCGCCAGTCGCGCAGCAGGTGGTCGATCTCGCCCAGGGCGTCGTCATATATGATCGGCCCGGTGCGGAAGACCCCGTCGAAGATTTCGCCCGTGCGCTTGACGCGCAGTTTCAGGCGGTGTTCGCGGTTGTCCTCATAGCCCATATCGACGCGCAGAGGCTTGCGGACGGGCAGGGGGAACAGACCCTTGCGGCTGACTGCCGGTTCGGGCTGCACTTCGGACAGGGCGTGGTATTCGATCCTTGCGTCCCAGCCCCGATTGGCGCGGTAGGTCGCGACTCCCTGCCCCACATCGCCGTCATAGATCGGACTCATCCCCGCGAGGGCAGGGGATGCGCCCGCGAGAGTCAGCCCGGCGGCGGCGCGGGATGCGTTCATCAGAAACAAGCGGCGGGTGGTATCGGCCATGCGTGGTAGTCCCCAGATCGTACTGCGTACTGGTGCAGCAACGCGGAGCCTAGATGCCGGGGGTTTAACAAGGGTTAACGCGCCGTACTTCGTATCCGCATTGACGCAAGCCTTACCGACGGTTAGCAGACACAAGTTCAGACAATCTTATCCATGTTCGACAGCGGGGCCTGACCGATGACCGAGTTGCGCGATATTGCCCTCTCCGCCAAAGCGTGGCCTTTCGAGGAAGCGCGCCGACTGGTCAAACGCTTCGAGCGCAAGCCGCCCGAAAAGGGCTATGCCCTGTTCGAGACAGGCTATGGTCCCTCCGGCCTGCCGCATCTGGGCACCTTCGGCGAGGTCGCGCGCACGACCATGGTGCGACGTGCCTTCGAATCGATGAGCGACATCCCCACGAAGTTGATCGCGTTCTCCGACGACATGGACGGGTTGCGGAAAGTTCCGACCAACGTGCCCAATGGCGAGATGCTGGCCGAGGATCTGAATCTGCCCCTGACCAAAGTGCGCGATCCCTTCGGCGAGCATGAGAGCTTTGCCCATAACAACAACGCCCGTCTGTGCGCTTTTCTCGACGGTTTCGGCTTCGATTACGAATTCGCCTCCTCGACCGATTACTACACTTCGGGCAGGTTCGATGAGATGCTCGTCCGCTGTCTGGAGCGTTTCGATAAGATCATGGCGATCATGCTGCCGACGCTGGGGGCCGACCGTCAGGCGACCTATTCCCCCTTTCTGCCCGTCAGCCCGAAGACCGGCCATGTGCTTCAGGTGCCGACTCTGGAGCGCAATGTCGAAAAGGGCACCATCACCTATGAGGAACCCGATGGCGAGCGCGTCGAGCTGCCGGTCACGGGGGGCAACGTCAAGCTGCAATGGAAACCCGACTGGGCCATGCGCTGGGCCGCGCTCGGCGTCGATTACGAAATGGCCGGGAAAGACCTGATCGATTCGGTCACGCAATCCTCGAAAATCTGCAAGGCACTGGGCTGTCCGCCGCCCGAGGGCTTCAATTACGAACTCTTCAACGACGAGAAGGGCGAGAAGATATCCAAATCGAAAGGCAATGGCCTCTCGATGGAGGAATGGCTGGCCTATGCGCCCGCCGAGAGCCTGTCCTACTTCATGTTCCAGAAGCCGAAAACCGCCAAGCGGCTGTATTTCGACGTCATCCCCAAGGCCGTGGACGAATATCATCAGCAATTGCGCGCCTACCCGGAGCAGGACACCGCCAGGCGGATCGCCAACCCTGTCTGGCATGTCCATCAGGGAAATCCGCCCGAAACGGCGATGCCGGTCAGCTATTCGATGCTGCTCAATCTGGCGAGCGCGGCGGGGGCCGAGGATACGGAGACTCTGTGGGGCTTCATCCGCAAATACGCTCCCGATGCCACACCGGGCAGCCACCCGGCGCTCGATGAGGCGGCGGCGGGGGCGGTGCGCTACTACCACGACCGGATCGCGCCCTATAAACTGCGCCGCGCCCCCGACGACAAGGAACGCGCCGCCCTTGCCGATCTCCGCAACCGCCTCGCCAACGCCCCCTCAGACCTCGACGGCGAAGCCCTGCAATCCATCGTCTACGAAGTCGGCATGGCCCACGATTTCGACCCCCTGCGCGCATGGTTCACGGCGATCTACGAGACGTTGCTGGGCCAGTCACAGGGACCGCGTTTCGGCGGCTTTGTCGAACTGTACGGGGTGCCGGAGACAGTGGCCCTGATCGACGAGACATTGGGGGAGTAGGGCATCTCTGCCCTTCGGGTGGCTTGAAATGACGGGCCGCAGTGGCCACGTTCCGAATACGGGGCATTCTGACGCGAGGGTTCTCACTATGTATTTCGATATGACCTACATGCTTCTGGTCGTGCTTCCGGGCATGGTTCTGTCCGGCGGTGCTTCGTGGATGGTGAAGAACACCTTCAAGAAATACGAGACGGTCGGTACCCGCAGCAATCTGACGGGGGCCGAGGCCGCACAGTTGATGCTCGAACGGTCGGGGGTCACGAATTGCCGGATCGAGCCGGTTTCCGGGCGTCTCAGCGACCATTACGACCCTCGCGACCGCACGTTGCGACTCTCCGAACCTGTCTATGCGTCGCGCTCCATCTCCGCCATCGGGGTTGCCTGCCATGAGGCGGGCCATGCCCTGCAACACGCTCAGGGCTACAAGTGGCTCAGGATGCGCTCTGCGATGGTGCCGGTGACGAATATCGCCAGCAAGATGTCGATGCCGATCCTGATGGTCGGCATGATGCTGCTGTCGCTCGCGCCGATCCTCGGTCAGTGGGTCGTGCTGGTCGGTGTTGCCCTGTTCGCGGCGGCGGTCGTCTTCTCGGTCGTCACGCTGCCGGTGGAATGGGATGCGAGCGCGCGGGCCAAGACCGCCATGGTGCAGGCGGGCATCGTGGACGGGCAGGAGGCACGCGGGGCGGCCAAAGTGCTCAATGCCGCCTTCCTCACCTATCTGGCCTCCGCCATCGCCTCGATCATGACCCTGATCTATTATCTGCATCGTTCGGGTCTGTTGCGGCAGATGATGAGCCGCCGCTGACGCCAGCCGAGGAACGGGTTGGCCCTGACCGTGCGAAGCGGCTATACCCGCCCGCGAACCACGGAGCGCACAGGCTTGGCCGACATCACCTCACCCCCGCCCCCCGCCAGAAAGGTGAAGGATGCCGGGCTGTCCCTCGCCGAGCCGCAGTCAAAGGTGCTGCTCGGCCGCCTCTGGCACGAATACGTCAGGCGCCATTTCAGGGTGCTGATCGTCGCCACTGTCCTCATGATGATGGAAGGCAGTGTTCTGGGGGGCCTCTCCTTCCTCGTCGCGCCGATGTTCGATCAGGTGATGATCGACAAGGACCGCGACGCGATGGTCTGGATCGGCGCGCTGGTCTTCGGCCTGTTCTTCATGCGGGCCGTCGCGGGGTTTATCCAGCGGATGCTGATCGTGCGTGTGGGCCTGAAGGTCGTGACCGACATGCAGAGAGATCTGCTCGGACATATCCTGTCTCTCGATTCCGCGTTCTTCCAATACCATCCCCCCGGCCACCTGATCGAGCGGGTGCGGGGGGACGCCCAGAGCCTCCAGAGTTTCGCCGCCACCGCCCTGATGACCGTGGGCCGCGATACCGTGAGCCTGATCTCACTGATCGCCGTGGCGCTGTATTACGACTGGAAGCTGACCCTGATCGCCTTTATCGGCGTGCCGCTGCTGGTCTTGCCGATGGTGAAGACCCAACGCTGGATACGCTCGAATACCCGGTTTTCGCGGGAGGCATCTGCCCGGATATCCAATCGCCTCGACGAGATTTTCCACGGCGTTCACGCGATCAAGGTCAACCGGCTGGAAGAGCATGAGCGGGGCCGTTTCCTGGGCGATCTCAATGAATTTCTGCGCCTTCGCATCCGGGAAGCCATGGGGCAATCGGCGCTGCCCGCCCTGATCGATATTCTGGCGGCGGGCGGTTTTCTGGCCGTCCTCGTCTATGGTGGCAGTCAGATCATCGACGGCAACAAGTCGCCGGGGGAGTTTCTCAGCTTCTTCGCCGCCGTCGGCCTTGTCTTCGACCCCCTGCGCCGTCTGAGTTCGGTTTCGGGCCGGATTCAGTCGGCCCTTGCCTCGCTGGAGCGGCTCTACGGTCTCTACGATGCGCGCCCGGACATTGCCGATCCCGTGCCCGCGCAGGCGATGGACGTTCCCGCCGATACCACCATCGCCTTGCGGGACGTGCATTTCCGGTATGATGACTATCCGGTCCTGCGGGGGCTGTCCTTTACCGCCAAGGCAGGCGAGACGACGGCGCTGGTCGGCCATTCGGGGGCGGGCAAGAGCACGGTTTTCCACCTGCTGACGCGCCTGATCGATCCGCAATCGGGCGAAGTGACGGTCGGGGGTGTTCCTGTCTCCGCCATGCGGCTGGGCGCGTTGAGGAACCTCTATTCCGTCGTCAATCAGGATGCGGCCCTCTTCGATGAGACGATCCGCTACAATTTCCGCCTCGGCAGACTGGATGCCACCGATGCCGAGATCGAGGCGGCGGCGGAACAAGCCTTCGTCACCGACTTCGCAAGGGATCAGCCCGAGGGTCTCGATACCCGTGTCGGCCCGCGCGGCGGTTCGCTCTCGGGCGGTCAGCGCCAGCGTATCGTCATCGGTCGCGCCATGCTGCGCGATGCCCCGATCCTGCTGCTGGACGAGCCGACATCGGCGCTGGACGCCTCCGCAGAGGCCACGATCCAGAAAGCCCTGAACCGCCTTTCCGCCGACCGCACCACCCTCGTCATCGCCCATCGTCTTGCCACCATTCGCGATGCCGACAAGATTGTCGTCATGGACAAGGGGGCGGTCGTGGATGAGGGCCGCCATGAGGATCTGTTGTCACGGGGCGGCCTCTATGCCGATCTCTACAACCTGCAATTCAGGACGGGAGATGTGGGATAAGCCCGCTTCTCTCTTCGCCTTGCCTGCCGATGCGCGGCTCCGATATAGATTCCCCTTGCGTTCCCGCCCCGTTATGCAACCATGCTGAGAGACTTCCCGGCGGATGACGATGGCGACGGACGTGCTGACCCTGAGCGTATGTGACGATCTGGTGGAGCCGCGTCCGAGCGGGGCGCTCTGGCTTGCCCAATCGCGCACGCTCGTTGTCTCCGACCTTCATCTGGGCAAAGCCGAGCGCAATGCAAGGCGGGGCGGGGGATTCTGGCCCCCCTATGAGAATACCGAGACACTGACCCGACTCGAACACGAAATCACGGCCCTCGATCCGGCTTGTGTCGTGACGCTGGGCGACAGTTTCGATGATGGAGCCTGTATCGCGGCGCTGGACCCGCAGACCCGCGCGCGGATTGATGCGCTGGTGGCCGCGCGGCGGTGGATCTGGGTGACGGGCAATCATGATCCTGCTCCTGCCGGTATGGGCGGTGAGAGCGCGGATGCCGTGCCGCTGGGTTCCCTCATGCTGCGCCATATCGCGGAGCCGGGCGCACAGGGCGAGATTTCGGGGCATTATCACCCGAAGGCCAGCCTGCGTATCCGGGGGCGGCGCATCACCCGCAAATGCTTTCTGGCCAGTGCCGACCGGATCATCCTGCCCGCTTTCGGGGCCTTTACGGGTGGCCTCGATGTCTTCGATCCTGCCTTTGAACCGCTGTTCGACCGCGATGCCTGCGTCGTGCTGACCGGAGCGCGGGGCGCTGCCCTGCCGCTCACCCGCTTGCGCCGTATGGCGGCATAATCCCTCTGGAGAGTTTCATGATCCGATCACTTGGCGCGTTTTGCCTTTGCATGGGCCTCGCGGCCACCCCGGTCGCCGCGCAGGAGGGTCGGGCTGCCACCTCCCCGAAGAAGGGCGGCACGATGGTCATCAACTTTCTTGGCCCGGTGACGTCGTTCTCCATGGCCGAGATCGTGCGCGGCGCACAGGATGCGGTACTGGTCGGGGCGGATGAGGTGCAGATCAATATCAGTTCGGGGGGCGGGCGTGTCTATGCCGCCCGGTTCGCCGTGAACGTCCTGCGCTCCCTGCCGATCAGGATCACGACCGTGGCCATGTCGGATGTCGGCAGTTCAGCCGTCGCGCTCTTCTGTGCGGGGGAGGAACGCTATGTTGCCCCCGGCGCATCGGTCTTTCTGCACCAGCTCACGCGCTTTGCCGAACGCTCGGTCAAGACGGCACGGGCGCAGGAGCGCGAGGACGAGATCGTGCGCGGCTGGTATGACAACATGCTCGGCCAGTGTCTGGCCGACCGCGCCTCGATGAGCGAGATCGAGGTCTATAACGAGCGTGATCTGATCCTCGACGATGCCGATATCCTGCGCCTCGGCATGGCGAACAAGGCGTATTCGACCCTCAACGAGAAACGCCAGTTCGGGCGGGCCATCAACGTGGTGCCCGGTGACCTCAAGCGGATCGTGCCCGACAATTGATCCGCTGTCGGCCCTCGCAGCGACCGCCGGTTACTCCAGACACCATCGCAGGATGCTCTTCTGGGCGTGCAGGCGGTTCTCGGCCTCGTCGAAGATCACCGATTGCAGCCCGTCCATGACGGCCCCCGTCGCCTCTTCCTCGCGATGGGCGGGCAGGCAGTGCATGAACACCGCTCCGGGATTGGCCTGTGCCATCAGGGCCTCGTCCACCTGATAGGGGGCAAGCTGGTTATGCCGCCGTTCGCGCACATCATCGCTGTCATTCATCGACAGCCATGTGTCCGTTACCACCGCATCGGCCCCCGCGACCGCCTGTGCCGGATCATCGACCACGCGAACTCTGGCCCCGTTCGCCTTCGCCCAGTCCAGTGCGCGCGGATCGGGGCGCAGGGTTTCGGGGCAGGCAATATCCAATGCAAAATCGAACTGTCCGGCGGCATGGATCAGGCTGGTGACGACATTGTTGCCGTCCCCTGTCCAGGCCAGTTTGCGCCCTCTGATCGGGCCGATATGCTCCTCGAAGGTCATGACATCGGCCATGATCTGACAGGGATGCGTGTCATCGGTCAGGCCGTTGATGACGGGCACTGTCGCGTGGCGGGCCAGCTCGGTCAGCGTGTCATGCGCGTTGCAACGGATCATGATCGCATCGACGTAGCGGCTGAGGACGCGGGCCGTATCGGCAACCGTCTCGCCGCGCCCCAGCTGCATATCCGCCGCCGAGAGCACGATGGTTTCCCCCCCCAGTTGCCGCATCCCCACATCGAAGGATACGCGGGTGCGGGTGGAGGGTTTTTCGAAGATCATCGCCAGCAGTTTTCCGGCAAGCGGGGCATCCGCATCGCGCGCGGCCTGCCCCAGTCCGTTGCGCGCGGATTTACGGCGGCGGCTGTCATCGAGGATGCCGCGCAG
Organism: uncultured Neomegalonema sp.; assembly: GCA_937922185.1. Classification (GTDB taxonomy): domain Bacteria; phylum Pseudomonadota; class Alphaproteobacteria; order Rhodobacterales; family Rhodobacteraceae; genus JAHDDY01. Next base: position 51,436 of record CAKZUT010000115.1, read on the forward strand.
GTCGGTGGGGGACACCTTGTGCAGATCGAGGAAATGACGTCCCCGTCCGGCCCCCAGGGGCCGGTCACTTGTCTTGTCCGTCATGGGAAAGCCCTCTACTTCGCGGCGACCGCCGCGCTGTCGCGCAGGGCCTTGCAGGCATTGGTCAGGGTATCGACCGCCTGTCCGATATGCGCGGCCTCCACGATCAGCGGGGGCAGGATACGCACGACATTATCCCCTGCGGGCACCGTCAGCAGGCGTCGCTCGAAGGCCGCCGTTACCAACGCCGTGTTCGCCACGCTTTCGCGCAGTCGCAGGCCGATCATCAGGCCCTCTCCGCGCACGCTCTCGATGATATCGGGGAACTCGTCCGCCAATCCCGCGAGGCGCTGGCGCAGCAACCCGGCCATCTCGACCACATGGTCCATGAAGCCCGGCGCGGTCATCTCCTCCATCACGGCATTGCCGACCGCCATGGCCAGCGGATTGCCGCCATAGGTTGAGCCATGCGTGCCGCCGGTCATCCCTGCCGCCGCGCGTTCGGTGGCCAGACACGCCCCCAACGGAAAGCCGCCGCCGATGCCCTTGGCACTGGCGAGGATATCCGGCGTCGCGTCCCCCGCCCATTCATGGGCGAACAGCTTGCCGGTCCGGCCCATGCCGCACTGGATCTCGTCATGGATCAGCAGAATGCCGTGCTCGTCACACATCTCCCGCAATCCGCGCAGGCACTGGTAGGGCACGGGCCGGATGCCGCCCTCGCCCTGTACCGGCTCGATCAGGATTGCCGCCGTCCTGTCGGTCACGGCGGCTTTCAGCGCCTCATGATCCCCGAAGGGCACAGAATCGAAGCCATCGGGCATCGGCCCGAACCCCTTGACCAGCTTTTCCTGTCCTGCGGCGGCGATGGTGGCCAGCGACCGCCCGTGGAAGGCCCCTTCAAAGGTGATGATCCGATACCGTTCCGGGGCACCGTTATGCGAGTGGTACTTGCGCGCCATCTTGATCGCGCATTCCATCGCCTCCAGCCCCGAATTGGTGAAGAACACGGTATCGGCAAAGCTCGCCGCCACCAGCCGCTCGGCCAGTTCCTGCTGTCCGGGGATGCCGTAGAGGTTGGAGGTATGCCACAATCGTCGCGCCTGCCCTTCCAGCGCGGCGACGAGTTTGGGATGAGCATGGCCAAGGGCGCAGACGGCGATGCCGGCCCCGAAATCCAGATACTTCTCACCCGCCTCGTCGAAGAGCCATGGCCCTTCGCCTCTTTCGAAGGCGACCGGGGCGCGCGCATAGGTCGGCAGCACCGGAGCGATCACGACATTTCCTCCATAAAAACAAAAAACGCGCCGCCCACGGGTTGTGGGCGACGTCGTGTTTTACGTGTGCCGGGAAGGGAAGGGGATTGTCAAGCGCGGGATGAGCGATGTGTCGGCCCGCCGTCATCTCGCCGCGCTTCAGGGCGTCCAGCTTGCTCAGGTCATGGTGTCGGAATGCTGCGGGACTTTCACTTTCCGCTCTCCCATCACCTTTCGCAGGGTCGGCAGGATGATCAGAAACACCCCATACGCCCGTTCCAGCACCCATCGTCCCGGAGCGGTCCGGCCCAGCTTTGCGGCCCAGTGCAGGGCGGGCAGGCGCGCCCAGATTTCCACGAAGGCCCGCCCCCCGCTGACCAGCGTTCCCGCCGCATCGCGCACATGGAACTTGCCCTTCGCGGTCTCCGGGGTCAGGCCGGGGCCGAGCGCCGCCGCATCGGCCCCCGTGAGGTCAAACCAGTGGATACGCTCGGCCCCTCGCATCTTCGCGTAGAGGTCGATCTCCCAGCCACAGATCGGGCAGGTGCCATCGTAATAGACGGTCAGGTCCGGTGTCTCTGTCATGGGAAGTGATGTAACACGCGCCGCATCCCCGGCGATGCGGCGCGTGGTCCCGTCACCCGTAAGCGAAGTCGATCATCGCCCGCATCGACATGCGCGGTCCGAACTTCATGCCCGCCAGCGCAACCCCGTCACCGCCCGTCGGCACGTCGGGGTCGTAGTCGAGGCCCTTGCCGGTCGCATCGCGGTAATGGTCGAGCAGGCCCATCAGCACCTCGCCCACGATCCGCCCGCCCACGGGGCCGAGCCGATCACCGCCCGCCGATTGCTTCTCGTGATCTTCCTGCAAGTCCTTGCTGGCGAAACCTTTACCCCAGATCGCGGCTTCCATGAGGATATAGAGCCACAGAGGCGTCTCCGGCAAGGCGTACTCGCCCGAGAGCTTTTTCTGCAACGCCTTGATTTCGGTAGGTATTTCGGTCGTATCCGGCCCGATCATATCGCTGTCCGTCATGGGCTGATCATAGGCGATATGCGCCCCGTCCGCGATCATGCGGCGGGCGATGGATTCGCCCGAGGGCAGGCGGAAGATGCGCCCGCGCATCAGGTTCCGCGAGGCCAGCGATTGCTCTTTCCCGGCGAACTCCATGGGCAGGGCGAATAGCGGTTCAGGCAGGAACGGATCGATCCGGTGCGCGAACTGTGTCGCCGTATCATCCTGCGCGACGAAGAAATTGCCGAAATCCATGAGCTGTGCAGCCGGAATGGCGTGAAAACCCCGCAGGGAGTCGTCGAACAGCTTCTTCTTCCTGCTGCCCGAATTGACGTCATAGGTATCGCGGACCGTCGAATGGCCGTAGCGATAGGCCGCGACCGAGAATTCCACCGGCATGAAGGGCCGCTCGGGCCAGCCTTTTTCGCCGTCGAAGCCGTTCGGAAAGTAATACTGCCGCCCCTGGGTCGAGATCGCCTGAATCATGTCCAGCCCGATCACGCGATAGAGAAAATCCTCCAGAATGATGCGGTGGTAGTAATGCGTGGTGGTGTCACGCGCCTTCTCGAACAGTTCCTCGGCATCCTCCAGCCCTCTGGCGTGCAGGTAATCGACGCATTTGTTGTGAAACCGGATAAAGGCGCATTGTACCTGCGCCACGAAGATATTCTCGTCATTGCGGGGATCGCCGATGATCGCGCGCCCCGCGCTGTTGCGTTGCAGGTCGTTGCGGCCCGATCCGGTGCCGGGGCCGGTGAACAGATCGCCTTCGATCAGTCTGGCGCTTTCCCATGCCTCACCGCCGGTATTGTAGAGATACGGGCTGGCCTCGCGACCGCCGCCATAAACGCAATCGAGGTCGAGATTGGGGGTGCGCGCATTCTCCAGCCGCGCGTTCATCTGCGGTGAGGAGAATTTCGACTGCACGTCCAGCGTGATGTCATGGTCGATGAACTGCCCGAGGAAGGTGATCCCGGCAGGGGCGAGCGAGTCGCGCTTGCCGGCCTTGGGGCCGTTCTTCGGCTCCAGTGGTCCGTCCTTCGCGCCGAGACGGCGTAATTCGTAGCGGGGCACGGGGTTGGGTTGCAGCTTCTCGGTCCCGTCCTCGGCCCTGCCCTCACCGATGACGAACATGCGGCCAAAGCGACCGTCGGACTCCTCGTCCACCCGATCACCGGAAAAATCATTGACCTCATACAGACCCGGATTCTTGCCCGGTGCGCCATGGGCGCCGAGTTGGCGATTGTTCATGGTGTTTTCCCCTTCGGAAACTCGCAACACAGATGACTCATCGCGCCACGGACTCACGCATGGCGCATCCGACCGTTCTAAAAGGACTCACGATCAGGAAAGTGATCCATAACACGACAACGTGTACACTGAAAGATGAATGCGATCAGAAGGCGAGTCAGCCTGTCGGTTCTTCGCTCTTTTCCGCATGAAACCTGCCAGCCTTTGCTTGCCAAGTGCCCTCGTCCCGGCCATTCTCCCGCCACGGGCGAATTACGGGGCACAGGCGGTTGAACGATCCGACGAATGACACATTTCGACAGTTGTTGATGGAGGCCCGCATCGATGATGCGGAGAAAGCCCGTGTTGCGATTGAGGAAATCGGCGAAAAGGTTGAGCGCGCTGAAACGCGCTGGACCGAGGACGAATTGCGCGAGACCGTAGCGCGTGTTCTCGCCGATGCTCTGCGCGAGGCCGGGCGCACGGATCGTGATGCCCTCATCCGCGCCATCGCCCCCAATGTCCTCGCCACTGTCCGGGGTGAGATTTCCAACGCCCATCCCGAAATCATCGAAGCACTGTCTCCGCGTATCGGTGAGCTGATCCGTACGGCAGTGAACAAGGCGGTCGAGGGCCTGCAACGCCAGATCGACGATGCGGTGCCGGTCGATCTGTGGATCGCGACGCTCAAATCCCGCCTCACCGGAACGTCCAGCGCAAGCTGGATCATTCACGAGGAAGACGGCTTTCGGGTCATCGAAGCCTTTCTGATCGAGCGCGGTTCCGGCCTGATACTGGCGCAGGATCGCCCTGTCGGTTCCGAACTGGATGATTCCGCCACCCTCGACGATGATCTTCTGGGCGGCATGATCGCCGCCCTCGATGCCTTTGCCCGCGATGCTTTTGGCGGCGGCGGAATAGACGAGTTGCGTCAGCTCAACCTGTCTGCGGGGACGATCTATCTGCGCGCCAGTCCGATGAAGATTCTCGCCCTGCGCTGCACCGGAACTGCGCCGCCGAAGATCGAGGAAGAGATCGATCATCTGCTCGATCAGGTGATCCGCCGTTTGCAGGAGGGGGGAGACGATGCGCTTCCCGCCCGCCTTCTCGCGGTTGATGTCGCGCCCGTCTCCGGGGATGACGGGGTGAGCGGTGCCGCGCTGATCGGCAAGGGCGTTGCCGCCGTTGCCGCGATTATGCTGACGATATGGGGTCATTTCGCGCTGGAAGGAGCAAACATTGAACGCTGGACCGAATCCGCCTTCGATGTTGCGAACGGGCATCCGGCCATGACCGGGTATCCTGTGGAGGCGGCCTATGCGGACGGGGCCGTGACCGTGACCGGCCTCGTTCCTGACGAGGCGACACGGGCCGATATCGCGGACGCTCTGTTGCGCTGGCCGATGCCGGTGGCGACGACGCTGGCGATGCCCGTTGCCGGAAGGCGACTCGATCCATGAAGACCTACAAGATTGTGGTCCTCGGCGATTTCGGCGTCGGCAAGACGTCGCTGATCCGCCGCTATGTCCTCGATGAATTCTCGGAAGCATACCGTGCGACCATCGGGGTTCACATCTACAAGCATCTCGATAGCCTTGAGGGAGACGATCTCGAAGTCAGCCTCGTCGTCTGGGATATTGAGGGCGCGCCTCTGCCCGGTGAGCAGACCCGCCGCTACATCGTCGGGGCATCGGGGGCGGTCATCGTCGGTGATCTGACCCGCGATGATCCCTTCCCGGCCATGTGGCAGGCGGCGGATATGTTCGAGGAGGCTCTGCCGGGTCGCCCGCTGTGCCTCGCGCTCAACAAATCCGACATCGCATCCGTGAAAAGCCCTGAAACCGTAAAACGCATGGCACGTCGCTACGATTGCTCCGTGTTCGAGACCAGCGCGCGCACGGGTGATGCCGTGAATACGATGTTCCGCGCTCTGGCGCGCTCCATTCTCTCGCTTGGATTGTAGGGCCGGTATGGACCTGCAACCCGATCTTCTGACCGCGACCCTGGGCATTGTCGTGATCCGGCTCGACGATGACCTCACCGTGACGGAGGTGCATGGTGAGATTGACGATCTCGCGCCCGGCCATGACATCCGCGAGACGATGCCGGTTCTCTACGGGCTGGAGGAGGCGCTGGCCGGGCCGGATGTGGATATCGCCATGCCGCTGATCCAGACCGGGCGCAATAATGATGAGCCTGTATCGCTTCATATCCGGCGTGACCCGGAAACGGGCGGGCTATGGCTGTTCCGCCGCGATGTCTCCGAGGAAAGTGCCATTCATCGCCAGCTTGTGCAGAACCATAATTCGCTGTCTCTGGCTCAGGCCGAGCTGGTCAAGGCCCGCGATGCGGCCCGTGAGGCCGACCGTACCAAGACCGCTTTCCTCGCCAATGTCAGCCATGAGTTGCGGACGCCGCTGCACGTCATCATCGGGGGGGCGTCCATCCTGTCGAAGACGGGCGAGCGGCGTCCCGATCCGTCTGAAGTCGTCGAATATGCAACGGATATCCACGAAAGCGGCATTCTGCTGCTGCAACTTGTCGATGACCTGATAGATCTGTCGCGTTCCGAGACCGGCGACCTGACACTCTACGAGGAATCCTGCGATCTCTGCACTATCGTTGCCGGGATCGTATCGCTCTGCCGCGACCTGCCCGAGGCGCGCGGGACACGCATCGACAGTGACATTCCCGACGAGCGCGTGGGCCTGACGGGTGATGCGCGCCGCCTCAAGCAGGTGTTGCTCAACCTGATCTCCAACGCCCTCAAGGCGGTGAACGGTCTGGCCGAGGCAAAGGTCACCGTTACGGTCGATCCAGACGGCCCGCGCCTGATCGTTGCCGATAACGGTGCGGGGATGACGGCGGAAGACCTTGCGATCGCGCGTCAGCCTTTCGGACAGCCCCGCGCCGCCGTGCGCGCGAAGGGCGCGGGGCTGGGCCTCGCCATTGTCCACCGCCTCGTCGCCCTGCATGGTGGCGACCTGGTGATCGAGACCGCCCCGAACGAGGGCCTGACCGCTATCGTCACCTTCGATCCGGCCCGCGCGCGACCGGCCTCCTGAGTCCGACGAACGGAACGAAACAGGAAGCCGTTTCCCGGAAGACTCATTTTCGCCCCTTGATGCGGTTTTGCTGTCACCGTTGCGTCTTGAAGCGCGCCACCCGGATGATTTTTTGCTGGATCAATATGGGCTGTCATCGGCTGAGTTCCTCAAAGCGGTCAGGAGGGACAAGGCCCATTATCTCAACCCGCCGCTTGATACCGACAGTTACCTGTCCTCGCTCGGCAAAGCAGGGGTCCCGAAGACAGTTGACCGCCTTCGGGACGTTGCGATCCTGCTCGATTGAAACCGGATCTATCCGCTGACCCGGATCGTCTCGTTTTTCGGATCATAGGGGCTGTCTTGCACGATCTCGGCATCCCATAATTCGGTGAGCATCCGAACTTTGAGTTTCGTGCCCACCGCCGCGCAGGTCGGGTCCACATAGCCGAGGCCGATCTGCTTGCCGAAATGTACCGAATACCCGCCCGAGGTCAGCCGCCCGACCCGTGTGGTGCCGTCTTCGCGATAGAGGGCCTCGCGGCCCCAGGGATCGGTATCCTCCGGCCCATCGATCAGCAGCGTGACACATTTTGCGCGAATGCCGGTCTCCTGCATCGCCGCCTTGCCCCGGAACTCCTTCGAGAGATCGACGAAGCGGTCCAGCCCGGCCTCCAGCGGGGTCGCATCGCGGCCCAGATCGGTGCCGAAGGCGCGATAGGATTTTTCCTGCCGTAGCCAGTTCTGCGCCCGCGCGCCGCACAGCTTCAGGCCCAGCGGTTCCCCGGCGGCCATGATCCTGTCATAGAGATGGTTCTGCATCTCCATCGGGTGGTGCAGTTCCCAGCCCAGTTCGCCGGTATAGGCCACCCGGATCGCCATGGTCGGCACCATGCCGAGATCAATCTGCCTGGCCGACAGCCACGGGAACGCCTTGTTGGTGAAGGCTTCTTCGGGATTCTCGGTAAAGACCAGCTTCTTCATCAAATCGCGCGAGCGGGGGCCGGCAATGGCGAAGACACCGTATTGCGAGGTCACATCCACCAGCATCATCGGTCCGAATTCGGGGGCCTTGTCCGTGACCATCCTGTTCAGGAAATCGCTGTCATAGGCCTGTGCGGCCCCGGCGGTGACGAGGTAATAGCTGTCCTCGGCCTGCCGCACGATGGTCAGTTCGGTCCGCACGGTTCCGGCGGTGGTCAGCGCATAGGTCAGGTTGATGCGCCCGACCTTCGGCAGCTTGTTGCAGGTCAGCCAGTCGAGAAACGCGGTGGCCCCCGGTCCCTTGAGCGCGTGTTTGGTGAAGGCGGTGGCGTCGAACATGCCTAACCCCTCGCGCACGGCCTCGGCCTCGCGCCTGGCATATTCCCACCATCCCCCGCGCCGGAAGCTGCGCGAATCGTGGTCGTTGAAGCCCGGTTCGGCGAAATAGTTTGGCCGCTCCCACCCGTTGACGCAGCCGAACTGCGCCCCTTCGGCCTTCATGCGGTCATAGCAGGGGGCCGTCCGAAGAGGGCGCGCGGCGGGGCGTTCCTCATCGGGATGGTGCAGGATATAGACGTGTTCGTAGGCTTCCTCGTTCTTCTTGACCGCATAGGCACGGTTGACCCATTTGCCGAAGCGGCGGGGGTCGAGCGACCACATATCGATCTCGGCCTCGCCCTCGGTGATGAGCTGCGCGAGATAGTGCCCCGCACCGCCCGCCGCCGTGATCCCGAACGAGAACCCTTCCGCAAACCAGAAATTCCGCACTCCCGGTGCAGGCCCGATCAGTGGATTGCCGTCGGGCGTGTAGCAGATGGGACCGTTGAAATCGTCCTTCAGGCCGCAATTCTCGGAGGAGGGGATGCGGTGGATGAAGCTGGCATATTCCTCCTCGATCCGCTCCAGATCGAGTTGCAGCAGGTCCGCGCGGAAATTCTCCGGCACGCCATGCACGGCCCAGGCGGGGGCATTGCGCTCATAGGGGCCGAGAATCCAGCCGCCCCGTTCCTCGCGCACATACCATTTCGCATCGGCATCGCGCAGGACGGGGTGTTCGCCGTTCTCCTTGCGCCATTCGACCAGCATCGGGTCCGGCTCGGTGACGATATACTGGTGTTCGACCGGAATGGCGGGGATATAGGCTCCGATCATCGCCGCCGTGCGCTGGGCATGGTTGCCCGTGGCCGTGATGACGTGTTCGCAGCGGATTTCGAAGGTCTCTTCGGTCGGCAGCAGCGAGTTGCCCCGCTCGACCATGATACGGCCCATGACGACCCACTCGTTGCCCTCGCGGCGATAGCCGTCCACCTGCGCCCGGCGCACGATCTCGACGCCCCGCATCCGTGCGCCCTTGGCCATGGCCTGAGACACATCCGCCGGATTGATGTAGCCGTCTGTCGGGTGATAGATCGCCCCTTCCAGGTCTTCGGTGCGGACCAGGGGATAGCGTTCCCTGACCTGTGCGGGGGACAGCCACTCGAAGGGCACGTCGCAGGTCTCGGCGGTGGTCGCGTAGGTCATGTACTCGTCCATCCGCGCCTTGGTCTGGGCCATGCGAAGGTTGCCGACGACCGAGAAACCCGCGTTCAGGCCCGTTTCTTCTTCCAGCGTCTTGTAGAACTTGATCGAGTAGTCATGGATATGCGTAGTCGCATAGCTCATGTTGAAATACGGCAGCAGGCCCGCCGCGTGCCATGTGGACCCGGCGGTCAACTCGTCGCGTTCGAGCAGGATGGTATCGGTCCAGCCCGCTTTGGCCATGTGATAGGCGATGGAGCAGCCGACCGCTCCCCCCCCGACGACAACCGCGCGTGCCTGCGTTCTCATGTGAGTCTCCATGGCCGGAAATGCTGTTTTCGCCTTTTAAGGCGACTTTAGCACAGGGCGCGGATGGAGGGCGACGGGGAAACGCGGATTTGCGACCCCGGAATGCAGTCAGCGTGGATTACCTATTCGGACCTTGAGATTTTCATGGTGCTTCCCACGTATCGAGAAAGTCTTCCCATCGCTTTGCGAAATCTTTCGGTTTTGGCCCCTTCTCCGGCAACGCTACCTGTACGCCGTGGTACTGCGAATACTCGGATGAAAGACCATCCAG
>CAKZUT010000116.1 GCA_937922185.1 uncultured Neomegalonema sp.
ATGCAGGTCATCGGGGAAAAGGGCGCGGACACGCTTCTGAGGGTCCGCAATATCACCCGGCACCGGATCAGCATCGCCTGTGTTCATTCTGCCGCGACTGTCGAGTTATAGGCGTAGGTCTTCCAGTCGGGGGCGTAGGATGCATCCGCCTGATTCCCCCAGCACCCCCAACCGTCACGCTGTCCCCGCGCGAAGAGTTCGATGAACGGTCCCGGACTGCAATCCTCGATAAGCTTGTACTGCTCGTCCGGTTTTCTCGAATGTTCGCGTTTGCGCGTCGCTATCAGGTTCACCTGAGAGCGTCCCGGCGCAAGTGTCCGTGCCTTCTTGCCCCGGACTCCGAACAGGATCACCTCGGTCACGTTCCGAAAGTAGAAGCCGACCCCGCGCCCGTCCGACCCGCCGTCCTTGCGGATCTTGTGCCAGATGATGTTCGACTTGTACTCGAATCCCCATGCCTTCATCACGTCGAGACCATCGGGAAGCAGGGCATTGGGCACCCACAGATAGCAATGTGCGGGTTCCTCGGTGATATCCGCAACCGGCAGCGCCTTGATATCCGCCAGTTCCATCGTGTCGTAGCGCGACAGCCGCCGGTGTTCGGGGGCCATCTTTCCGGTGCGATTGGCGAACCGCCATGGCGGATCGGCCAGAACCGTCTGGAATTTCATGCCCGCGCAGTAGTTCAGAAGGTCTTCCGAAGCGTTCATAGCATGGTCCCGACGAGAGAAATTGCGAACGAAGCAAGAATCTACCTTGCTGACGCATAAATGCAAGGCGGTTTCTCTTTCCGGGCGATGATATCGCCGCAGCAGACTCTGAAAATCACGTCGGCACGATCCGCTGCGGCGTGACCTTCGGGATGCGCCGCAACTCTCCCTCCACTTCCATGTTCAGCTTCACGACGGTGATATGCCAGCCGAGGGAGCCGAGCCGGTCGAGCGTGTCCGGTGACAGTCGCGCGCGCACGGCTTCTTTCAGGTCGGCGAAGGCAAAACCGGCATCGCCCGACCCTGCGACCGCATCGAGGATCGCCGCGCGCAGGATATCGTATTTCCAGCGCGGAATATGCGTCACGCCGTCCCGGCCCGTGGCGGGGGTGCGGCAGGCGGTTTTTTCCTCAGCCATGGCATTCTCCTTTCCCGGTCAGGACATCACTCTATATCGGGATCATGCGTTTCGCGATTGCCCTTGCCCTGACCCTCTTCGCCAGCCCTGCCGCCGCCTGGCAGGAGGGGGCGGGCTATCTGGAACTGGCCGACCGTCTGGACCGGCCCGATGACGGGTATTGCCTCGATGTGGCGGGGTCCGGGGACTGGGTGGATTTCTCGATGCCGCTCAACGCCCATAACTGCAAGAGGCCGGGCTTCTATGCCGATGAGGCCGTTACGTTCGCCTCGCCGGGGCCGATCCGCTTTCCGGCATATGAGGGATGCGTGACGGCGGTGGGCCTGAACGGGCGATCCCTGCCGGGGGCGGCGGTGATGCTGCGTCCCTGTGCGGATACCATCGACGAGAGCCGCGCGCCGTTCATCGCGACGTCGCTCCAGACCTTCGAGCACCGCGAAGACGGACGTATCGAGTTGACGGGCGCGGGGGTATGCCTGACCGTCGGGTCCGAAAGCGCGACGACTTTCAGCCCCGATCATCGCTGGCGCACACTGGCACTTGCGCGCTGTGAAGGGGCCGTGCCGGAGCGATCAGTCTGGAAACGCTTTTCTCCCGAACCCTGACCCTCTTGCGTGAACGGGCCACCTGCGTCACCTTGCGCCCATCATCGGGCTTGAGGGAGAACCGCACCATGGAAACCGTATCGGAAAACGCCTGCTTCGGCGGCACACAGGGCGTCTATACCGCTGCATCGCAGGCCTGTGCCTGCGACATGACCTTCGCGGTCTATACCCCCCCGCAGGCCGGGGATGGCCCGGTGCCGGTATTGTGGTATCTGTCCGGCCTGACCTGCACCCATGCCAATGCGATGGAGAAAGCGGGCGCGCAGCGGGCGGCCGCCGAACACGGCGTTGCGCTGGTCTTTCCCGATACATCCCCGCGTGGCGACGATGTGGCCGATGACGACGCCTATGATCTGGGCAAGGGCGCGGGTTTCTACGTGAATGCGACGCAGGCACCGTGGAAGCCGCATTTCAATATGCTGTCCTATGTCCGTGACGAGTTGCCTGCCCTGTTGCGCGCGCAATTCTCCGGGAAGCTCGATCTGGACCGCTGCGGCATCACCGGTCATTCGATGGGGGGGCACGGTGCCCTGACCATCGCCCTGAACAACCCGGATAAATATCGGTCCGTCTCGGCCTTCGCCCCGATCTGCAATCCGCACGGGTCTGACTGGGGCCGCAAGCAGCTTTCGGCCTATCTCGGCGATGACGAGAGCGCATGGGGCGATACGGATGCATCGAAGCTGGTGCGCGAGAAGGGCTGGCACGGCCCTATCCTCGTCGATCAGGGCGATGCCGACAATTTCCTCGACCTGCTGAAAACCCGCAGCCTGATTGATGCCTGCGAGGCAAAAGGACAGGATGCCACCATCACCATGCGCCCCGGATACGACCACAGCTACTGGTTCGTCTCGACCTTCATCCCCGATCACGTCGCCTTCCATGCGGCCATTCTGAACGGATGACGCAAGGCGTATGTGACCCGGACATGGGTTCCATGCGCTGAGCGCAAAGCGGCCTTGCATAAAAGGGGGATACCGCGTCTGCGGGGCCGCTCCTATCTTTGTTGCAACGCAGCAAAGGAGACGATCCCATGAGCTTCTATGAACTCGACCGCCCCGCACCCGCCCTTGCCGATCGTATCGGTGGTTTCTTCGCGCCGGTTCGTGCCTGGGGTGCCGGACTGGTACAGTCCATCGCCTATGCGCGCATGATGCGGGCAATGTATGAGATGGACGCGCAGACCCTCGCCCGCATCGGCATCGCCCGGTCCGATATCCCGGCCTATGTCGATCAGTGCCTGTCGCGCGACCGGTAAACGGCTGTTGCAATGAAAAAGCCCCGCTTCTGCGGGGCTTTCGAGTCATGCGGGGGGATGTGCCGGGGGATTTCTCAGCCCATGCTCTCCATCGCCGTGACGATCCTGTCGAGCACCGGATTGATGATCGGCCCGACGCCCGGAATATCGCGGACCTTCTCGATCAGCGGTTCCAGAGCGGTCATCGCGTTCGACACTATGCCGGCGACCGGGCCGCGCGCCGCTTCGGGCATATCGCCCATCATGCCCTGAATGTTTCCGAGGCTCTCGCTGGCCGCAGTCAGATCGGGCAGGGCCGCGCGTGCCGAGGCTTCGTCGGTGATCGATCCGAGGGATGTCCTGATCGTGTCCACCGTGCCCGTGAGTTGTCCGCCGATTTCGGAGGAGTCGAGGCTCATCTCGATCCCCGCCGGGCGATCCGCATCCGCACCGCCGAGAAAGTTAGTGTAGACGTACCAGCCGGCGGCGAGAAGGGCGAGCAGGCCCAGCAATGGCCAGAGCATACCCCCCGATTTCTTCGCGGGGTGATCCGGTTCCCCGTGCGAGGGTGCCGCACCCGGCTCTGTGCTTATGGTCGTGCCCATCAGATTCGTTCTGAAGGAGGCGAACGCGCTGCTCCCGGATACATGATCGGCAAAGCCGTCCGGCAGGGCAGCGGAGATATTTTCCTGTTGTGAGGTCAGCATCCGTGACAGGCCGCCCGCATCCAGATTCTGGCGCGACACCTCCTCGCCGAGCGCCCCGAGCGCGACAGGCCCCATCATGCCGAAGAGGTTTCCCGATTTTTCCTCGTCAATCCCGGTGAAGCGGCTGACGGCCTCCATGATCGGTCCCATCTCGCCGCCGCCGAGTATCGAGTCGAGTTCCTGTCGGCCCTGCTCGATATTCCGGGCCTCGTCCTGACCGCCGAATTTGCCTTCGAGATCGCGAAGCGTGTCCGCGCCCTTGTTCCGCACCATGTCCAGAATTGACCCGGCACCCTGTGCCGACGATCCCTTGCCCGACAAGGCCGCCAGAATGGCGGGCAGGACCGTCGCCACCGCTGTGCGCGCAAGGGTGCTGTTGATACCGAGAGATCGGGCGATCCTGTCGATGACGGCGGGACCGACGAAATTCATTGCCATGGAAACGATATTCATCGTGCAATTCTCCTGATTATGCCGCCCCGAACCGCCAGGAAATCCGCACCGATCAATAGGGGCTGTGTGCGGACATATTTTTCAATATGAATTTGGTACATCAGAAATAGCGAGACGTTAACCGGATGTTAAGGATTTTTTCATTCCGGCACGGCGCGCTTCCATCCTGTGTCAATGCGGGTGAATGTCCCGGTACCCGTGTGCGGCCCCTGCTGTGACGGATCGACAGATCGATGCACCAAGTCCCTTTCCCCGCCGCTGACCCTGGGGTACACCCGGCTGGTTCGACAGAAGGGGAACGGGCGATGACAAATGTGGCCGTGATCGGGGCGCAGTGGGGCGACGAGGGCAAGGGCAAGATCGTCGATTGGCTTTCCGAGCGCGCCGATGTCGTTGTGCGCTTTCAGGGCGGGCATAATGCGGGACATACTCTCGTGATCGACGGCAAGGTCTACAAGCTGTCATTGCTGCCTTCCGGGATCGTGCGGCCCGGCAAGCTGTCGGTCATCGGGTCCGGGGTCGTTCTCGACCCGTGGGCCTTGCTCGACGAGATCGGGCGATTGCGTGCAGAGGGCGTCACCATCACGTCCGGCACGCTGCGGATCGCCGAGACCGTGCCCCTCATCCTGCCGGTTCACCGTGATCTTGACCGTCTGCGTGAAGAGGCCGCCGGAGCGGGCAGGATCGGCACGACCGGGCGCGGGATCGGCCCGGCCTATGAGGACAAGGTGGGCCGCCGCGCAATCCGCCTCGCCGATCTGGCGGATGAAACCACGCTCGATAACCGGCTCGACCGCCTGCTCGCGCATCATAATCCGCTCCGCAAGGGGCTGGGCGAGGGGCCGCTGGATCGTGATGCCCTGCGCGCTGACCTGCTCGCCGTGGCGCAGGACGTGTTGCCATTCGCCGCCCCGGTCTGGCGGGAACTGGACGAGGCGCGCCGCGACGGGCGGCGGATACTCTTCGAGGGCGCGCAGGGCGCGTTGCTCGATATCGATTACGGTACATACCCCTATGTCACCTCATCCAATGTGGTGGCCGGTCAGGCGGCGAGCGGATCGGGCATGGGGCCGGGGCAGGTCGGCTATGTCCTCGGCATCGTGAAGGCCTATACTACCCGTGTCGGCTCCGGCCCCTTCCCGACCGAACTGGAGGATGCCACCGGCCAGCGCCTCGGCGAACGGGGCCATGAGTTCGGCACCGTCACGGGACGCAAGCGCCGCTGCGGCTGGTTCGATGCCGCGCTCGTGCGCCAGACCGCCGCGCAATCGGGCATGACCGGGGTGGCGCTGACGAAGCTGGATGTGCTGGACGGCTTCGAGGAACTGAAAATCTGCACCGGCTATCGTGTCGATGGCGTCGAGATCGACCATCTGCCCGCTGCCGCCGCGCAACAGGCCAAGGCCGAACCGATCTACGAGACGATCCCCGGCTGGTCTGAATCGACCGAGGGCGCGCGGCGCTGGGCCGATCTTCCGGCGGCGGCGATTAAATACGTCAAGCGGATCGAGGAACTGATCGGCTGCCCCGTGGCGTTGCTGTCCACATCACCGGAGCGCGATGACACGATCCTCGTCACGGACCCTTTCGCGGGCTGAGCGGGTCGGTCCCCGTTTTCGGGGCTATCAGGCCGAGATCTTTGGCGGCATAGGAGGCGCGCCTGCGCTGCTCGCGGCCTTCCTCATGCTCTTCCAGCAGGCGCAGGGCCGAGATCAGCACGTCATTGGGGTTCACGTAACGACCCTGACTGCACAATCGCTCGACAAGGGCGACGTTATGGGCGCCGAGAAAGATATTCTCCGCCCGCCCGTCCTTATGCAGATGCGGCACGGATGAGCGTACCGGCTCCTTGTCGGACAGGTCGGGGCGTTTTTTCGAGAAGGGCCAGCTCAGGGACATGCCATCGGTGTCAGCTTGTTTCGACGTCCTGCGGGACGATAGAGTAATCACGTCGCCTTGTCCCGCAGGGAATTTCCTGCGAATTGCCCTCCTGTGATCCCGATGCCGCCGGAGCACGACCGGGGCGCGAATCATGGTTCATGCTTGTCAGCGGGGCCAAACTGTACCAGAACATGACCTGAACATCATGAATGCGGGGCATAGGATGACCGGCGCGACAGCAGAAGCGCAGACGGGCGATGACGCATATTCGGACGATCAGGAAAAGGCATTCGCCGCCGTCAGCGCCTTTATCGCGGAAAGCGGCCTGACGCTGGAGGGGCTTCCCGCCGCCGCGCTGGGGTCGCGCAAGGATGTGGATTCCGAACTGGGCCGCGTATTCGCGATCCTCGGCAAGGCCGGGTCAGGCAAGACCCGGTTGCTCGCCGATCTGGGGCAGTTGCTGGCCGAGGCGGGCATCGAGCAGATCAGCGCCGATCACGACGTGAAGCGCAGCGGCAAGCGCACTTTCGCCATCGTGGCCCCCACGAACAAGGCGGCCAGCGTCCTGCGAAACCGGGGTGTGGAGGCGACCACGATCCACCGGGTGATCTACACGCCGCTCTACGATCCCGAATACGAAAAACTGGCCGACTGGCTGCGCGACGGCGGCGAGGGAGAGCGGCCCGAACATCCCTCGCTCGTGGAGGGGGCGCTTGAGCGGGCGCTGGCGTTTTTCATTGAAACCAAGTCCATTCCGGCGGCACTCGCCAGTGCGGGCCTGCGCGGGTCGGAGTTCATCACGGGGTGGACGCGCCGCGACGATTCCATCGATATCGGTCTCGTGGACGAGGCGTCCATGCTGGACGACAAGCATCTGGAGGATCTGCGGAAGGTATTCGATACGCTGATTCTCTTCGGTGACCCCGCGCAGCTTGCCCCGGTCGGTCAGTCGGATGCGATGGCCTTTGATTCGCTGCCCGCCTCTTCCATCGTGCATCTGGAAAAGGTCCACCGGCAGGCGCAGGGCAATCCCATCGTCGAGATCGCCTATGCGCTGGCGGACCCCGCACTTGATTTCGAGGGATTCGAGAGACTGCTGCACGAGGCGGCGGAACGGGACGACCGGGTGGTGATGGCGCCGCGCGCCGATGCACAGATGATGTCGCGCTCGCCCATGCTCGTCTGGCGCAACGCGACCCGTATCCGGCTGATTCATGCCTTTCGCACCGCCTATGGCATTGCAGAGACGGTTCTCGAAAAGGGGGAACCGCTGATTTGCGACGGTGCGGAAATCCCGCTCAAGCACCGCAAGAAACGAATCAATCTCGAACAGGCCGGTCTGGTGAAGGGCGCGCAGGTCTTTTATCTCGGGCCGGGCAGGAAGCCGGGCTTCGCGCGGCTTTTCATTGCCGGAGCCGAAGATCCGCAGATCAGCGTGGCGTCGATCATCCAGATCGAGCGAGGGGACGGGCAGGAACCGATCATCCCGCTGGCGGCGCGCATGGGTGCGGTGTTTTTACACGGTGCAGCATGTACAATACATAAGGCACAAGGCTCGCAATGGCCGAATGTTCAGGTATTCGCACCGGATATCTATGCTGCGGCACGGTCGAATCGTACGGAAAACGGCATACCTTTGTGGAAAAGGCTGGCATATGTGGCCATTACGCGCGCGCAGGGAAAAGTTTTCTGGGTCAAACGCTATGCCATGGGACGCCCCGTGGAATCGCTTTCTTCTCTTGATTTTAAGGCCTGAAAACATCCGTATACGTATAGGCGAAATTTATACGCCCTTTACGTAGAGTTGTTTTCAATCTATCCGGGCAGTGATTTTTGTTGCGCGCATCTGAGGATTTGCAACGTGAAGATATCAAGATCGAAATATAATGTGCCCGAACTGCGGACGAGTGAGCGTACGCTCCTCCACCTGCTGCGCCTGAAGGGAGCCATGTCCAAGGCTGAACTGGCGCGACTGTCCGACATGAGCGCGCAGGGGGTGTCGATCATCGTCGAGCGTTTGCTGGATCTGGGCCTCGTCTGCAAGGGCAACAAGCAGCGGGGGCGCGTGGGCCAGCCCTCCACGCCCATCGAGCTTGCGCCGGAAGGGGCCATATCGCTCGGCATTTTCGTTGGCAATGACACGGCGCAGCTCATTCTGGTGGATTTTTCGGGCAATACCATCCTGGAACGGCACGTCACATACGATCAGCCCCTCAGCGAGGAAGCATTTCAGACCGTCATCGACGGAGCCGAGGCCATAACCGGCAGGATCGAGGAAAATCTCTGGGGACGCCGAATCGGTATCGGTATTTCCGCCCGCACATCTCTGTTGCCGCATCTGAGCGATGATCCGGGATCAAAGAAGGGTGGCGTGGACGCAGAGATCGGATCGGGCACCGCCAGGCCGCTCGCCTCGCGCCTGAAGGAACGGTTCGATCTGCCCGTCCATTGCGTCAACGACATCCGGGCCGCCTGTCTCGCACAGATCGCGTCCAGCCGGGATGCGGACGTTACCACGGCGTTATACCTGAATATCGGCGATACGCTTGGATCGGGGTTGATCCTGGAGGGGCGTCTCGTCGGTGCGGAGAACGAGCTGTCCAGTAACCTTCATGCCATGCCCGTATTCGGACGTCAGGGGGCGCGGATCGGGGATTTCGCGTCCTTTAAGGCAATGCGGCGTCGCATGGAGGATGCCGGGTTCGATTTCCACGAGCAGGTTGCCTGCGATTTCGCGGATACCCGCACGATCTTCGAGGAATGGAAGGGGGAGGCGGTTCCGGCTCTGGCCATGGCGATCCGGGCCGCTGCCGCGACCGTGCCTGTCGAGCGCGTGCTGATCGCCAGCCGCCTCGGAGATGATGATCTTTCCATGCTGGTGAGCGAGCTGCGCTTCGCCGTGGAGACCGATACCTGCGCCAGTACCCGCATCCCTGAGATTTCGGGCTGCACCATTGGCCCCGGTGCGCGGGCATGGGGAACGGCAATAGTGCCGTTCTTCAAGGCTTTTGGCCCTTCCGAAAAAACCGTGACGGCATCGGTCCGGCGCAGCGCGGTCGCCTGACGGCAGTATCCGTCGATCCCGCCGGTCCGGGGATCAGAGGGGCGTCGGAGCCGAGGGCGGGATGCTGGCCTGCGCGATGTCGCATCCGCTGGCGATCGCGGTCCAGCTCGTGTTGTTCAGGACAAGATCACACCGCAGCGTGATCATCTTTCCGTTGCGGATGCGGCAGATCTTTTCGCCCAGTACGGCCTTGCCGCCTGCATAGCGACAACGACAGGGCGGTTTTTCCGGTTTCGGCCCGGTCCAGCCCTTCAGGGCGGGTCCGGCAAATCCCGGCGACGACAGGACGGCGAGGGCCGCCAGAAATACAAGGCGTCTCATGGGGACATCATAGCATAAATCGGGCTGAGATGAGCCAAAATCTTCGCTTGACCTGCCGCGCGTGACTGGCGACACCCCGATCATGATCCCACGCGAGAAGATTATCCAGATACTTCAGCGATACGAATTCCTTGAGGCGTCGATGGCCGGGGGAGTGTCCGGCGATGAATACGTCGCGCTGTCGAAGGAATACTCGGCCATGCAGGGCGTGGTCGAGCAGGCGCGCCTGTACGAGGCGACCGTGGAAGGCATCAGCGATGCCGAGGCGATGCTCGATGACCCGGAAATGCGCGATTATGCGGAGGAGGAACTGACCCGCCTGCGCCGCGCCCTGCCCGATCTTGAGGCGGCGATGCAGCTTGCCTTGCTGCCGAAGGACGAGGCGGACGAAAAATCCGCGATCCTCGAAATCCGCCCCGGCACCGGCGGCGACGAAGCCTCGCTCTTTGCCGGTGACCTGTTCCGCATGTACCAGCGATATGCGGAAGCGCGCGGCTGGAAGGTCGAGGTGCTGGAGGAAAGCGCCGGAGAGATGGGCGGCTTCAAGGAGATCACCGCGTCGGTCAGGGGCACAGGAGTCTTCGCGCGCCTGAAATTCGAGTCGGGCGTCCATCGTGTGCAGCGCGTGCCTGAAACCGAGAGTCAGGGGCGCATTCACACCTCCGCCGCCACGGTTGCCGTCCTGCCGGAAGCCGAGGCGATCGACGTGACCATCGCCGAGGGCGATCTGCGGATCGACACGATGCGCGCGTCCGGGGCAGGAGGACAGCACGTCAACACCACCGATTCCGCCGTGCGGATCACCCATCTCCCCTCCGGGATCGTCGTCACGTCTTCCGAGAAGTCACAGCACACCAACCGCGCCAAGGCGATGGATGTGCTGCGCGCCAAGCTCTACGACATGCAGCGCCGGGAGGCCGACGAGGCCCGTGCCGCCGAGCGCAAGGGCCAGATCGGTTCCGGCGACCGGTCGGAGCGTATCCGCACCTATAATTTCCCCCAGGGGCGCGTGAGCGACCATCGCATCAACCTCACGCTCTACAAGCTGGATGAGGTGATGGCCGGATCGCTGGACGAGTTGATCGACGCCCTCACCGCCGACGATCAGGCGACCAGACTCGCCGATCTGGAAGCGTGAGCGCGATACCGACGCGGGGCGGGGCCGTGCGGGCGGGCCGGGCGCGGCTGGTGCATGTCGAGACCCCTGCCCGTGATGCGCGGGATCTGATGCTGCATGTGCTGGGAATCGATGCCGCTGCGTTGATCGCGACGGATGGCGATGCCCTGACGGCGGAGCAGATGTCGCGCTACGATGCGGCTATCGCCCGCCGCGCCGCCCATGAGCCTGTGTCGAAGATCGTGGGTCTGCGCGCGTTCCACGGCCTTGATTTCATCGTGACCGGCGATGTGCTGGACCCGCGCGCGGACAGCGAGACCCTCGTGGACGCGGCTCTCGAACTCGCCCCCGATGCCCGCACTGTCCTTGATCTGGGCACCGGATCGGGGTGCCTGCTGCTGACGCTGCTGCATCGGTTGCCCTTCGCGACGGGGCTGGGCGTGGATGCCTCGCAGGCCGCTCTTGCCATTGCGCGGCAGAATGCGGAACGGCTTCATCTGGATGAAAAAGCGCGGTTTATACGCTCGGATTGGCTTGAAAAGGTTGACGGCACCTTCGACCTTGTGGTTTGCAATCCTCCGTATATCGGTGAACGCGAACGACACACCCTTTCGGATGACGTCCTGTTATGGGATCCGCAAGCGGCGCTGTTCGCCGATGAGGACGGCCTTGCGGCGTATCGGAGAATCGCTCCGACACTCGGTAAGGCACTTTCTGAGACCGGAACGGCGTTCTTCGAGATCGGTTCGGGCCAGGAAGAGGCGGTTTCCCGTCTTTTCTCGGTCTGCGGGTTCGGGGATATCACGTTTCGCCGCGACATCGCGGGCATCCGGCGATGCATGATCGTGCGCCGCTGAGCGCCGCAGACATTTGAGGGACTGAAAGTCCAATCCGCCCTGCACGACGTTTCCGACAGGACGGATCGGTCTTCCGAACGGCACATGAAACAGATTTCCAAGAACAATCAGCATCATAACCGTAATCGCCAGAAATCCGGGCGGCGATCCGGCGGTGGCGGAGGCGGCAATAGCGGGGGCAATAACCTCAACCGCGTCTATGAAAGCACCGGACCGGAGGGCAAGGTGCGCGGCACCGCCCAGCAGATCATCGACAAATACGCCGCGCTGGCCAATGACGCGATGACCGCCGGAGACCGGATCACCGCCGAGGGGTTTCACCAGCACGCCGAACATTATCAGCGCATCGTTTCCACCGCGATGGCCGCCGAGGCCGAAGCCCGCGAGCAACGGGCGCAGCAACAGCGCGAACGCGAGGAACGCGAACAGCGCGAACGCGAGTCCCGGCAGGAAAACCGCGAGGGCCGCGAACCGCGCGGCGACCGCGACCGGGATCGGGCCAATGGCAGCGATGCCAATGGCGAGGATCGCGAGCGGGGTGACCGCTCCCGCAATGACGGACATCGCAGGGACGCGATGCGCCGCGACAATCCCCGCCATGACGACGACCGCTCGGACAATGACCGTCCCGGCCGCGATTCCGAACCGGCCAGAGCGGAATCCGAGAGGGTCGAACGCAAGGATGTGGCACAGCCCGCTTCCGACATGACCGACGAGGACCAGCCCCGGAATCCGCTTCTGGGCGATCCCCGCCCCTCCGATGACCGGCCACCGGTTGCCGAGGTAGCCCCCGCCCCCGCCGCCGAGGAAGAGGCCAAGCCCGCGCCCCGCAAACGCGCCACGCGCGCCCGCAAGCCCGTCGTGGCCGAACCCGCCGCCGAGGCCGGGGGCGAGGAACCGCCGAAACCCAAACGCGGGCGTCCCCGCAAGAAGGTCGAGCCTGAAGAAGTCGCCGAAGTGGCGGGTGAGCCGGACACAGCAGGCTGAATGCGGCTCCTGTTTCTCGGTGACCTGCTCGGACGGTCGGGGCGTAATGCCGTCACCGAGGCCCTGCCGGGCCTGCGCGCCCGCCTGTCGCTTGATTGTGTCGTCGTCAACGGCGAGAATGCGGCGGGTGGTTTCGGCATCACCTCCCATATCGCCGATACCGTGTTCGATGCCGGTGCCGATGCGATCACACTGGGCAATCATGCCTTCGACAACCGCGAGATTATCGGGCATCTGGCGCGCGAGCCGCGCATCGTGCGCCCGGTCAACCTGCCTTCCGGGGCACCGGGACGGGGCGCGACGCTGATCGAGTTACCGGACGGACGGCGCGTCCTCGTCATCAACGCTCTCGGTCGCATTTTCATGCAGCCCCATGACGATCCCTTCGCCGCCATCGAGCGGGAGCTGGAATCCTGTCCGCTCGGGGTGGCCTGTGATGCGGCGGTGGTCGATTTTCATGCCGAGGCCACATCCGAAAAGCAGGCGATGGGCTATTGGTGCGACGGTCGCGCCAGCCTGTGCGTGGGCACCCATACGCATATCCCCACTGCCGATACCCGCGTGCTGCCAAAGGGCACGGCCTATCAGACGGATGCGGGCATGTGCGGCGATTATGACAGCGTGATCGGAATGGATAAGGAAGAGCCGCTGCGCCGTTTCGTGACCGGTCTTCCCTCCGGTCGGTTCGAGCCGAAGATCGGCGATGCCACCATCTGCGGCGTCTTCGTGGAAACCGATGACACCACGGGACTCGCGCTGCGAACGGCCCCGTTGCGTATGAAGGGGCTGCTCGCGGAAACGCTCCCTCTTGGTTAACCGCCGGTTAGACACTTCTCCGATAATCCGGTGATCTGACCTCTTACCGGAGCGAGACAATGTCCGAACAGCCGTCGCAACCGGAAGTCGATCCAACCCTGCTCGACTTGCCGATCCCCGTCTTTGTCAAAGACAGTGATCTGCGATTCGTGGCGGTCAACGATGCTTTCCTGGAGAGTTTCGGATTCGAGCGCGATGCCGTTCTCGGACGGAGCGCGGCGGATCTGTTCGGATCGGAAGAAAACCCGAAGGAACGACAGCTTCTTGTTCTGGGCGGGCGCGAGGCCGCGACCCTGAACCACGCGGGCCGGGACTACGTATTCCGGTTGCGGCGCGCACGGTCGGCCTCGAAGGCACCGCTGATCGTGGGGCAGGGGGAAAGCGTCTCCCGCGAGGCCCCTGTGCCGATTCCCTCATCCGGCGATCTGACGGCCATTGCCCATCACATGAAGACCGGGGTGCTGCTTCTGGACCCGGACCTGCGAATTCTTGCCGTGAACGATATCCTCTATCAGGTCTGGGGTATCGAGCCGGCGGCTTTCGGGGTGGGAGGCACGTTCGCCGATTTCATGGCGGCAGGGCGGGGACAGCGCCGCGATGCGATGGATGACGCGGACTGGCACGATCATGTGTGCGGCATCGAGAACGCCATTGTCCTGAAGCAGATCGTGAAGCGCGAAATCCTGCTGTCCGGCGGGCGTGCCGTGTTCGCATCGGGGGTGGCTCTGTCGGAGGGACGCACGCTTCTTTCCTTCGACGATATCAGCCTCAGCGGCCATTCCGTGCAATCCATCGCGGCCCTTGAATACACCGCCGCGACCTCCGACAGGCTGATGCGGACGGTGTTGGATCAACTGCCTGCGGCGGTGACGGTCTACGATCGCGATGACAATTTCCTGTTCGACAATCTCGTGCGGCGTGATGATCTCGCGGTCCTTGACCCGGCGATGCGGGAGGGAAAGTCGCTGGCCGATGTTACCGCCCTCCTGTCCGATACGGATGAACACGGCGAGACGACACTGCCGGATGGTCGCAGCTATTCGATCACGGATCAGCGTCTTGAAGACGGCACGTTGATCCGGCTCTGGGTCGATATCGTCAAAGCCCGCAAGCGCGAGGTAGCCCTGGATCGCCTGAATGCCGTCGCCCAGGCATCCCTCAAGACACTGCGCGCGGCTATCGAGGCGATGCCCGACGGTATGGCTGTCTGGGACCGTCAGGACCGCTTCATCGTCTGGAATGGCCGCTTCATGGACCAGTTTCCGGGGGTGGCGGTACATCCGGGGATGAACGTTCACGATTTCCTGCTTGCCTTCGCCCGCACCGGCAATATTCCCGGTCTTGCGGGGCAGGAAGAGGCATGGGCGCGCGACAAGACAGCGGAATGGGAGCAGGGTCTCGACGCCGAGAATATCTTCGAAACCCATGACGGACGCTGGATCAAGCGGATCGACCGTCGCGCGGCGGAGGGCCTGCGGGTCGGCCTGCGTACCGATATCACCGAGCTGAAACAGCGTGAGATGGAACTTCAGCGGTCCAAAGAGGCGGCGGAAACCGCCGAACGCTCAAAATCCGAATTCCTCGCCAATATGAGCCACGAAATCCGCACGCCGATGAACGGTATTCTCGGCATGTCCGAAATTTTGCTCGATACCGAACTCGACAGCCGCCAGCGCCAGTTCGCCGAGATCATCGGCACGTCCGGCAATGCGCTCCTGACGATCATCAACGATATTCTCGATTTCTCGAAGATCGACGCGGGACAGCTTGCGCTGCATCCCGAACCCTTCCAGCTTTCGCGCGCCATAGACGATGTAGCGACCCTGCTCTCGACCCGTTCAGCCGAGAAAAATCTGGAGGTGATCGTGCGGATCGCACCGGGTGTCCCGGATCGTCTGATCGGGGATGCCGGGCGCATCCGGCAGATCGTGACCAACCTGATGGGCAATGCGGTGAAGTTCACCGAGCAGGGCCATGTTCTCGTCGATATCGATGGCAGTTCGGGGCAACCCGATGCGGAAGGCCGCGAGACTGTGGCGCTGACGGTTCGCGTCGTCGATACGGGTATCGGCATACCGGAGGACAGGATCGATAGCGTCTTTGCCAAGTTCAATCAGGTTGATGGCTCCTCCACCCGCGAGCACGAGGGAACGGGGCTGGGCCTTGCCATTGCGACCCGGCTTGTCGAGCTGATGGGCGGCAAGATCGGCTGTGACAGCGTGGTCGGAAAGGGATCGACCTTCTGGTTCACCATATCCCTGCCGCTGGACGGGGCCGTCCGCAAACCGAAGGCCCTGCCGAACGAGCTGACCGGTGCCAAGGTGCTGGTGATCGACGATAACCCGGTGAATCGCTCGATTTTGCTGGAACAACTGGCCGCGTGGAATTTCGACGGGGCTGCGGTCGAGGGCGGGCAGCGTGGGCTGGCGGCTCTGCTCGGATGCATGGATTCCGGCGTACCTTTCGATGCGGTGATCCTCGATTATCACATGCCCAGAATGAACGGGATGCAGGTTGCGAAGATCATCCGCGAAACACCGGGCATCAGCGACACGCCCATCGTCATGCTCACCTCGATTGATCTGGATGCCGATTCCCCCGCCTTCCGCGAACTCTCGATAGACGGATATCTCGTCAAGCCCACACGGTCGGCTGTGCTGCTCAAGACGCTTGTGGCCTCTGTCCGCGAGCCGAAGAAACGTCCGCCCCTGCCCGCACAGGCGGGGGAAGTCGCGCAGGAAGCCAGGTGGCAGGCGGTCGAGGCCGAAAAATCACCTGATGTCGGGGACACGCAGCCCTATATCCTCATCGCCGACGATAATGAGGTCAATCAGTTCGTCATGATGGAGATTCTCGACGCTCTCGGCTTGCGCGGCGTCATTGCCGTGAACGGTATCATCGCCGTGGAGACCTACCGCAAGGCTCGCCCCTGTCTCGTGCTCATGGACGTCACCATGCCGAAGATGGACGGTCACGAGGCGACCCGGAAGATCCGCGAGATCGAGGGCACCGGCCCGCGTGTTCCGATCATCGGCGTCACGGCCCATGCCGCCGATATCGACCGGATCGCCTGCCTTGACGCCGGCATGGACGACTATCTCAGCAAGCCGATCAGCCCGAAGGTCATGCTGGAGAAAATCCGCCACTGGCTGGACAGCGAGGACAGCGCCCTGTCAGCGTAGGGGAGTCTTGCGAACACGCCGCAGGCTCAGGGTCGTCCATTCACCGAGGGCGATCCGGTCCTGTGCGACCATGCCCCATCCCGCGAAGACGCGCTCGACGCCGGGGGCCTGCCGGTGCAGCAGGCCCGAAAGCACCACGGCGGACCCGCTCGTCGTCACGGCGGCGATCTGGGGCGCGAGCCGCTTGAGGGGGGCGGCGAGGATGTTCGCGAAAACAAGATCATAGGGTGCATTGCGGCCTATTTCCGGCCCGGTTGCCCGGCTTGCCTCCACGGTCCGCATCATCGCGCCGGTGCCATTGAAGCGCCCGTTCTCCTTCGCGGTCATGACGGCAACGGGGTCGATATCGGTCGCGATCACCCTGCTTTTCCACAGCAGCGCGGCCCCCATGCCCAGCGCACCCGTGCCTGTGCCCAGATCGAGGACGCGGCGGGCGACGAGGCCCTTGCGCGCCAGCCGGTGCATCGCGGTCAGGCATCCGCGCGTGGTGCCGTGATGGCCGGTGCCGAAGGCCATGGCCGCCTCGATCCGCAGGCGTATGGCGGAGGGCGGGGCCTGTCCTGCATCGTGACTGCCATGCAGCACGAAGCGGCCCGCGCTGACCGGGCGCAACTCGCGCCGCACCTTCGATACCCAGTCTTCGGGCGGCACGTTGGAGACGACGAAGGGCCGCGCCCCGTATGCCGCTTCCAGCAGGGCGAGCAGGATGTCGTTGGGCCGTCCGTCGAAATACCCCCCGACTTCCCAGAGGTCGCCGTCCTCGTCGATCTCGAAGCAGCCGATGCCCACGGGCGCAGGCTCCATGCGCTCCAGTGCCTCGGCGAGCGACTGGGCATCGCGCTCGTTCTCGATGGTGGCAAACGCCGTCCAGACCTCGCCGGTTTTCGCTGTCATCGGATCGTTCTCCATGCTCGGGGCGCGACGCATAGCACGGGGGTCGCCTTCGGGAAATCAGCTTTCCGCGCTGAGCGGTCCCTGATCATCCCCGTCCCCGGCGAAGCGGTCGAGGATCGGACAGTCGGGTCGCCCGTCCCCCGCGCAGGCGGTCGCGACACGCGCGAGTTCGTCACGCAGGTCGGTCAGTTCCTCAAGCCGTGCGTCCAGTGCCGCCAGTTTCGCCTCCGCGAGCCGCTTCACATCCGCACTCTCGCGCCCGTCATCCTCATAGAGCGACAGCAACTCGCGGCATTCGGGTATTGAAAATCCGAACCGCCTTGCGCGCGAAACGAACCGCAGTCTTGCAACTTCCGGTCTGTCATAGTCACGATAGCCACCCGTGCTCCGACCCTGCGGTGCGACCAGCCCGATATCGGCATAGTAGCGCACGGTCTTGACAGGCAATCCGGCCTCGCGCGCGGCCTCCCCGATTTTCATCTTGAGTCTCCTGTTGCTGGAACCTTTATATCCGGTCCCGACTCGAAAGGACACGTCCCATGGCTCTCACCGAAAACCGTTCTCCCGGAATCGACTGGCGCGACGGCCCGACCTGGGCGCAGGCGCGGATCAATACGCTCTGGTGCCTCATCGGCTGTTCCATCGGCGATTTCGGCACGATCCTTTATTTCCAGTTGACCGGCATCCCGTGGCCTGTCTGGGCGATCATGACACTGGCGATCATCAACGGCCTCATGACCTCCATCGCGCTGGAGACGGTCATTCTCTCGCGTCAGATGGCCCTGCGCGCCGCCTTCCGCACTGCAATCGGCATGTCGCTGATCTCGATGATCGCCATGGAGGCGGCGATGAACATCACCGACGTCCTGCTGACGGGGGGGGCCAAGCTCACATGGTGGGTCGTCCCCATCATGCTGTTCGTCGGCTGGATCACGCCCCTGCCGTACAATTACTGGCGTCTGAAGGCGCTGGGCAAGGGCTGCTGCGGATGAGCCGCTGAGAAAGGGTGTCCGGCGCAGGGTTGCGGGGCGTTCACGGCGGGGATATGCGGCCCTTGAATCGACGGGATTTCGCACGACCTATCCGCAGGAACCGCTGTAGACTACCCTGCGCGCGCCCATGCGAAGCGCAGGTTTCAGGAGAAGATGACCATGCCCACCCCGGCCCTGCGCGCCCGCATCGGTCAGTTCGTCGAAGCCCCCGCGATCCGCCGCCTGATCTTCGCCGTCATCGCGATCAATGCCGTGGTGCTGGGGCTGGAGACCTCTCCGAGTATCATGGCGCAGTATGGCCCGATCCTGACGGCCATCGACATCGCCTGCCTGATGCTGTTCGTGGTGGAGATCGCGGCCAAGCTGATCGCGCAGGGGCCACGCTTCTTCCGCAACGGGTGGAACGTCTTCGATTTCGCCGTCGTTGCCGTCTCGCTGGCTCCCCAGAGCGGGGCGCTGTCGATCCTGCGCGCCCTGCGGGTCATCCGGGTCTTGCGGCTCGTCTCGGCGGTGCCGCAGATGCGAAAGGTCGTCGAGGGTCTGATCGGGGCGCTGCCCGGCATGGGCACCGTGTTCCTGATGATGTCGCTGATCTTCTATGTCGGCGCGGTCATCGCCACCAAGACCTTCGGTGCCGATTTCCCCGACTGGTTCGGCACGGTGGGCGCGTCGGGCTACACGCTGTTCCAGATCATGACGCTGGAAAGCTGGTCGATGGGCATCGTCCGCCCGGTGATGGAGGTGCATCCCTATGCGTGGGGGTTCTTCCTGCCGTTCATCCTCGTCACGACCTTCGCCGTGGCCAATCTGGTCGTCGGCCTGATGGTCAACTCCATGCAGGATGCGGTGGAGGAAGACGAGGGTGCATCCGATGAGCGCCACGAAATCCTCGATGCCCTGCGCGCCCTTGAAGCCCGCCTCGCGCGGATCGAGGAGAAGATGGAACGGGACTGACACCAACGGCCCTAAACGCTGACTGTTCTTCCCCGGATGCACTGCAACATGCAATGTTGCTGTGCTGGTCCGGGGCCGGGTTCTGACGCGGAGAGACC